>NZ_JRZZ01000007.1:136942-137307 GCF_002865965.1 Erwinia sp. B116
TACCCGCCAGGTCGAGGTGGTTGGTCGGTTCATCCAGCAGTAACAGCGAGTAGCGGGCCAGCGACAGCCCGACCAACAGCAGCCGCGCGCGTTCACCGCCGCTCAGCGTGCTCACCGACTGCTGATGCCGCTGCCAGCTAAAGCCGGCGCTAATCAACGCGCGGCGTCGCTGCTCCTCGCTGAGCGGGGCGAACCCGGCCAGCGCCTCGCTCAGGCTGTGCCCGTCGCGCAGCGTTTGCTGGTGCTGATCGTAGTAACCGATGCGCACGCGCGGGTGGAAGGTGATGCCCGGCACCTCCGCCGGGCGCTGCTGATACGCCTGCCACAGCTGCTGCAGCAGTGAGGATTTACCGCTGCCGTTGCGC
>NZ_JRZZ01000007.1:137326-180502 GCF_002865965.1 Erwinia sp. B116
CAGCAGCCGGTCCGCCGCCAGCGCCTCACCGGCCAGACGCAGCTGCCAGCGCGAACCGGCGCTGACCCCGGTCTGCTGCTCCTGCAGGCGCGCCACCTGCTTCTCCATCTGTTTCGCCTTGCGCGCCAGCCCTTCGTTGTCATAGTCGCGCCCCCACAATGCCAGCCGGCGGGCGCTTTTGGCCACCCGGTCGATCTCGTTTTGCTGCGCCTGACGCCGGTGGCGGTCGGCATCATCCTGCTCCGCCAGCGCGGCGCGTGCCGCCGTGCAGGGCAGCGCAATGCTGACTATCTGACGGTCACGCAGGATCCAGCTCACGTTGGTGACGGCGTCCAGCAGCTGGCGGTCGTGGGAGACCATCACCAGGCTGCCGCGCCACTGCTGTAAAAACTGCTCCAGCCACAGCAGCGTCGGCAGGTCGAGGTGGTTGCCCGGCTCATCCAGCAGCAGCAGGTCCGGCTGGCGGATCAGCGCGCGGGCCAGCAGCAGGCGGGTCTGCTGGCCGCCGCTCAGTTCGGCGGCGGTTTGCTGCCAGAGCGGGGGAGCGAAACCGGTCTGCTCCAGCAGTAGCTCAGCCTGCCAGCGCTGCGGCGGTTCGGCGTTGCCGGGCAGGCCGTGCAGCAGCACCTCCGGCAGAGGCAGTCGCGCCAGTTCCGGCGGCAGAAACTGTTCCACCTGCGCCACCACGCAGCGGGCGGCACGGGTGAGGCTGCCACGGCCGGGGGCCAGCCTGCCGCTGAGCAGGTTTAACAGGGTACTTTTACCGCAGCCGTTATCGCCGATCAGGCCGATACGGTCGCCGGTATTGAGGGTGAAGTTCAGGTCAGACAGCAGCGGGCCGCCGGCCAGATCGAGGCTCAGCGCCTGGGCAGAAAGAAGTGTACTCATAATGACTGGTCCAGTTTTTTGGGCGTAACAATGCCCTCGTCATAGTCGCTGACGATAACCGGTAAGCCGGAGGGAAGAACTCAGATTAGTGGGCTTCGCTCAGACCCGTTATCGCAGCACGATAGCAGAGAGGTCTGAGCAGCGACGATCGCTGATGACAGGTGAATAAAGAAACCATTCACGTGTGAGCATAGCCATCCTCCTTAATATATTTATCTGAGTGAATCGGTGAAAAAAGTATAAGCAACAACCGCAGCGGCGGCCAGCTAAATAATAAAACTGGCCGGATTAGTGCGGCTTCAGGGTTAAGTTAAATAGCGGCAAATCAGCGCTGAATTGTTGGCTGGTTATCCCGCCGTAACACCAGCTGCACAGAGCGGGCAGTGGAAATCGATGCGCATCACCCCCGGATGGCGCTGCTCGACGCTGGCATCCACCTGCCAGATGGCGGCGATACGCTGCGGCGTCAGTACCTGCTGCGGCGTGCCGGCGGCGGCGACCTCACCCTGCTTCAGCACCACCAGATGCTGGCAGTAGCGCGCGGCGAGGTTGAGATCGTGCAGCGCCACCACCACGGTAACCGGCAGGCTGGCGATCAGCTGCATCAGCGCCAGCTGGTGCTGAATATCCAGATGGTTGGTCGGCTCATCCAGCAGCAGCACATGCGGCTGCTGCGCCAGCGCACGGGCAATCTGACAGCGCTGTTTTTCGCCGCCGGAGAGCTGCTGCCAGCGGCGCTGGCGCAGCGGCTGCAGGTGGGTCATCTCCAGCGCGGCGGCGACCGCCTGTGCGTCCTCTCTCTGCCACGGGCTAAAGGCTCCCCGGTGCGGGCTGCGGCCAAGACGCACGATCTCCTCCACGCTCAGCGCATCTTCTGCCTCGGCGTGCTGGCTGACCAGCGCCAGCCGCTGCGCTCGCTGGCGGGCCGAGAGCAGGCGTAAGGGCTGCCGGTCAAGCAGCACCGTGCGCTGCGGAGCGGGATGCAGCCCCGCAAGGCACTTGAGCAGCGTCGATTTCCCGCTGCCGTTCGGCCCCAGCAGGCCAACGGTCTGCCCGCTGGCGGCGTCAAAATCAATCCGTTGTAAAATCGTCTGCGCCTGGCGGGTCAGGGTCAGCTGCCGTGCGCTAAGCTGCATCAGGCTGCCCCCCGTTGCCGCCAGAGGATCGCGGCAAACACCGGTGCACCGACCAGCGCGGTAACCACGCCGATCGGCAGTACCTGATGGGCAATCAGGCTGCGCGACAGCAGGTCGGCGATAATCATAAAGTGTGCCCCGGCGAGGAAGGCAGCCGGCAGCAGCCGCAGATGCGGCGGTCCGATAAAGAAGCGGGTCAGATGCGGGATCACCAGCCCGATAAATCCTACCGCGCCGATAATGCTCACCAGCACCGCGGTCAGCAGCGCGGCGGTCAGTAACAGCAGAATACGTACCGGTGTGACGGCGGTACCCAGCGTGCTGGCCACCTCCTCACCAAAGCTGAACGTGTCCAGCGTGCGGGCAAACGACAGAAACAGCAGCAGCGCCGGACCGGTAACTGCCATGCTCAGTAGCACGTCCGGCCAGCGCACGCCGCTCAGGCTGCCCAGCAGCCAGAACATCACGCCGCGCGACTGCTCGGCGTTGGCCGAGGTGCTGACCACGCAGGCGGTAAGGGCGTTAAACAGCTGCGTTGCCGCAATACCGCTGAGGATAATGCGCGCCGGGCCGTCGCGCAGCCCGCGCGCCAGCAGCATAATCACCGCAAACGCCGCCAGCGCGCCGAGAAACGCGCCGCCGCTCACCGACAGCAGGCTGCCGCCGAAACCCAGTAGCATCACCAGCACCGCGCCGGTGGAGGCACCGGCGGATATACCCAGCAGATAAGGTTCGGCCAGTGGGTTACGCAGCAGAGCCTGCAATACCACGCCACAGATCGCCAGCCCGCCACCGCTAAACGCCGCCATCACCGCCCGACTCATCCGGTACTGCCAGACCACGCCCTGTTCGATAGCCGGCAGCGGATACTGGCTCACACCCAGCCCGTTACTCACCGCCTGCAGGGTATGGCTGAAGGAGACCGGCAGCTCGCCGCTGGCGGCGGCCAGCAGGGTGAGAGCACCCGTGCTCAGCGTTCCCGCAGTCAGCAGCAGGGACGTTTTCAGCAGCGGGTTCATGGCTGCGCCGCAGAACGGGCAATCTGCTGACCGATCAGCTCAACGGCGTCGACGTTACGCAGCGACGGATTGAGCGACATCGCCGGTACCACGATCAACTGGTTATTTTTTACCGCCGGTAGCTCTCTGGTCACCGGATCGCTGTGCAGAAACGCCATTTTCTGCGTGATATCGTCTGCCGGGTAGAGGCGGCGATCCATACTGGCCAGCACAATGACGTCCGGCTGCAGGCGGGCGATCTGTTCCCAGCTGACCGCCGGCCACTCCTGATTTGACGCAATCACGTTTTGCAGGCCCAGCGTGCGGCTGATCCAGCCCGGCGCGCCATCGCGCCCGGCCACCCAGGGATCGCCGTTCAGCCGGGTGCTGGAGAACCAGTAAAGCACCTTCAGCGGCCGCACCTGCGACGCCTTCAGCTGCTGCTGTACGCGGGTAATGCGCCCGGCCAGCTGTTCGGTCAGCGCCAGCCCACGCGGCTCAACGTCAAAAATCTGCGCCAGCTGGCTGATTTCCTGGTAGATCGCATCCAGCGAGAATGGCGCGCTGCGGGCACCGTCACCGTTTGATTCCGCCGTCACCGCTTTGCCGATGCAGTCAGCGGGGGAGAGCCAGGTGTTGATCCCCAGCTGCTCAAAGCGTTCGCGGCTGGCGACTTCCCCCTGGGGGCCGAGATGCCAGCTGTACTGCGCTAATACCAGATCCGGCTTCTGTGCCACTACCGCCTCAAAGCCGGGGGCATTATCGGCCAGTCGCTTAAGATCCTTTCCGGCTGCCCGTACCCCATCCGGCAGCGGACCAAACCACACCGAAGTCCCGGCAATTTTCTTCTCCAGACCCAGCGCCAGTAGCAGTTCGGTTTCATGCTGACCGATGGTTACCACCCGCTGTGGGGCGGCCTGAAAGGTTTCATCGCGATCGCAGTTATGCACGGTTAGCGGATACGCGGCAGAGACGGAAAGAGAGACGGCAAGGGAGAGGGCGGAGAGCATCGGCAACAGCAGTTTTCTGGATTTCACGGGGTTAACACCTGAATTTAGATATGTTATAACATAACAATTATTCTGCATTCAGGCGTATCCCGAGTCAAGCGCCGTGACAGTGAGATCTCAGCATGCAACCGCGACTTCCCCTGACCATCCTTAACGGCTTTCTTGGCGCCGGTAAAACCACCCTGCTGAAAAGCCTGCTGCAGCAGGCCGGGCAACGGTCGCTGCCGGTTAGCGTGATCGTTAACGACATGAGCGAACTGGACGTGGACGGCGTGCTGATTGCCAGTACCGGTATCGCCGGCCACGAAAACCGCTTTATTACGCTCTCAGCCGACAGTATCAGCAGCGTTACCGGTGTTCAGAAGCTTGAGCTGGCGCTGCAACGGCTGGTTTCCGGCAATCGCCCCGCACATATCCTGCTGGAAACCTCGGGGAGCAGCCATCCGCTGCCGCTGGTGAGAGCGCTGCGCGACCATCCCTTAGTCCGGTTAACGGGATTTCTGACGCTGATGGATGCGGTGATGCTTAACGGCGACTATCACGGCGGCGCGGACCTGCTGCCACGCTGGCAGCGTCATCTGGCTGCCGGGCAACGCGGCGTGGAGAACCTGCTGGCCGAGCAGCTGCTGTTCTGCAGCCAGCTGTTGCTGACGAAAACCGACCGGCTGACGGCAGAGCAGGTGGTCAGTATCGCCCAGGCGGTACATCCGATTAATCCGGGCGTGGCGGTGATGGCCCTGCCGTGGGGGAATCTGCCGATAGAGAGGGTGCTCAACGCGCCGGACTATGACTTTCATCGCGTGGGACGGCTGATTGAGGAGCTGGCGCCGCAGGTGGACCGCATGACGCCGCAGCGCGCGCCCTATGATATTGAGTCACGGGTGATTGAGGATGACAGACCGTTCCACCCGCAGCGGCTGTGGGATACCTGGCAGCAGTTTACCGGCATGGGTATCCATCGCAGTAAAGGCTTCTTCTGGCTGCCGGGGCGCGACGATCTGGCGTTGCTGTGGAACCAGACGGCGGGCAGCATCGGGCTGGAGTTTATCAGCTACTGGAAGGCGGGGGTGTTGCGCCACGAGGATAACCGACTCAATGCCGGGGAGCGGGCGATGCTGCAACAGCAGCTGGACGCGATGCCGGGGCGCTTTGGCGACCGGCGCTGCAGCCTGACGGTGATTGGCCTGCGCGACCAGCTCGATCCGTTTGTCGCGGCGCTTAAACGCTGTTTTCTGACCGAACGGGAGATCGCCTGGTGGCAGGCGGGCGGGGAGTTTAGCGATCCCTGGCCGACGAGCGTGGCGCGGCTGCAGGTTTGACCGCCACCACTCAGCTTCAGGGAAAGGCCCCGCGTCCATCGACGTATTGGTCATACATAGCCGCTGAACAGTCAAAACCCTTTGCGTGAGCGAATCACGCGGCTACGGCTTTGACCGGAGAGTGTGCAGAGCACGTAAAGAATCATGACTACTACCGCATCAACTATCTACTAAGACGGCGTGATGACCGTTCATAAGCAGCAGAGGGCAAAGATGCCAGCAAAGAAACAGACCGAAGAACAGAAAATCCTGGCGATGAAACCAGAGCACTATATGAATACGCAACAGCAGGCATTTTTCCGTCAGCGGCTGGAGCAGGAGAAACAGGCCCTGCTGCTGCATATTGCCGAGCTGAAGCAGGGGCTGCAGGGCGGCGATAATCACGGTGACGAAGCGGATAAAGCGTTAAGAGAGGAGGAACTGCGGCTGCTGTTCCGGCAGATCGATCGCCAAAGTCGTCTGCTGCCGAAAATAGATGCGGCGTTGCTGCGTCTGCGTAACGGCGAATACGGCTACTGCCTGGAGTCCGGCGACCCAATCGGCCTGCCGCGCCTGCTGCTACGGCCCACGGCGGAGCTGAGTATTGATGCCAAGGCAGCGCAGGAGATTCGGGAACTGGGGTACAGGAAGTAACTGTTTTGAATCCGTTTAAGCCGCGATAATCTGATGATTTATCGCGGCTTTCTGTTTTTACCCTGTCACGTGCACCATTGGCTGGTGGCCAATACCAAATCGTCCGCCCAGCGCACGTTCCAGCTGGGCGGCCAGCTGCAGCAGCTGCGCGTCGTTGCCCTGGCGGGTCTGCGCGTGAATGCCCAGCGGAATGCCGGACTGCTGGTGGCCGAGCGGCAGGGAGATTCCGGGGGTACCGGTGACGCTGGCCAGCGGCGTATAGGCGAAGATATCCCACAGGCCGTAGAACCAGTCCAGCACGTCCGGGTTGTCGCTGGTGGTCAGATAGCGTTTATCACCGAGCAGCGGCGTCGGTTTGGCAAAGGTCGGGGTGAGGATAATATCCCACTGCTGATAAAAGTTACCCAGCCGCCGTGCGGTAGTGTTAAACACGTCCTGCATTTTCCAGCGTTCGCCGTAGCTCATATCAATGCCTTTCTGCCAGATCTTAATATTGATTGGTTCGACAAGATCTTCCGGCGGCGCGTCCAGCCCCTTTTTCTCCAGCAGGCGGGCGATAAACTGCGCAAAGTTGCCGATATAGCAGCTGGTCTGCGCGGCAAACGCCGCCTCAAAGTCGATATCCGGCACCTGCCACTCTACCTGATGCCCCAGCTCGGCCAGCAGCCCGGCGGCGCGCTCCAGTTCGCGAACAAAGTGCGGGTCGGCGCGGTAATCCCCCCACTCATGGGAGATAGCGATGCGCAGCGGCGGCGGGTCGCGTTTGATCAGCTCGCTGCACGGCTCCGCGCTCTGCCAGTAGGGCATAAACTCCCCCGGCGCACCGCCGCGGCAGCTGTCGACAAACAGGGCGCTGTCCCGCACCGAGCGGCTGACGCAGCCCTGGGTGGAGACGTAGCCGCTGATATCGGAGAGCGCCGGGGCGATGGAGAACACGCCGCGCGAGCTTTTCAGGCCGATCAGCCCGTGCGATCCGGCGGGAATACGGATCGAACCGCCGCCGTCGGTGGCGTGCGCCAGCGGCAGCACCCCGGCGGCCACCGAGGCCGAAGCCCCGGCCGAAGAACCAAAGGTGGTGTATTCCGGATTCCACGGATTGCGGGTGACGTAGATGTCAGGGTTTTCCGCCGAGCCGCAGACGCCAAACTCCGGCGTGGCGCTGCGGCCGATAATGTTCAGCCCGGCGTGGCGGATCTGCTGCGTCAGGAATGCATCCGCCGCCGGGCGATTGCCGCGCAGAAATTTCGATCCCTGCTCCTGCAGGCGGCCTTTAACGCCCGGGCCGAGGTCTTTCATCAGGAAGGGTACGCCAGCAAACGGGCCATCCAGCCGCGTACCGTCGGTGGCCGGCGCGTGGATGGCGTCGTCAAACAGTTCAACCACCGCGCCAGTCGTCGGATTGACGCGGGCAACGGCGTCGGCGGCCTGATGGGCGAGTTCCGCCGCCGTTACCTCACCCGATTTAACCTTTGCCGCCAGCGCGACGGCATCCGCGGAGGCCCATGCCTCCCAGCTCATTACAGTGCTCATAGTCAGAGATCCTCAGGGTTTAACAGAGGGCGATGCGTGATGACCGGCGGCCGCGACGAGGTGCGGGTCTTAATCAGCGCCACCGAGATCAGGCACAGAATATTGGCGGCAATCAGATACCAGCCGGGCGACACCGGGTCGCCGGTGCTTTTGATCAGCCAGGAGAAGACGATCTGCGCGGTACCACCGAACAGGGTGATGCCGAAGGCATAGGCGATGGAAAAACCGGTGGAGCGGATCGCTTTCGGGAAGTTCTCGCACAGCACGACCAGAACGCCGGAGCCGCTGATGCACTGCAGTGCCGCCAGCACGGCGATCACCGCAAAGAACACCGGTTCACTGCGCGTGCTGTTAATCAGGTCCAGCGCCGGCAGCAGCAGTATCAACAGCAGCAGGCGCGGCGCGATAATGGTCACTTTGCGGCCAAAGCGATCCGCCATCCAGCCGCCGACCAGCGAGAAAACCACCACGCAGCCGCCGATCATCATGGTGGAGATCATTGCCGTACCGGAGTCAAAGTGCAGCTCGCTCAGCGCATAGGTGGTCATATAGTTCAGGAAGTACTGGGTGATGGTGCTGCCGGAGAGCATAAAGATCCCCAGCAATACCAGGCTGCGGTGATTTTTCATCACCTGTGACAGCAGCCCGCGGGTGGTGGTTTTGCTGCTCTGTTCTGCCGGGGTAAAACTTTCATGCAGGTGGCGGCGCAGGTAGATGGCAATCGGCAGGATCAGCAGGCCAAAGGCGAAGGGCAGGCGCCAGCCCCAGCTGGCGAGCTGCTCCGGCGTCAGCCAGACGGTCAGCGAGTAGCCGATCAGCCCGGCGCTGATGCCGGCAACTCCCTGGGCGACAATCTGCCAGCTGGCGTAGAATGCCCGTTTGCCTTCCGGTGCCGCTTCCATAATAAAGGTGGTGGCCGGTCCGGCTTCGCCGCCCCAGGCCAGCCCCTGCATCATGCGGATCAGCACCAGCAGGATCGGCGCGGCGATACCGATGGTTTCATAGCCGGGCAGGAACACCAGCCCGCCGGTGCCGATGGTCATCAGCGCCATGGTCAGCAGCATCGCCGGTTTGCGCCCGGCGCGGTCGGCGTAGCTGCCGATAAAGATCGCCCCCAGCGGCCGCACAATAAAGCCGATGCCGAACACGGAAACGGAGAGCAGCAGGCTCATAAACGGCGTTTCCGACGGGAAGAAGACGTTGCCGATCATAATAGCGAAGGTGGCGTAGGCGCTGAAATCAAAAAACTCGACCGCTGCCCCCAACACCACGGCAACCACTTCTTTACGGCTTGCGCGCCGGGGCGCGGTTGTTTCATGCGACATAGCAGAAGCTCCTGTTGAATTGAGCAGAATGTTATTATTGCTGGTCAGGGTTAATGCCCGTCGTGATGATGATGACTGCCTGAATTAATTGCCGCAGCAGGCTGCGAAGGTCAGATATAACAAAGGCCGCGTGCCCCGACCAGCACAATTGCGCTGGAGTAGTGTCAACAAAATGTGAGCACTCAGGAGGTGGCGATAAAAATGCCCGTGAAGATGAACCACAGTAATGCATTGAAATTGCTGGATTAGAGTCCAGCCATGCCGTCACACCGATCTGTTTTCAAAAACAAAAATGATCATAACGCACTAAAAATGTGCGCTCTGTCATGGTTTGCTTATCGATCCGCTGAAAGGGGTTTTCCGGTTAATATGATGATTGCTAACCTGTTTCTTTCAGAACGAAAAATGTGATCGGACGCTTAAATTCAACGCTGCACAAATAGCGATCGCGATGCGCCATAAGCGGGCAGCGATATATTCATTCCTGTCGCTGAGGGTATTTGCATCATCAATAAAAAACGGTGATGATAATTTTCATCTTATAACTTTGCATGGCAGGAGCAATTATGCAGCTCAGGGCACTGCGATATTTCAGTCAGGTCGCCAGATCCGCGTCGCTGCGCGAGGCGGCGGAGAAACTGTTTGTCACCGCCACGGCGGTGAGCCGCCAGATTGAGATCCTCGAACACTACTACGGTGCCGCTCTGGTTGAACGCAGCCCGCGCGGCATTAAGCTGACGCGCGAAGGGGAGTTTCTGGCGCAGGCGATCCACGCCACGCTGACCGAGCTGGACAGCGTTAAGGATAAGATTGCCGCCTCGAACAGCATTGTCTCCGGCAGCGTGCGGCTGTGCGCCGCCGAAAGCCTGATGTCTTCGTTTATCGCGCCGGCGATTGCCGGATTCAGCGCGTTGCATCCCAGGGTGACGTTTGAGATTGAAACCGGCAGCGCACCCCATATCGCTGCCGAACTGCTGGCGGGGCGGGCTGACGTGGCGCTGACCTTTTATCTGCCGGTCAGCGCCGACCTGCAGATCACCCACAGCTGTGAACTGCAGCACAAGGTGGTGATGTCGCATCAGCATTCGCTGGCGGTGAAAAGTAGCCTGACGCTGAAGGAGGTGGCGCAGTATCCGCTGTGCATTCCGTCAGAGAACTTTGCCGTACGCCAGCTGATGGAGTCGGCCGCCCGCCGCGAAGGGCTGACCTTTGATATCCGCTACGTTGCCAGCTCGCTGGACGTGCAGAAGCGGCTGGCGGTGCTCGGCCTGGCGCTGATTATCCAGCCGCAGCTGAACGTTAACGATAGTACCGACCACGACCAGCTGATTGCGGTATCGCTGGCCGACCCGGTTATGGGGCGGGTAAAGGTTGACCTGTGTCTGCCGCGCCAGCGCAATCTGTCGATGGCCACCCGGCTGTTCCATCAGCAGCTGGCGGCGATCGTGGTCAGGCAGAACGGCTGACAGCTGGGGTCATATCCTATCGCCGACCCGCAGGGCAGCTGCGCGTCGGCCAGCGCAATCCGGACCGGCCGGTAACGGATGCCCGGCCCCCTGAAAGCGGCAGGGCCGCTGCTAACTAATGCTAATCAGCAGCCATTCGCGCAGCTGTGCCAGTTCAGCCTGCTGCTGCGGATAGTCGGCCTGTACCGACGCCAGGCAGGCGGCTACGTCCGCCGGCCGATAGGTTACGCCCGGTAACGCCAGCGCCAGCTGCTCCAGAGGGGCGGGATTCAGGCTGTCGGTAAAAATCTGGCAGCGCGCGATCGTTCCACGCTCAACGTCGAAATGGATCTCCACGCCGCCCCAGCTAAAGCGCTCGTCCAGCTGATGGCTGAACTCCGGCGCCTGACCAAAGTTCCACTCCCAGCTGCTCTGACGGGCAAACAGCGCTTCGAAACCGGGCAGGTCGGGCAGGGCATCCGGCGAAATCAGTTCCGGCTCGCAGCGTTCGTTAAAGTGGCTGAAAAAGGCTTCCTGTGTCGCCTCACAGATTTGAGCAAAGTCGATCCCCGGCACCAGCTCCCGCAGATTGGCCACCCTGGCCCGCACCGAGGTAATACCCTTGGCCTGCAGCTTTTTCTGGTCCGGGTTGAGGTAGTTGGCCAGCCGCGACAGATCGGCATCGATCAGCAGCGTGCCGTGGTGGAAACCGCGATCCGCCGCCTCTTTATAGGCCGACCCGGAAACTTTCCGCACGCCGTCTGCGGTGTTGACCACCAGGTCATTACGGCCGGACGCCTCCGCCTGCACGCCCAGCGAAGCGAGCGCCTGCAGGATAATGCCGGTAGAAACGCTTTTATCGTATCCGGGTTTGCCGGCCATAAAGGTAAAGCAGCAGTTGCCGAGATCGTGAAACACCGCGCCGCCGCCGCTGCTGCGCCGCGCCAGACGCACATTATCTTCCGCCATTCGCCGTGTATTGCACTCTTTCCACGCGTTCTGCGCGCGGCCGATCACCACCGTTTCGGCGTTCTGCCACAGAAACAGCACCCGCTGAGTCGGCGGCATCTGGCGGAAGATGCACTCTTCAACGGCAAGGTTAAACCAGGGATCGTGCGACAGCGACAACAGCAGGCGTAGTGAGGACATTCAGTTTCCCGTTCATTTAGTTATTAAAATCATCCTGGAAGATGCTTTTTTACTCATTAAAAAATAAGAATTTTTACCTATCGTAATAAACTAGCAGAGAGTAAATTGACTGCAAAGGGAATAGCAGGCTAAAACGGATCGGGTCAGTACAAATAACACACTTAACTCTACTACATTCCATTATCATTAATGGTAATGAGGTCTTTGATGCTCTTAAAACGCAGCTGTACTATTGCCGTCGTCCTGTTGGTCACCTTCTCGATCACCGCGTGCGGTATGTCCCACCGCGGACGTAACACCGCCATTGGCGCGGGTGTCGGTGCCGTGGGTGGCGCGGTTCTTACCGGCGGCAGCACCTGGGGTACTCTGGGCGGCGCGGCCATCGGTGGCCTGGTCGGACACGAAGTGAGCCGCTGAGTCTCGCTTGCCTGGCGGTGGTTATCTCCGGTAACTGCCGCCACAAATTCCGCTTAAAATTTCGGCCGCCGGTATTTCGGTACACCCTCTAATACTAAACGATACGACTCTTCAACCAGCTGGCTAATTAACGCTGCGCTAATCTTTTCCCCCGGCCACACCGTAATCCAGTGGCGCTTATTCATATGATAGCCCGGTCTGATGCTGTCATAAATAGCCCGGTGCAGCTCACCGTCCTGCTCGCGACACTTCAGGGTAACGATCTTCTCGCCGTGACGTTCGGTCAGCAACAGAAAAATTTTATCGGCGACTTTAAACACCTGATGTTCCGGCCCGAACGGATAGCTGCACGCCGAGGCGGCCAACAGCTCTGCCGTGGCGATCGCCGCCTGATGGATCTCATTACCCTGCATTGTTGCTCTCCTTAAACGTCTTTTCTCGTTCACCCATGTTCACCAACGTTGTTAAGCGCCAGCGTGGTGATTAGTCAGAAACGATTCCACACTCTTGCTTACATTCTGCCGTTAATACTGCTTTATGCAAATGATTACTCAGCAAATTATTTCTCTGCCAACCAGCCTTAAGCATTGGCAGAGGCAAAAAATGCGATAAGCTAAGCCAAACTTTACTCAACCTTACGGAGCAGGGAATGGATATCATTGGGATCATCATGGCGGCGGGCAAGGCTTCGGTTGACGTGGCGCTCTACACGCTGATCCCGGTTATGGTAGTGATGCTGATTATTATGAAGTATCTGGAAGCACGCGGGATACTCGATCGCATCGTGGCGCTGCTCAGCCCGCTGTTAAAACCTTTTGGCATTACCGGACTGGGCATTTTCGCGCTGATCCAGCTTAACTTCGTCAGCTTTGCCGCACCGCTGGCGGCGCTGGCGATTATGGAAAAACGCGGTACCTCCGATCGCCATCTGGCCGCTACCCTGGCGATGCTGTTTGCCATGGGGCAGGGTAACGTGTTCTATCCGCTGATCCCGTTCGGGCTGCAGTGGGGCGCGGCGATTGGGATCTCAGTGGCCGGCGGGCTGGCCGCGTCGGCGGTGACCTGGTATCTGTCTGGCCGGCGCTTATCGGTTAAATCGTTGCTGCCGGAGACCATGCCGGTTGAGGACAAGTCATCCAGCGGGGCGATCGCCATTATTAACGGTGCAGGCTCGGACGCCATTCGTCTGTCGCTCGGTTCGGTGCCGATGCTGATCCTGTCGCTGACCATCGTCGGCATTCTGAAAGAGGCGGGCGCTATCGATCTGCTTACCCGTCTGATTTCGCCGCTGCTGGCCGCGGTAAGTATTTCCGACGTCTACGTGTTACCGGCGCTGACCAAGTGCCTGGCCGGCGGCACCGCGTATTTTGGCGTGGCATCCGACCTGCTGCAGCGCGGCCTGTTAACCCCGCAGCAGATCAACGCCTCGGCCGGCTTTATGGTGCAGACGCTTGATCTGCCCGGTATTGGTATTTACCTCGGCATCGCCAGCCGCTTTGTGCGTCTGTTCCGCTTTGCGCTGCCCGGCGCGCTGATCGGTATTGCGCTACGTTCGGTGCTGCATGCTTTACTGTTTTAGCGCTGGAAGGCTGTAACGGGTGCTGCGGCCGCCACCGGGGTTAACGACCAGGTAGCCCAGCTCAACCAGCTGGGCCAGATGACGGGTGGCGGTGGCGCGGCTGACTCTGGCCACCGCTTTATACTGGCTGTTGTTAATCCCGTCGCTAAAGTCTCCGTCGAGCAGGCGGTTCAGTACCTTAACCTGTTCACCGCCTAACGCCGACCGCCCGAAGCGCTGCCAGTAGCGGGTTTTAAACACCGTTTGCTCAATCACCGTCAGCGTCTCTTCGATCGAGGCTTTCAGCATATCGATAAACCAGCTGAGCCAGCCGGTGATCTCCAGTTCGCCACGCTGCGTCTGTTCCAGCACCTGATAATAGTCACGTCGGTGGGTATTGATGGTCCGCGACATGGCGTAGAGTCGTACCGTATTACGTTCGGCCTGCGCCAGCGCAAGGTCCATTATCAGGCGCCCGATGCGGCCGTTGCCGTCTTCAAACGGATGCAGGGTTAAGAACCACAGGTGGGCGATGCCGGCGCGCAGCAGCGGATCGATCTGCCGATCGTCGCCGCTGGTGTTAAACCAGCGGAGGAAAGCGTCGACCTCACCGTCAACCGCTTCACTCGCCGGGCCTTCAAAGTGAACCAGCGGTTTATCCAGCCGGCCGGAAACGACCTGCACCGGGCCGCTGCGAAACTGCCCGCCGGCGATCGGATGAAACAGTGCCGCGCCATCCGGAAAGAGCAGGGCGTGCCAGTGCAGCAGGCGTTCACGAGTCAGCGGCTGGTCAAGGTTTTCGATGGCGTCCAGCGCCGAGGCGACCAGACCTTCAGTTTTCTGGTCCACCGGCCAGGCCAGCTCGTTATCCACGCCCAGGTGCAGCGCCAGCGATGAACGTACCGAACGGGCGTTAAGCTTTTCGCCCTCGATATCACTGGAATAAAGGATATTGGCCAGCACGTTATCCAGCGTACTGGTTGTGGTATCCAGCAGCAGGCTGCTGCCGTAGAGTTTTCCCTGCAGAAACCGTACGTCACGCAGCAGCGGATCGAGCTGCTGGCGATCCCAGCCAAACGCCGGCCAGTTTTCCTGCTGCCAAATCCACATGCTGCGCTCCTGAGTCAATTAGAAGGGGTATTCGCCTCACTTTATGAGTCGATTAAAATCTTATTCTACTCATAAAACGAGTCGATTATAAGAGTTAATTGACTCACCGACTGAGGATTACGCGGTCGGGCAGGGATCCATGATGAGGTTGTGGGGGTAAGAACGTGATTAATCCCGATCGGGATAGTGCTGAATGCGTTATCGTAGAGGCCGGCGAGCGGATTAAGACAATTTCTGCGGCCGGATTTTGCCTGCGCTGTGTGAAATCTGCAGTATCATTACCCTGATGTTTTTGCAGATTTCACGTAGCGCGATCGGCAGGAATGTATTGTATATAATCATGAGGTTACAGATGAATTGCAATAAAATCGTACTCAGGCCTTACCAGCCAGAGGACCTGGAGCAGATTATCACTCTTTACCAGGCATCGGTCAGGCAGCTGGCCGCCGGTGATTACACTCCTGGCCAGATTGCGGCCTGGTCGACCTGCGACCGCGAACGCTGGCAGCGAATGATGAGCAGCGGGCAGATCCTGTTGGCGATTATCGGTGAGAGAATTGCCGGATTCAGCCGTACTGAGCCAGACGGGTATCTCGATTTGCTGTTTACCCATCCGGATTTTCCGCGCCGTGGTGTGGCAACGCGGCTGGCCGATCGCCTCGAAAGCGACCTGAGGCAGCAAGGTATTAAACAGGTCACCACGCACGGCAGCATTACCGCGCAGCCGTTTTATCTTGGCCGCGGTTATCAGGTGCTGGAACAGCAGCAGGTGGAAGTGAGAGGAGAAACCTTTGTGAACTACCGGATGAGTAAGGCGTTGAGTGAGGAGAGTTGAACCACCGCAAACGCCAGACGTTGAATCCGGAAGGTAGGCGCTGGTGCTGATGACTGACAGAAGCCGGCACGGCGCCGGAATATCTGATGTTCATCGCCTGGCCGTTTAGGCAGGTCAGGTTTCATAAGAGCACTACAGCATAATAACGACGATCTGGCTGGGGAAAGGCAGGTCAGGGCTGAGCCTGAATGGGTATCGCCAGGTTGATATTCAATTTAACATAATATGCATTATGCGCACTCGCCATGTAGTAGCAAAGTTGTAATGTCCGCTCTGGGCTAAGTTAAGATGTCCGGCGTATATAATCAAGTAAGGATTACCATGACGGCTCTCGCAGCGGAGTTTTTCACTTTGGATGAAGTTAACAGACTCAAGATCATTCAGGACGTCATCGACCGGCGTCTGACAACACAGATGGCAGCTCGGCGGCTTGGTATCTCCGACCGTCAATGCCGCCGCCTGCTTGCGCGTTATCGTGAAGATGGTCCGCTTGGCATGACCAGCCGCCGTCGTGGTAAATCGAGCAACAATCAGTTGCCTCCGGGACTGGCAACATACGCATTGAACATGTTCGTAAAATCGGAGTCTACGTTTACCTATTTTGAAGCGACCCGGGGCTATATTGAAAAACACGGCAAACCGCTGGCGCTGTATAGCGACAAAGCCAGTGTATTCAGGATAAACAATAAAAATGCGACTGGCGGTGACGGCGAAACTCAGTTTGGCCGTGCGATGCATGAACTGAACATTCAGACCATCTGTGCAGAAACCAGTGCAGCCAAAGGTCGTGTTGAACGAGCACACCTGACGCTTCAGGACCGACTGGTTAAGGAACTCAGGCTCCAGGGCATCAGCACCAGGGAGGCTGCGAACGCATTTGCCGAAGAGTTCATGAACGATTACAACCGTCGTTTTGCAAAAGCGCCTCGTCAGGAGTTTGATGTTCATCGGGAACTGGATGTCGATGATGACCTTGATATGGTGTTTAACTGGCGTGAGGCTCGCAAGGTGTCGAAATCACTCACAGTACAGTACGACAAAGTTCTTTATTTAATTGAAGACAGCGAACTGAGTCGTCGGGCGATTGGCAAATACATCGATGTCTGGCATTACCCTGACGGACATAAAGAGCTCCGGCTAAATGGCGTATCACTTCCCTACTCCACCTATGACAAGCTTTCTGAAATCGACCAGGGGGCGATTGTAGACAACAAACGTCTGGGTCGGGCGCTGGAAATGGCGCAACTGGTGCAGGCAGAACGGGATAATAACCGGTCACAGTCTGTGCCATCCGGAGACGGTCCTTCACGCAGGCGTAAAGCCCCCACGACGAAGAAATCTCAGCGTTCCCTGGATCAGGACGATATGTTCAATGCACTGGTGAAACTTCAATCGCGCTCTGAAGAAATATTTGGGAAGAAACAAACATAACTCAACATTATTTGCCAGGCGTTAATAATGGACAAATTGCCTCTATCCGGATTATTTTGTTAATGCCTCTAATGACTCCCAACTTAGAAACTGGTTTAATAAATGCGTCGTAAAAATGTTAACGATTATCAAGCTTTTATCGCAGTTGCCCGTGAAAAAAGTTTCACAAAAGCGACCGCTCAGTTAGGTGTCTCGCAGTCGGCACTGAGCTACACGGTAAGGACTCTTGAAGCAGACCTTGGTCTTCGTCTTCTTACCCGTACCACGCGTAGCGTTTCTGTGACTGAAGCTGGCGAGCGGCTACTTTCCCGTATAGGACCCCATTTTGACGAAATTGAAAGTGAGATAGCTGCGCTGAGCGGATTGCGAGAAAAACCAGCCGGTACTGTGCGTATTACTGCCGTTGAACATGCAGCCGATACAATTCTCTGGCCTAAACTCGCCCCGGTGATGCTTGAGTATCCCGATATCAACATTGAAATTATCAGCGAGTACGGACTTAAAGATATTGTCGCTGAACGTTATGATGCTGGCGTTCGGTTGGGCGAACAGGTCGATATGGATATGGTTTCCCTGCCTCTTGCCAGGGATTTCCGTTTTGCAGTGGTCGCAGCGCCCTCTTATTTCAAGCGAAAAAACCATCCGGTAACGCCTCGTGATTTAAACGATCATAGCTGTATCAGATTACGCCTGCCCACTCATGGCGGATTCTATACTTGGGAGTTTCGCAAGGATGAGACGGAAATGAAGGTCCGTATTGATGGACGAGCGACTTTCAGCACAATAAATATGATGAGGCAGGCCGCCCTGGATGGGCTGGGACTTGCTTATCTGCCGCTAGATACCGTGGAGAATTATCTTGAAAACGGGATGTTAGTCCAGGAGCTTACTGACTGGTGTCCACCGCGCCCTCCCTATCATCTTTACTACCCCAGCCGTCTACAACATTCTCCGGCATTTGCACTTGTGCTCGAAGCACTCCGTGCCCCATAACCTTTGAGCACTGTTTTTCCTAGTCCATATCGAACTCAGTTACTTATAACCCTATTAATAAAACCTCCTTCTAAGCCCATGCGAAATTAAGCATCTAATTTCTCAATACTAAAGAGATTAAGATGGCCGCTGAAACAATCCATGTTCTTTCAGCGGCCAGGGTCGCTATCATATATATGAAGGAGTCTTGCAATGAGTAAAAAAACAGGTGGGTTAAGTCGCCGTAATTTTATCCTGACGAGTTCAGTGGCCTCCGCAGGATTACTGATGGCGGGTCATGCTTCAGCCCTGCTCTCACCTACCCCTCGTACATCTGGCACCACGACACACGTAGATGGCGTCACAGTCAGCAGCGTCCTGTTCCGCAACAATGAAATAATGATGTCCGGAAACGTCTACGTCCCTCCGGATTTCAGCGAAAACCGTCAATACGCTGCTATTGTCGTTGTCCACCCAGGTGGTGGCGTTAAGGAACAGACTGCTGGCCTTTATGCCCTAAAACTGGCTAAAGAAGGATTTGTCACTCTGGCGTTTGATGCCTCCCATCAGGGGGCCAGTGGCGGATTACCGCGCTTTATCGATGATCCCATGAAACGCGTTGTCGATTTCTATAGCGCAGTCGATTACCTGACGACTCTCCCTTATGTCGATAATAATCGCATTGGCGCATTAGGCGTTTGTGCAGGTAGTGGTATCACGGTTAAAGCGTCAATGACGGAACGTCGAATCAAAGCGCTGGCAACAGTCAGTGCCGTGGATGTCGGAGCGGCGACCCGTAAAGGCTGGGAGGGAACAACATCTGAATCTGAACTCATTGCGACTCTGGATGCTGTTGCTAAACAGCGTACAGCAGAAGCAGCGGGCGGCGCACCGGTTTATGTCAACTATGTACCCAAATTGGGTGATACCAGTGCACCAAAAGATCTTCAGGAAGCTGCGGACTACTATCTGACTGAACGCGGAAAATATCCGACTTCTACCAATCAAATGCTGATGACAAGTATCAGTACGCTGGCGTCGTTCACCGGATTTGAAGGGGCGGATGTCTTTTTAACACAACCACTTCTGATTGTAGCCGGTAGTAAAGCAGGATCGCTCTGGCACAGCCAGGAATTACACAACACTGCGGCTTCTGTTAAAAAAGCGCTGCATATCATTCCGGGTGCAACACATATGGACCTCTATGATGGTCAAGGTGCAACGGTTGCAGCGAGTAAACTGGCTCCTTTCTTCAAGAAAAATCTCGCATAGGTATGACTATCCATGAAACAAACTCCACTACTTGAAAGATTTCCACTTGGTAAAGGTGTGACGCTGCGCAACCGTATTGTGATGGCCCCGATGACGACCTGGGCTGGTAATGATGACGGCACGGTATCTCATGAGGAAGAAGCATATTATCGTCGACGCGTTCAGGACATCGGTCTGGTCATTACTGGCTGTACACATGTTCAGGAAAACGGTATTGGGTTTACGGGAGAGTTTGCTGCGTATGACGACAAATTTATTCCCGGTTTGAAGCGCCTGGCTATTGCTGCAAAAAGCGGTGGAGCACCGGCAATCTTACAAATATTCCATGCAGGCGTGAAAACCAGCCCTGAACTGGTTTCGGATATTGTTGCTGCAAGCGCTATTCCCGGTGACGCCGGTCCTTTCGCACCGTCCGTTACCCCTCGTGAACTGACATGCACTGAAGTCGAAACTGTTATTCAGGATTTCGGGGAAGCAACTCGCCGTGCGATAGAAGCAGGATTTGATGGTGTTGAGTTACATGGTGCCCATGGCTTTTTACTTCAGAACTTTTTCTCCCCTCATTCCAACCGAAGAGAAGATCAATGGGGAAGCTCTCTTAAAAACCGTATGCGTTTCCCTCTCGGCGTCATCGAGAGTGTGCGTAAGACGATTGCTGAGCATGCAACCAATCCCTTCCTGATGGGATACCGCATTTCACTGGATGAGCATTACGAAGATGGGTTGCGCATTGATGAGTCGCTTGAGCTAGTTGACCGCCTGGTCGATGAGGGTATTGATTATCTTCATGTATCACTCGGTAATGCACTTGAAGCCAGACCCGTTGATGCACCGAATGGCCCCAAAGTCATCGAAATCGTGCGCGATCACCTGGCTGGACGTATACCTCTGATTGTTGCCGGGCAGTTGCGAACACCAGAGCAGGCCGAGGATGCTGTTAAAGCAGGAGTATCTTTGACGGCAGTAGGTCAGGGAATGGTTATGAACCCAGACTGGGTTAAGTTTGCAGGGGGTAATGTTGAAGGAAAAATTGCTCTCAATATTGCTGCATCAGACGTAGAGCAACTTGCTATACCCCAGAAACTCTGGCGCGTAATTGAGGAAACGACAGGCTGGTTCACTATTCGTTAAATTTATCTAAGCGGCCCGAAATTTAATTAGGGCCGTTCTATAACCACATGTAGTCTTAAATCTACCACGGTCAAATAAAGGCGAACTCAGGCTTGGACCAACTGACTAGACACTTCCCCCCCATTTTCGAAAAGTTACTTTAACCGTAGGAGACAAAAAACCGGGGCACCAAGGGTAATTCAACTTGTATGCTTTCATTTTGTAAATTTTAATAATCCATCAATGTCGGTTTCTTCTGAAAAATAGCCCTTCAATACTCTTAAGTGAGTATCTGGTATCCCAAGTTCAAATTTAAATTAATAGAGCGCCGGATCTTTGTGATGCCGCAACCGTTCAGGTTTTCCGATACCTGCTAACGGATCAGCCTCGATGCTGTGAAGTAGCTGTCGAATGCGATCGAATTTCTTTTTGTCAGCATCACGCCAGTAGTTAATGTCATCGGCGCCATTCTTCGTGAACTTAATATTCCACTTCGACAAATTCGCCGCGCTCCGCCTGTTTCATTGACTCATTGATATGCGCTGCATTTGCTGGGTTGCTGAACAGATAAACCGTTTCTATAAGCGCCTCATACTCTTCCGCATCCATTATCACAACGTCAGGTGCGTCACGGCGTATGACGCGCACAGGCTCAGCGTCATCGGTGACTCGCTGCATTGTGTCGGCAAAATTTTTACGGGCATCAGTAAAATTGATTGCATGCATATTGTTAGCTCCCATCAGTTAATGTCCCAGTATGGTACATGTACGTGATCAAGTACAACTAATATTCCCTGCCCGGCACAATCAGCACATCCAACCTGGCGGCCAGATCGAGCAGATGGTCGTAAGGTCAGTCACCGCTGTCCAGTACCGCCTTACGTGCCTTAACCAGCATGGCCGATTCTTTAAGGTGGTTTTCAATAAACTCCGCCTTCAGCATACTATATTGATGGCAGTTATTACGGTTTGCTAAGGCTATCGCGCGTTTAATCCCGGCATAGCGATTGGCTACCTGACTGTTTGCAATGAGATAATCACGGAACGCCAGATGTTTAAGGATTTGCAGATCGCCCATTATGAAGGCATGGACATGGTGACTACGCCGCTCGCCACCTTTAGTGAAATATCTGCGATCGCAGATCCCATTTTCACCTCGCACAGCGTATCCAATGTGCTCCATTGCCGCGTTATGTTTATCGAGTTCACTTAGGCTGGCCACTTCCAGCAGTATATCTATGACGGGTTTTGCTGCCAGGCCTGGCACTGCCGTACTACCAATGTGATGAACATGCAAAATGATAGCGCCAAGCGTTTCCTGCAACAGCTTGCTTTCGGCCTCAAATAAATCAGGCCATTGTGGATCGTAGTCGGAAATGATGATCTTTCGCATGTTTAGCTCCATTTTCCCTGTCAGGAGGTTTGAGTCCCCTACGCTTTCACTACCGTAACGCCCTTCTCTTCTATGCTGCTGATCCACTGCTCATCCACTCCGTCATCCACCACCACGGTGTCGATCAGCCCGAGGCCGCCGATCACAAACGGCGAGGCGGTGTTGATCTTCTCCGGGGAGAGCAGCACCACGGTTTCCGCCGCTCTGCCGGAAAATGCACGTTTGATGCACGATTCTTCGTAATCACCGGTGGTTAAGCCCGCTTCGGGATGAATACCGGTGACGCCCATAAAGAAAATATCGGCATGAATCGCGTTGATCCCTTCAATGGCGGTGCTTCCCACGGTGACGATTGAGTGCTTGTAGAGCCGTCCTCCAATCAGAATCACCTCAATCAGTGGATGGTCGATCAGCCCCAACGCGATGCTCGGGCTGTGCGTGACCACGGTAATCTGCAGGTCGTGCGGCAGATAGCCGATCAGCTCTGAGGTGGTGGTGCCGCCGTCAATAATCACCACCTGCCCGGCGGAAATCAGCTGCGCCCCTCGCAATGCCACCCTCTTTTTTGCACTGGTTTTTAATGACTTACGTTCCGTAAAGGTGGCAACCGCCGTCGACGAGGGCAAAGCACCACCGTGAACGCGTTGCAGGTGCCCTTCTGCTGCCAGCTCGCGCAAGTCCCGGCGGATGGTGTCCTCTGAGACGGCAAAGCGGGCGCTCAGATCTTTCGACAGTACCTGCCCATCGGCCGCCAATTGTTCAAGTATATGTTGTTTGCGTTGACTGGTGAGCATAAATCATTCCTGATGTTGCACGATTTTTCTTGAGCATGCACGATAATGCTGTTTATTATGGTTACTCTACGGTCAGAGGCCTTATCATGCAATCAAAACGTGCAGAAATACGGATCGTCGACAGCAGGATCCTGTCTGACGACTGGTATTCACTTAAAAAATATACCTTTGAACTTCAGCGGCGCAGCGGCGAGTGGCAGCGCCAGAATCGCGAAGTTTACGACCGCGGCAACGGGGCGACGGTGCTGCTTTACAACCGCGAGCGGAAAACGGTGATCCTGACCCGCCAGTTTCGTTTTCCGGTGTTTATCAACGGTCACGATGGCTATCTGATTGAGACCGCAGCGGGCCTGCTCGACAATATGGACCCCGAAAGCCGCATTAAGGCGGAAGCCGAGGAAGAGACCGGATACCGCGTTTCACAGGTGCAGAAGGTGTTCGAAGCCTTTATGAGCCCGGGCTCGGTAACGGAAAAGCTCTACTTCTATATCGCTGAATATGCGGCTGCCGATCGGGCAACGGCGGGCGGCGGCATTGAAGCCGAGGGCGAAGATATCGAAGTGCTGGAGTTGACCCTCGTCGAGGCGCTGGCCGCCGTCGACAGCGGTCAGATCGTTGATGGTAAAACCATTATGTTGCTTTATCACCTGGCCCTGAAGGGCATTTTATGAGGTTCCAATGACGCAATTCTGATTGCCGGCCCCTACCGCAGCGGTACCGAAGGAAAGAAAGCGCTGATCGACGCCAATCTCGCCCGGCTGGAAGAGGCGGCGCTGACGGTTTACCAGCGCGGGCACGTGCCGGTGATCGGCGAATGAATGCCTGCAATTTTGCTGGCATTGTTGCATTTAACCCTGAGCGACCAGCCGCCCGCTGACTCAAGCGGTACGGCGGCAGTCGTCCCTATCAGGCTGATGCGCACGACATCCGGTGGCCGGGCCCGCGAAAGGTACGGCGCCACTCGCTGGGGCTGACATTAAAATGTGCTTTAAAACTCTGCCTGAACGATACGGGCGACTGATAGCCTGCCAGTAAGGCGATCCGTTCAATGCTGTGATCGGTGGTTTCCAGCAGCTCCTGGCTCCGCTGCAGGCGCTCGGCACTGAGCCACTCCCCAATCGTCATTCCGGTGGCTTTGCTGAAGTGCCGGGTCAGCGTACGTCGGCTCATGCCGACGGCAGCGGCCAGCGAGTCAATATCGTGCCGTTTTTCCAGGCTGCGCCGCAGTAACGCGATCAGTTCGTTGATCTGCACGTCACGGGTGGTTTCCGGTATCACCCGCTCGATAAACTGAGCCTGACCGCCTTCGCGATAAGGCGGGACGACCATTCTGCGGGCGACGCGGTTAGCCAGCGCTGCGCCATATTTTTCACGCACGATATGCAGGCAGCAGTCGATCCCTGCCGCCGTTCCGGCCGAGGTAATCAGGCGTTCGTCACGGGTATAGAGCGCGTTGCTGTCCAGACGGATATGCGGGAAACGTCCGGCAAAATCGCGCTCATACTCCCAGTGAGTGGAGGCTCGGCGGTTGTTCAGCAGCCCGGCATAGGCAAGGACGTACGCCCCCAGGCATAATCCGGCCACTTCCGCACCACGCTGCCAGGCCGTACGCAGTGCCGCAAGCAGCTCCGGTGAGGGTTCAGTGGCAGGATGTTCCCAGAACGGTACGATAATAATGTCCGCCGTGTTAAGCAGCTCAAGCCCGTGCGCCACGTTAAGCGACATGCCGATGTCCGATTCCACCCGCCCTGGCTGCTCAGCACAGATATCCACCCGAAACAGGCCAGGCTCCGGCATAGCCTTATCAAAGACCATTGACGGCACCGAAAAATGAAACGGGCTGAACCCGTGAGTGGCAATCACTACAACCCGCAGAGCGGACATCGTTCAGATCCTTATACTGTTGTAAACTGCGGGCTGCCACGCTGGCGACATCGCCTGGCAACCGGATGCCATTGCCCTGCGCCTGAGGGTATCAGGTCTTTCAGAAGATCAGCGTTTCACCGTCTTCCGGCACCAGCACTCGATCGGCAACGCCCTGTTCAGCCGCATAGTGTCGAAGTTCAGCTCGGGTCAGCAGGCAGTGGTTAACTGCTTCCATATGTGAGGCCACGACGATGGCGGCAGGCAGTACCTTCAGCGTGCGTACCGCGTCCTGCTTGCCCATGATAATCGCACCGATCCCGTCCACATGGGCAAAGCCGATATTCAGCACCACCACATCAGGCTGATGGCGATGCAGACTCTCCGCGTAAGCGGGAACCCAGACGGTATCACCGGCGACGTAGAGCGTTTTTTCCTCCGGGTGTGAAAACACCAGCCCGCAGGCGTCACCCAGCCGTTCGGCCACCTCGGGGATAGCGTAGGCGTCATCGCTGCCGTGCTGGCCGTCCGTTTTATCGATCGTTATGCCGGCAATCCTGGTTATATCGGACAGCGCACTTACCGCGGTAAACCCCTGTGCGCGAAGCAGCGCGGCATCATGGTCATTCTGGGTATAGATCGGCCGGTCTTTGGGGATCTGTTGCTGCGCCGCTTCGTCCCAGTGATCCTGATGAGTATGGGTGATAATAATCGCATCCACATCCAGCAGCTCTGCCACGGATACCGGTAACGGCACCATCGGGTTACGCAGGTGGCTACGGGCCGTGCCGGGGAAACCGGGCCAGGCCTCTTTATCTGACAGCATAGGATCGATAAGAAAGCGGCTGCCGGCATAATCCAGCTTCAGTGTTGCGTTACGAATTTGGGTCAGTTTCATGGTGCACTCCATCGGTAAAGGCACGGCGGACGGTCTTAAGGTTGAGTGCAGAGTATAAAAAAGCTGCCGAACGGCCGTGAGTGGCCCGCAGGTCATTGTTCGATGGAATAAGGTCAGGTGGATCTGACCGACACACGGTGCCACAGGGTTGAGGCATTACCGCTTGTGGTCCTGCTGAATACCCTGCCCACCAGCGCTGCCGGCACACGTCGTACCGGCAGAGCCTCAGCCGGCGTTACTCATTGCCCCACTGATTGAGGAAGTTAGCGATATCGTCGATACGCTGCTCTGCGATACCCGTTTCAACGGCCATATCCTGCTGCGCCTGTTCATCGATCTCTTCGTTGTTGGTCAAACGTTCGATTAGCAGCTGGAAATAGCGCGCCAGCGGATCGCGTTCGGCATCGGCCACCGGTTGTGCGGTTTCCGTCGCGTACTCATCCACGATGTCATAATATTTCAGCGGTATTGCATTGGTCATAAAAAGCTCTCAAAGTTAACGTTTCGATCCCTCGCTGGCCTGAATGGTCCACCAGCAGCACAGCGCTGATTGTAGCCGACCAGGCCCCCTTTCGGCATCAGAGATTAACGGTTTTATCAGTCGGCTATTAACGGGGCTGGGCCGAACGGGCTAGCGTGAGTTCTCGCTACGACGGACCTGACGTTCCAGTATCTCTCCAGGTAAACCATCAAAATCCTTTAGTTCACGCGTGGTAAACCCGGCACCGGTCAGGATCTTCCTTGAGGGAAGATTGCTCGGATCGATAATGGCAAACAGGCTGCGCAGCCCCGGCTGGCGGTCGGCTAATTCAACCAAAAGACGCGCAACCTTGCCGCCGATACCCTGTCCCCAGTATTCAGGCAGCATCATATACCCCAGCTCAGCAGCGTGCGGATCCTCCTTCGTCAGGGACAGTTTGGCCAGCCCGATAAAGTCGCACTGCGGTGCAGAGAGGATCCTGAAATGCCCCAGCGAGCCCTGTGCCTGATTATCCGCCAGCAGCGTATCATAATCACGACGGGCTTCATCAGCGGGGATGCTACGTTCGGTAATCATCGCCATTACCCTGATGTCGCTGACCAGTCGCAGATAGTCGTCAAAGTCGACACTGCCGAATTTTTTTAACACGATTTCCATTTCTTGTTCCTTCAGGGCTACGATGAATAGTGCTGACATCCAGGCGATCGCTACTTACGCTTTTCGATGTTAACAATGGCCTGCCCTAATTTCAAAGATAGCTAAATTACGGCCAGGATATGAGCCCTGTGCAGGCGGGTTGTCATGCCGCTGTCACCGCCGGATGATACGCTCTCTGCCATAAAATTCAGGAGGATTAATGACCGGTCTGCTTGCGGCCCGCTGCCACTGCGGAGCCATCAGCTTTAACGTCGAACTGATTGACGGATTTAACGGCGTGCGCCGCTGTAACTGCTCGTTCTGCCGCATGCGCGGCGCGGTGGTGGTCCCTGCCCGCCTGCCCGAACTTGAGACGCTGAAGGAGAACCCACAGCTTAGCGAATACCGTTTTAACACCCGGACGGTGGCGCACTACTTTTGTCAGGTCTGCGGGATCTACACCTTCCACCAGCGGCGATCGAATCCTCAGCAGTATGCGGTAAACGTGGCCTGCATTGAGGGGGTATCGCCGTTTGATTTTGCGGTGGTTGACGTCGCCGACGGCATCAATCATCCGCAGGACGGCGGTAAGGGTGATACTGCGGGCCGTTTGCACTACGTTGCTAAATAGCCTGTCATCCTTACTGATAGCCCCTTAACCCGGCTTCCGCTGGCATCGTGCTTCCGGCGGATGGTTCCGGGGCAGGCATCCGATCTGAAATGTTTCCCGCGCCCTTTCTCCAGGCTATTCTGTGGCAGACTCAGGTCTTATCATTGACGGTGGCAGAAGACCGCTGACGGCAGGCAGGTTGCGCCGGTGAGTTGTGGCTGCCTGGCTTTTTTACGCGTAAAAATGTCCAACATCAGAAGTCGATCGGGAAAAAATGAAAAAACTGTTTGTCTACGGGACGTTATGTCCGGGGCGTTCGAATGCCCATATTCTGGAAAATATCGGCGGCGAGTGGCTGCCGGGCTATGTCACCGGCACCTTCTATGAGAATGGCTGGGGGGCGGCCGCAGGTTTTCCCGGCATCGTACTGGATAATCAGGGGCCGCGCGTTGAAGGCTATCTGTTCCTGTCTGAACATCTTGAACCGCACTGGCCGATGCTGGATGAGTTTGAAGATGGCTACGATCGGGTGGAGGTCAGGGTGACCACCGCTGGCGGCGGGCAGGAGGTGGCGTGGATCTATCAGCTGCAGCCGCGAGAAATGGCGTAGCGGGGTAGCGCTTACAGTAGCTGGCTCAGCCACTCCGCCGCCGTAGCATTAAAATCATGGCGGTTTTGGTTGCATTATATGAGAATGCTGCGGGCATTTTAACCCCAGCAGGACTCAATGAGCTGTCGTGCTTTGCAACCATTTTGATTGATAATTGAGTTTGTCAACCATAATGATTGCACAAGCAACAATGTAGTGTTCTTAACAGCGGAAGGCTGCTGATGATCGATGCTGACGGTCGTGTGCTGCTGTTCCGCTTTAGCCATCATAATGATGCACTTGCCGGGCAACGCCAGGCGGTGGCGTGGAGAACGGTGAAACTTTTACGCAGGCAGCCGTGCGCGGTTTGCTTTGAGTTATACACAACAAATATTAAACTGTATAAATATACAGTATCACTATTAAACCGCATTTATTCCTGTTCGCAGCAAGATATTGATCATGAAACGTACCATAACCAGCCCTTTCAACCTCGAGTCGGCGCGCAACCGTTAAGCAGAATTACAGAGATCGGCGGTTAAGCAACGTGGGTCAACACATAAGCCGCGGTGGCGTTGATCAGACCAGCGCTTTACTCAGAATCACGCTGCGGTAGTTGGTATGCGACCACTGCACGTGTTCGGTAAAGCGATAGCCGAGCCGGGTGTACCAGTTGACCAGGTGCGTGGCCGGTTCGGCGGTATCCAGCGCCAGCTCGGTGGCACCGCTGAGCCGCGCCTGCGCCTCGGCTGCCTGCAGCAGTTGCCGCCCTAACCCCTGCGCCTGCAGGGTCGGGTCGACGGCAAACTGAGCGATTGAGGCCACTTCCGGGCGATCGTACCAGCCGCAGCCGTGGGTCTGTTGTGGATTGCGAAACAGGATGGTGCCGCGCAGACGGGTATCCTCGCTGGCGATCAGGTACAGCCCCTGCGCCACGCGTTCTGCGGTGACCGCCACGCTCTGGTTTACGGCCATATAGTTCAGCCCCAGATTCGCGAGCTGCCGATAGGCGCTATGCAGCAGCGTGGTCAGTTCCTGCAATGAGTCCGCTGCGCTGAGCGGTCGAATGATGAGTGACGGTATCTGGTGCGTAATGACCGACATGCGGTGAATTCCCTGTCTGAGCCGTTAAAGATCGTCAGGGACTTTACCCCGCACAGGCACAGTCGGCCAATACGTTTTACTGATAAACATCACCACAACGGTCGGCCGTTAAGGACAGTCGTGAAAAACCTTGACCATCCCGGCCTGATAAACGTCCCGCTTGCCTGAGGAAAAATCGACCACGCCGCTGACCGTACTCCCTTTTTTCAGCCAGCCTTTCGTCAGCAGCTCATCCGCCGTATCGACACCGAAGCTCTGCGTGTCTGTCGCATAGGCTCTCAGACAGAGGGTCGCAAGATCGATATCCTGGTCTGTCAGATTGACGATAGACACGTTAAAGGTTTTGGTAAACGCACTCTTACTCCCCGCCCACATGGACCCCTCTGACTTTGCCTGCGCGTACACCAGCAGATTTGCAGGCGCGTTAGCGACTGCCGCGCCACAGGCAGCAGAAAACAACATGGTGCAGGCGATAAACAAGCTCTTCATATTAATTTCCTTGTGCAATTGGTTACGGATGCCCCACCCCCAAACAGCACGGTGGTCCGTTTAGTACGTTAATCGCACAGTGATAAACGCAGGCACAATTATAAAGACGCACTGGGGAAAGAAAGAGCGGTTCGACGCGCAGGAAACGGAGCAAAGAGCGTGCAGGCAGGAGCAGAACGCTCCCCGCCCTCAGCAGCAGGCGGGGGACGTTCCTGTTCAGTCACGAATCAGCGGCACATGGGGCGCGGCGTCAGCAGGCAGGTGGCCGCTCAGGCGCGGGTCAGCTTTCACCTCAACCTGAAACGCATAAGGGGTAAACCCGGAGCGGATGTAAAAATTCAGCGCTGCCGGGTGGTCAAAGCTGCAGGTGTGCACCCAGAAGCGGTTGATCGGGTTTGACCACGCGCGGGTTATCGCCTGGTTCATTACCCAGCGCCCCAGACCTTTGCCGGTTGCTGCGCCGGTCAGGCCAAGGAACGACAGTTCGCACTGGTGCGGCTGGCTGAAATCCAGCTCCAGCATGCCAGTGTCCTCAGCGCCGTCGCGCACCACGTAAATTTCCACGCTGTCGTTGCGGAGGATCTCCGCCAGTTTCTCGTCGGACATCAGCAGCCGCGAAAACCACAGCCAGTCGCTGCCGACCTTGCGAAAAAGTTGACGGTAGGCCAGCAGATCGCAGCCGCTGAAGCGTTCGAGGCTGATACCGGCAGGCTGTGGTACAGCCTTCAGTTGCGGTTTAGTGTGCATTTCCAGACAGGTCACCACGGTGGCAACGTGCCCGGCGGGAACATCAGAATAACCGGCTGGCAGAGGTGTGTTCTCAGACATCTGTAAAATCTCCCTGGATTCAGTGGCAAGAGAGTACCCGCTGGCGAACCGGATGGGAACGGCGTGGGTCATAAGAAAAAATGATATCGCCCCCCGCTCTGTGAGAATTTTTTCAGATAACGCCGTAGCAATTTTGCAGACCGGTTATGTTTTCCGGTGCTACACTGTCAAACTGTGATCGTTGTCATGTCGTCATTATAAACACTGAGAAAACAGAGATATCACTATGCAACACATTGTCGAAGGTTTCCTGAACTTTCAGAAAGAGATTTTTCCGCACCAGAAAGAGCTGTTCCGCAGCCTTGCCTCCAGCCAGAATCCCAAAGCGTTGTTTATCTCCTGCTCAGACAGCCGTCTGGTGCCCGAACTGGTCACCCAGCAGGATCCGGGACAGCTTTTTGTCATTCGTAATGCCGGCAATATCGTGCCCTCTTTCGGCCCCGAGCCGGGCGGCGTCTCTGCCACCATCGAGTATGCGGTCGTGGCGCTGGGCGTGACCGATATCGTGATTTGCGGCCATTCTAACTGCGGCGCAATGAAGGCGATTGCCACCTGTCAGTGTCTGGATCCGATGCCGGCGGTGGCCCACTGGCTGCACTATGCCGACGCGGCCAGGGCCGTGGTGGAGAAAAAAGAGTACGCCACGGAAGAAGAGAAAGTGAATGCGATGGTGCAGGAGAACGTTATCGCCCAGCTGAACAATATCAAAACCCACCCGTCGGTGGCGGTTGGCCTGCGCGATAAGGCGATCCGCCTGCACGGCTGGGTCTATGATATCGAAACCGGCGTGATCCGCGCGCTGGAAAAAGACACCAAAGAGTTTGTCACGCTGTCTGAAAACCCGGGCGTATTCTTCGAATAAGCCCAACGGGCAGGGACGCCCGCAAATTTTGCATCCCCCTCCCTATTTTCCCGCGACAGCTCCCAGTGTTCAAATACCGGCCTGACCCCCTGCTCTTCATCGCGTTTTCCCAGCGCGCTGACAAATGTATCGTGCCGTTCGGCCGCCAGCTGTAAGCGCTGTTCAATATCGGTGTTCTGCTGGTGGATCTGCGCGCTAACCGTCCTGATGCAGCATCCGCATTACCCGCGGGTGATCGCTGGCCGGTAAGCGCTGAAAAGCAGGCAACAGTTGCTCTGCCGCCTCGGCCAGCGCGGCGATCAGACGGTCGGCCGCTGGCGACAGCTGGCGCCCCTGCGGGGTGATCACGCCAAAGAAATAGGGGATCTCTTCCTGCAATTCGCGAATGGCGACGCCCTGCAGCGGCATGCCCCACGCGGTTACCGGCTCGAGGATCGCCACCCCCAGCCCGGCGCGTACACAGGAGAGAATATTGGCCGAGGAGTTGGTTTCGATCGTTTCGTGCGCCGGAACCCTGAGTTTTTTCAGCACTTTCTCGAAACGTCCGCGCAGGCGCAACGGGTTCCACGGCGCAATCAACCGCCGGCCGGCAAGGCTGGCCAGCGCGATCCGGGGCTGTGCGGCCAGCTCGTCGTCTGCGGGCAGCGCCACCACGCAGCGCGCATGGCCGATCCAGTGCAGTTCCACCGCGTGATGCTCCAGCGGCAGGCTGCACAGGCCAACGTCTGCCTGGCCACTGATCACCGCGTGGGTGGTCTGCTCCGCGGCTTCGCTGATGATCTGCACTTTATTCTCCAGCCCCATTCGCGCAAGCGCCAACGGCAACAGGCCCGCCGCCAGCGCAGGGGTGGCGGCCACCGCCAGCGGCCTGACCATCTGGTGGCCAATCTCCTGCGCCCGCAGGCGGATCTGCTCCAGCGACTGCAGCGCCTTTTGCACGTACTGATGCAGCTGCAGCGCCTGTTCCGTCGGATGAATGCGCGGGCCGTTACGGATAAACAGCGGATAGCCGAGCACCGTTTCCAGTTCCTGGATCAGCCTTGATACGGCCGGCTGCGAACGATTTAACGCCCGCGCCGCCGCCGTGACGCTGCCGGTCTGGATCACCGTGGTGAACGCTTCCAGCTGCTTTAAATCAATATCGTTGAGGGCATTCATCGGTAATGTCAGATCTCTTACGGGCTGGGTAACCCAACCCTCAAAATTTGCAGGTCAGTTCTGGCACATAATAGTCAGCCTGGGCTGAATAAGCTATTGATTAGCCGCTTAATGGCATCATTGCGCGATTAGGTGACACCGTCACGTAAACATTCATTGCGCGGTGTTTAAAAGTACCTGCCATCTCCACGAGGCAGGGCAAATTAACTCGCCCTGCCCGGCGTTCTCATCGCATCAGTTAAAGGCTCTGCCAGCGGGCGCCGCGCACACTCAGAACAGCCCCTGTCCGACCAGAGCAGGAAGTAAGCGTTTGTCTTCCCCGGCGTCGAATCTATGCAGCAGGTAGCATCATTCGAATCTGGCGCCGTCGCGAAGCGAATATAAAAAAATACAATTATTTTTCATTACCTTCCGTTAACTTTTGCTATGAAAATCTGTTTCATCCCTACTGCTGGCGCTAAATTTGCACCCGGGTGCTTTATGTTGATTTTTTGTGATCGCGCTACTGAAATCTGCATAAAGTCGATTGACGAAAATTGTGCCGTGTTGAAAAGTGCAGCTCATGACAGGCAGCGCCACAACGCTCAACCCGGTCTGAATTACGTCTTGTTGCCAACACTTTTGCACCCGGGTGCAAAGAATTAAGGAATCACACATGCTTAACGGTGAAAGAAAAATCCCTCGCCCCCTGCGCTGGGCGATGATCGGTGGCGGTCGCCTGAGCCAGGTCGGCTATAAACATCGCAGCGGTGCCCTGCGCGATAACACCGCTTACCAGCTGGTCGCCTGCGCGTTCGATATTGACGCCGCTCGCGGCCGCGATTTTGGCGTTAATCTGGGCGTGGCGGCGGATCGCTGCTACGACACCTACCAGCAGCTGCTGGCGGAGGAAGCCAGACGGGAAGACGGCATTGAGGTGGTGACCATCGCCACGCCAAACGGCACCCACTATGAGATCGCTAAAGCCGCTCTGAATGCCGGCATTCACGTAATTTGTGAAAAGCCGCTGTTCTTCACCACCGCGGAAGCCAGGGAAATCAAAGCGCTGGCCGCGGAGAAAAATCTGATCGTTGGCGTCACCTACGGCTTCTCCGGGCATCCGCTGCTGATGCAGATGCGCGCGATGATTGCCAACGGTGAGATCGGTGAAGTGCGCATGGTCGAACTGCAGTACACCCACGGCTTCAGCGCCAACGACAGCGCCGATAAGTTCAGCGAAGCGCAGAAGTGGCGCGTTGACCCGAAAATCGCCGGGCCAACCTTTGTGCTGGGGGATATCTCTACCCACACCTTCTATATCTCGCAGCTGGTGCTGCCGGCCCTCAGGATTAAGTCGCTGCTGTGCGATCGCCAGAGCTTTATCCCTTCCCGCGCGCCGCTGGAAGACAACGCCATGGTGCTGATGCACTACGAGAACGGCGCCGTCGGCCGTATGTGGGCGTCCTCTATTAACGCCGGTTCTATGGACAGCCAGTTTATTCGCGTGATCGGCTCCCAGGCCAGCCTGGAGTGGAGCGACTACAACCCGGGCGAGCTGAAGTATGAGGTGCAGGGCCAGCCGAGCCAGATGATGCACCACGGTATGCCGTACCTGCACGAGAGCGCACTGGCCGACGAACGTTTAGGGGCGCTGCACACCGAAGGCCTTGCCGAATCCTGGGCGAATATCTACCTGAAATTTGCCATTGCCATCAGCGCCACCCAGCGCGGCGACCAGCAGACGCTGGATGCGCTGATCTACCCGGATATCGATGCCGGGCTGGAAGGAGTGCGCTGGATTGAAAACTGTGTACGTTCTGCCGACAACGGCGCCACCTGGGTTAACTACGAGTAAGGCCTGACCATGAAATTATCATTCTGTACCGACAGCCTGGGCCACCTGCCCTTTGAAGCGATGCTGGATAAACTGCTGGAGCTGGGCGTTAACGGCGTTGAAATGACCACCGGTGGCTGGTCTTCAGCACCGCACCTGCGCACCGACGAACTGCTGGCCAGCGCGCAAAAGCGCCAGCAGCTGCGGCAGGCGCTGGAGAGCCGCGGCATGGCCATCGCCGCGCTGAACGTCTCCGGTAACCCGCTTGACCCGGGTGAGCTGGGCCAGCGCCACAAAAGCGACACCGAAAAAGCGCTGCAGCTGGCCGGTGAGCTGGGGGTGAAGAAGATCGTGATGATGAGCGGCCTGCCGCCGGCAAGCCCGCACGACACCATCCCGAACTGGATCACCTATACCGTCAGCTGGCCGCCAACGCTGAAAAACTGCCTGGACTATCAGTGGAACGAAGTGGCGATCCCTTACTGGCAGGGGCTGGTGCAGCGTGCGAAGGAGAACGGCGTGGAAAAATTCGCGCTTGAGAACTTCAGCTCGATGCTGGTGTGGAACCCGGAAACCCTGTTCCGTCTGCGCGACGCGGTGGGCCCGACCGTCGGCCTGAACCTCGATCCGAGCCACCTGCTGTGGATGGGCGCTGACCCGATCGCCGCCGCCCGCGCCCTTGGCCCGGCCATCCACCACGTGCACGGTAAAGACGTGCGCCTGGAGCGCGGCCTGGTCGGAATTAACGGCCTGCTGGAGACCAAACCGGTGGAAGACGTCGCCAACCGTGCCTGGAACTACGTCGCGGTCGGCTGCGGCCAGGATCTGCAGTGGTGGAAGGAGTTCTTCTCCGTGGTGCGCATGATGGGCTATAACGACTGGGTCTCGCTGGAGATGGAAGACCTGACCATGTCGGTTGAGGCCGGTGTTACCTCCTCTATCGCCGCCCTGCAACAGACCATCAGTCAGTAACTGCCAGAATGCCGCACCGGATTAACAGATGGTGCGGCGAGTAGTGCAACCATTAACTCAACATGGACATATTACGAAATAGGATGTAAAAAGGAGGCACTTTTTCTTTTAATTATAATGCCTGGTGAAAACCCGATCCGCTGCTTCGCCCGGCGGGGTTCACCGCCCTTTTCTGGAGTCATTCATGTCCGCGTTAAGAGTCGCCTTTATTAAAGCTAACTGGCACAGTGAAATTGTTTCTCAGGCGCTGGCTGGTTTTCAGCAGGAGCTGGATAGCAGCAACACCCCGTATGAACTGAAAACCTGGGATGTTCCGGGCGCGTTTGAGATGCCCCTGCTGGCACAGCGTCTGGCCCAGAGCGGCAACTTTGATGCGATCGTCTGCGCCGCGCTGGTGGTTGACGGCGGCATTTACCGCCATGATTTTGTTGCCCAGGCGGTAGTGACCGGTCTGATGCAGGCCCAGCTGGCGACTAACGTACCGGTTTTCTCCGTTTCACTGACCCCGCATAACTTCCAGCCGTCGGCTGAATTTATCGATTTCTATACCGAGCATTTTGTGAAAAAAGGCAAAGAAGCGGCGCGCGCCGTGGCTCAGATTCACGCCATTGCAATCTGATTCTCGCCCGTTGTTCTGGCACGCTGCGGCGTGCCTGAACCCTGACGCTGCCCCCGTTTTGCCCATAACCCGCTGAACGATTAGCCTTCCGTAAGCAGTACCGCTTTGCCACAGATGACAACAGGATGTCAGCAAATCCGATAGCGATCACAAAATACGATAAAGTTTACAAAAAGACCGTTACGGATCGGTCCTTTTAGTGAGACAAAAGTCTTATACAATCAAGTTGTTACCGATTACATTGCTTGATTGATAGCCCAGGGCTATGATTAGCCCAAAAACATCCAGGTAAATTGTTCGTTTGATTATAAGCGCCGTTGCTAAAATTATCGGGTAAGTCAGATGAACGTGTTGAAGCCATTGTGGAGGAGTTAATTTGTATTTTTCTGATGAAGAGACAGGTAACGTCGTCGTCGGCGAGGCCGCCATTCACCTCATCTTCAACTCGGAAGAAGTGACCCTTCGATCGCTTATCGACACCCTGCGGGAGATGGCGGAAAGTGAAGCCGACGATCTGCGCGTTATGCAGATTTATAAAGCCCGAAAATGGCTGATGGGCTTACGCGAGCCCGCCACCAGCCTGAGCCTGCCGCATGGCATGAAAACGCCGCGCAGCGCTTTACCTGCCGAGCCACCGCTGCCTGCCAGCGCCACTATGTTGAGTTTTGCTGGCGCGACCCGACGATAAAACGTCCGCTTCCCTGACCGGGTCGCATCTGATAAGCCGCCGGGTCACGGAAGACCGCACCCCCACTGTATAATGCGCACAGCGTTGCTGGCGCCCTCTCATTGTGCCGATTTAACTTATTGATTTTATGCAATAAGCACTTTTTGATCAATCAACCGCTCAGTAATCCCACAATATCCTGTACCATTTAGACATTATTGTATAACTTTATCCCGACAGGCTGGGAAATCCCTTACGATTGAGGACGTAATGATGCGCCAGAGTGGCCATGAATCCGAAAATGCTGAAAACCACTCGCATTTTATCAGCTCCCCCTCACTACCTTCGCAACAGGAGACGATGGGGAAAATTGTGGTAGAAATTCTGCGTTCCGGTGAACCCCTGAACCGCAAATCCCTGTGCGCCCGGCTACTGGGGCATCTGGAAGCGGCGAGCAGTCAGGAACAGGAACGTCATTACCATCAACTGATTGAACTGCTTTTTGGTCGGACGTAAGGGACAGCACACAGAGACGTAGTGATACAGAGACGTAGTGATGAAGCACAGTGATGATGACAAAATGATCGATATCCTGATCGGTGAAGCGGTTCTCTCGTTGTTACATGAGAACGGCCCGATCAGCAGCGCGGCGCTGGTGGCGCGGCTGGAGCTGATGTCAGAGAATGAAGATGCCGCACAGGTTTCTTTGCTCCATCGGGCGATTGTTGAAGTGCGTGAAGGCATCTCCACCGCGCGCAACCGCAACCACGCCGAACCCAGCGCCAGTGATTCTCACCGGCACGTTTCCAGCATTAAAAACGTGCCGCAGGGCAGCAAAAAACATTAGTTGTACGCTTTATTCCGGCGACGGGCAGGATCGCCCCGCCGTACCGGTTTCGATCGCTAAACAGCACGCCTACCCATAAGAGAAGAAAATGCAGCAAGTCTACTCAGAACTCTCTGTTCTTAATTTCTTTCGTAACGCCGGTGAGTCGCTTGCTCAGGAAACCGCCCTGCTGGGTTTAGTCATCAAGAAAATCGTTGCTGCCAGCAGCGAGGTCAGTAACAAGACGGTGATTATTCAGCTGATCGCTGAACTGGATCAGAGTACCGATGAGGCTTACAACGAGGTGATCCGCAATACGCTGGAACTGGTGGTCAGCTATACCCCGGATGACCCCAGCGTTTAACCGGCGTCTGGCAAACGCCAGCTTGTCACTTAAATAGTAATCTGTCCATTTACACCTGCCCCGTGCCCGGTCGCTACATCGGGCCACTTTTCCCATTGCTCATCCTCCTATAGTGCCCTGCGGGCCACCGCCGTGGCCCGTACTCGCGGAAATGTTCCGTTCGATCCAGGAGAGAGCCATGTCAGTGAATGTGATCCCATCCGGCCTGTTTATCTATCGCTATCAGGATCGACAGATCGAGGTCAGCCCCGAACAGATGCACCACGCCAGTCCGGTTGTCTGCCCCGGTCAGTCCGCTGGCGCGGAGAACGAAACCTGGCTGTTTACCTTCTCTGCAGAGCTGGCCGACGGCAGCGAGGCCGTCTGGCAGGTTTACGTTGAGGTCGGCCCCGAGTATCCCTACGCCGTACGCTGCAGCGGCGCGCGGCTGGTGAACGGGGCCGTGGTGAAACTGGAGGATTTTAACTTTAGCTGCGGCCACGAATAGCACAATGGCCAGGTTCGCTCAACGAGCTCGCCAGGCCACTTTTTTCAGCATGATTGACGGCGTTCAGTGCAAACGCATTCCTCAGCGTTACAGAAGCTTACCTCGCCTGACTCAGCGTTACCGATCGCACTCGCCGGCCAGGGTTGCCAACGCTTTGCTGATAACCCGTTCGGTTCTGCTCCGCTGTATTCAGTCTAACGGTGTTTCTGCAGCGCAAAAGTCGGCTTGTTGCGGGTAACCGAATAGGTCACGCTCACCGGTTTGCCCGGCGTGGTGGTGACGTCCACCGAATCGATGGTTACACGACCATAGCCAAACAGCGTCTTAACGTAGCCACCCACTTTATGCTTGCCGGCGGCCATAAACAGCTGGCGTTTTTCACCTTTACCCAGCGATCCGGCATCGGTCCCGTCGATGGTCAGCGTCAGCTTTGAGCCGTCATCGGCTTTGGTGACGACATGGGTAATACTTATCTGGGTCGGGCCGCTGCTGAACGGCGGCGCGTTCGGATCGGCTTCTGGCTTAACGTTTGCCGTACTGCTGGCCGGTGCCGAGGCGATATCGTTGCCGGCGATAACCTTCGGTGCCGAAGCGATCTCGCTGCCGGCAAGCACTTTTGCCGATGAATCCGCCGCCGGGGCTGCTGCTGCGTCAATGGCGGCAGATGGCGCGGTCACCGTACTGGCCTGGCTGGGCGTTGCCGCCGGGGCGGCGACGGTGTCAGTCCCGGACTGAGTGGCCGCCGTGGTAGCAGACGGCACCGTCTGCCCTGCGGCGTTAGCCGTTATGGCCGTTCCTGCTGAACCTGCTTCGTTAGCCGCTGTGGCCGCAGCTGTTGTCGCTGCGGGCTGGCTGACGCTACTGGCAGCGGGTGCCGTCGTTCCAGCGGCAGGCGTGGCGGTCGCCGCTGCTGCGGTCTCACCGCCGGTCGCTGGCGTTACGGATTCGGTACCCGGTGCGGCGATCGGACGCGACATCGATCCGACGGCGGCCTGCCCGGCTGCTGCGCCGCTGCTGCCGCTGGCCTGAGTAGCGGTATCACCAGCCGCTGCCGTATCTGCCGGTGTTGCTGCCCCGGCGGCCTGCTCTGTGGCCACGCTGCTGCCGCTGGCCGCGTTAACGGCCTGTGTGCCGGAGGTTTCGTCCGGCTGGATGGCCACCCAGCCCGTCGACGGTTGCTGTGTACCGCCGGCGGATGAGGATGCCCCACCCTCCACCGGGGTTACGGTGGCGCTGGCGGAAGTGTCCACCGGCTGAGCACCGCTCACCGCAGCGGTTTGCGCTGCGGGCGTAGTGTTTTCAGCCGACGCCGGGCTGGAGGCCTGAACGGGGGCCGGTGCCTGCGACAGGGTAGTCAGGCTGCTGATGCTGGTGCAGCCGCTCAGCACGCAGGCGGCGGAAATAAGGGTCAGAGCAGAACGACAGGACATGATGACGCAACTTCCTTAGCTAAAAATTTAACAGCGCATGATAACGCGCCCGGGACAACGACAACAGCATGACAGCGTTCGGTTTACTCTGATTTACGCCGCTTTTAGCGCAGCGGACGCCTTTCAGCCGGGCTGTTCTGCTGGAAACCTAAAACAAAGTGCGTTAAAATATTTTTTCATTTTTTAAAAAAGTATTGATGCGTGTTATAAAAATGTCGAATTCTCCTAAATTTATTCCCCTGCTTTCTCTCTCAGCGCTGCTGGTCTGCTCCAGCCTGCATGCTGAAACGCCAGCCACCCCTAAGACCGACGTTCTGCTGATTGGCGGCGGTATCATGAGCGCCTCACTGGGCACCTGGTTACAGGAACTGCAGCCTGGCTGGAAACAGCTGATGGTTGAGAAGCTGGACGGCGTGGCGCTGGAATCCTCTAACGGCTGGAACAATGCCGGTACGGGCCACTCGGCCAATATGGAGCTGAACTATACGCCGCAGCGCGCCGATGGCAGCATCGACGTGACTAAAGCGCTGGAGATCAACGAACAGTTTATGATCTCCCGCCAGTTCTGGACCGCACAGGTCAAGCGCGGCATCCTTAACAACCCGCATTCGTTCATCAACTCCACGCCGCACATGAGCTTCGTCTGGGGCGACCAGAACGTCAGCTACCTGACCAAGCGCTACGAAGCGCTGCAGCAGACCACCCTGTTCCAGGGCATGAAGTTCTCTACCGATCAGAACCAGATCAAACAGTGGGCTCCGCTGGTGATTGAAGGTCGCGATCCGCAGCAGAAAGTGGCGGCCACCTGGACGCCGGCCGGTACCGACGTTAACTACGGCGAGATCACCCGCCAGCTGATCGGCAGCCTGAAAAAAGACACCAACTTCACGCTGGAAACCTCGGCTGAAGTGACCGATTTCAAGCGCAATGACGACAACTCCTGGCATGTGACCATCACCGACGTGAAAAGCGGTAAAGAGCACGCGGTGGACGCGAAATACGTGTTTATCGGTGCCGGCGGCGGCGCGCTGAAGCTGCTGCAGAAAACCGGTATTCCTGAAGGTAAAAACTATGCCGGTTTCCCGGTGGGTGGATCCTTCCTGGTGACCGAGAACCCGGAGCTGACCAGACAGCACCTGGAGAAAGTCTACGGTCAGGCGTCGGTTGGCGCACCGCCAATGTCAGTACCGCACCTCGATGCCCGATTCCTGGACGGTAAGCGCGTGGTGCTGTTTGGGCCATTCGCCACCTTCTCCACTAAGTTCCTGAAAAACGGTTCGCTGTTTGACCTGCTGAGCACCACTACCACCAGTAACGTTATGCCGATGACCCACGTGGGTATGGACAACTTCGATCTGGTGAAATACCTGATCGGCCAGGTGATGCTGAGCGATGACGACCGCTTTGAGGCGCTGAAGGAGTACTTCCCGAACGCGCGTAAAGAGGACTGGAAACTGATTCAGGCCGGTCAGCGCGTGCAGATCATCAAGAAGGACGCGGAGAAAGGCGGCGTGCTGAAACTCGGTACCGAAATAGTTACCGACCAGCAGAAAACCGTAGCGGCCCTGTTGGGTGCCTCCCCGGGCGCATCCACCGCCGCACCTATTACCCTGAACGTGATGAAGAAGCTGTTCCCTGAGCAGTTCAACTCACCAGAGTGGCAGAGCAAGATCCGTGGCATCATCCCAAGCTACGGTCAGGAGCTGAACGGCAACGTTGGCCTGACCCAGCAGGTGTGGAACGACACGGCTGCGACCCTGCAGCTGGTCACCCCTCCGGTGATTGATATGAACCACGCGGCTCCGGCTGCTGATGCTGCCCCGCAGCAGAAGCGCGCCGACAGCCCGCAGCACGATATGGCACTGTAACAGCGTCAGGCGCCCCCGCGTTACGCGGGGGCGCTGAATTTCTCCTCGGCAATCTTATCAAATTCCACAGGCACGGGCCGACGTTTAAGCGTTTTTGGGTGGTTTTGAACTATCAATAGCCTCACAGTCTGCTAAAACCCGAAGCAACTGCGCAGTGTCCTCAAAAAAATCTGATTGTTTGATAATAATCGTGGGAGCGGTGGGTAGAAGCACTTCCAACTCTGACTCAACGTTATCCATAATGGGCTTTAGCACTTCCAAATCTCTGTCCATTAATTTTTTTGCTTCCTCAATGGAGTCGATACCATGATGAATTCTTTCAAGCAACCCTATTTTTGTAGCTAAGAAACTACCCTCTCCATAAATATCTGAATAATCACGATTGAGCACTTTACCTGCAGTATCTATAAGAAATCCTGAAACTTCTTTTAAGATTTCATCTTTTCTGTTTGCTTCACTGTTATCAACAACGGTGCGAATGTTAAAAAAACCCTGCAAAATGTCAGTATGTTTTGAGATACGACCCGACAGATCTGATCCACCTGAAAAACGGACGCTTATAGACCTTAATAACAGGTATAACTCATTTAGCGGCATCGCATCTCGAAACTTGTTAAACGTTTCGTAGTCTTCACTCATACCTATTGCATACTTTTCAATGTCGCCATTTTCAATATGAATTTCAATTTGATGATGAAATCCGTAAATTAAATTCAGAGCCTTTTCATTGCAGTCATTTGAGCAGTAGATGTGGTAGGTAAAATTTTTAGGGGTTGGGATAAGTGAAGGATCTAAAATTGAATGCAGTAGAAGTTTAATGAGTTCTTTTAATACCTGGGGTAAAGTCAGTCTGGCAGCATACTTCTTGCATTGAATAACGCCGTTAGGGATGCTGTCAAGGTATAATGAACAGTCCCGTCCACGATCTCCAACACCTTGCATCAGAGCAACTTTGTCTGACGTATTAAATACGCCACTTTCGATTTCACGATTAACTAATTTGTAGCATAGAATCTCAAAATCCCTGTCGCTTAGCATCGACAGGGGTAGTGACTGAAAACTCGCATCCGTGGGTGTCGGCTTATAACCAACAGAACTCTCTTCTTGAAGCTGCTTAGCTGGAACTTCATAACGCAAACCTCACCTTCAGTGATTATTTTTGAATTAAAACTATCCTGCAAGCAGCTATTATAGCGCTTGGATTTGAAATGCACGCGGCACCTTATGCTCTTCCACTCTGGTCAGCGGCTGGCCGGTGGCACGGTCCAGCACAAACAGCTGGCCGGCCTTTTTCCGCTGAAGAAATAGCGCTGCCTGTAGTTATTCTTTTCGCCATTTACTCCACGGGTCTTCAGCCGGAGGCTCGGGGCTTTTTTTCACCGCCGCCTCACTGGCGGGCGTGCTGGCACCTTGCGCAGCAGGTTCGCCAGGCGGCGTGGCATGCTGTTGCGCAGCAGAACCGGCTGGCGGGGTAATATCAGGCCGATCGGCACGTTTCGCCGGATCAGCGCCGCGCGCCGGACGGTCGTCAGACGGCGAAGCCTGCTCTGCGAGCGGGTGAGCAACCGAAGGTCTGGCATGGCGCTGCAGTGCGTCCTGTAAGGCCAGGTATAACGCCTCAACTTCCGCGCGTGCCCACGGGGTACGCCGCAAAAACTTCAGGCTGGATTTGATGCTGGGGTCGCTTTTAAAGCAGTTGATGTTGACCCGCTGCGCCAGTTCAGCCCAGCCGTAACGCGCAACCAGCGCATTCAGCAGGGCCTCGAGCGTAATGCCATGCAGGGGATCTTTTGAGCCAGGATTCGTCATTTCATTCCGGTCAGTTAGCGTGTGGGACGCACACCATACTGAGCGCCTCTGGCTTATGCAACGACCTATGCCGCAAGTACTCGGCAGTTTCACCGCTTATTTACGCATTTGATTTAAGTCGCTCCGGCTAAAGTAGGCTGATTACACGTGGTTTTTTCTAACGAACTCTGACTATAAGGCCTTATTGCGTGGCAAAAATCTTCTTACGCAGCGGCAGCCTGGATGCGCTGCTGGCCCTCGGTGAAAATGGCCAGCCGCTGTGGCTTTCTGCCTTACAGCTGCGGGAAACGCTGCGCCTGCGCCAGCAGCCGCAGATTGCCGACTGTCTGGCGATCCCCCAGCCTAACGACGCCGGCGATCGCCTCGACTGGTATTCACCGGTCAGCGGCAAAGTCACCTCCTGGGCCGCCGCCAGCAACGGCGCGCGGGCGGCGGCGCTGACCCAGCTGCGCGCCTGCCAGCAGGTGATGCTCCAGCT
>NZ_JRZZ01000008.1:0-102015 GCF_002865965.1 Erwinia sp. B116
GCCCAGCCCGTGCCGCTCAAAGAACAGCGCCGGGCTGGCGACGCCCAGCGCGCTGGCATCGATCCAGCCGAGATAGCTCGCCTCGGGGGAGACCATGCTTAATCCCGGCAGCGTATTCACGTGCTGCGTCAGCCGGTCGCGGTTGGCGCGCAGATAGTCCAGCTGCGCGTCCAGCCACGGCTGGCCGTCGCGCCAGGCGGCGGTTGCCGCAACATAGGCCAGAACATCCACGTCCGGGACCATACCTTTGCGCTGGCGAATAAAGCGCTTGCGCAGCTCCGGGTTGGGGATCACCGCCAGCGACGCGCCCAGCCCGGCGATGTTGAACGCCTTCGACGGGGCCAGCAGGGTGACGGAACGCTGTGCGGCGTCCTCACTCAGGCTGGCAAAGGGAATATGCTGCGTGCCCGGCTCCAGCAGCAGGTCGCCGTGGATCTCATCCGAGCAGACCACCATATCGTGGCGCCGGGCAAAGCGCAGCTGGGCCTCAAGCTCGCTGCGCCGGTAGACGGTGCCGCCGGGATTCTGCGGGTTACACAGCAGCAGCAGCTTCTGCGAGCCGTCCATCTGCGGCTCCAGCGCGTCGAAGTCGACCACCCAGCGCTGCTGACGCAGGGTCAGCGGCGCACTGAGATGCGAACGCCCGGCCTGGCTGGCGGCGGTGCGAAACGGGGGATAGATCGGCGTGGGGGCCACGGTGCCCTGATGCGCTTCGGTAAAGGCCCGCACGCTGATATGCAGACCGCAGACCACGCCGGGCAAAAAGACCAGCCACTCCGGCTGAATGCGCCAGCCGAAACGGTCTGCCATGCGGGCGACGGTGACCCTGGCCAGCTCGTCAGACGGCACGCCGTAACCGAACACGCCCTCGGCGACGCGCGCCTGCAGCGCCTCGGTAATACAGTCGGCGGAGCGGAAATCCGTGTCGGCGATCCACAACGGAAGGATATCGCGATCACCATATTTGCGCCATTTGAGGCTATCGCTGTGACGGCGGTCTATCCGTTGGTCAAAATCGAAGTCCATAAGAGTGATTCCCGTTAAGATAAATGCCAGTTCTTTAAGGTCAGACTAATCATCAGGCGGCAAATACACAACTGGCCAACGGGAATTAACGGGGGGATGGGATGCTGAAACTTGAAGTATGTTGCTATGGCGTCGACTGCGCGCTGACGGCGGAAAGTGCCGGTGCCGACCGCATTGAGCTCTGCGCGTCACCGGCGGAAGGCGGGCTGACGCCCTCGGCCGGTGCGCTGCACCTTGCCCGCCAGCGGGTGCGCGTTCCGGTACATCCGATCGTGCGGCCACGCGGCGGGGATTTCTGCTATAGCGCCATCGAATTTGAGCAGATCAAATCCGATATCGCGCTGCTGCGCGAGCTGCAGTTTCCCGGGCTGGTGGTCGGTATTCTCGACGCCGACGGCCATATCGATCTGCCGCGGATGCAGCAGCTGATGGCGCTGTGCGACGGTATGGCGGTGACCTTTCACCGCGCCTTCGATCTCTGCCACAGCCCGCTGACCGCCCTCGAGCAGCTGACCGATCTCGGCGTGGCGCGGATACTGACCTCCGGTCAGCAGCAGAGCGCGGAGAGTGGTTTACCGTTATTGCGGGAACTTAATCACCTCACCCGTGGTCCAAAGATTATGGCGGGTGCGGGAGTGCGTCTTAGCAACCTGCAGAAGTTTATTGATGCCGGATTAACCGAACTCCACAGCTCGGCCAGCCAGCGGGTACCGTCGCAGATGCGCTACCGCAAGGCCGGGGTGTCAATGTGTTCTGAGACCGAAAATGATGAGTTCAGCCGCACCGCCGTCGATGGCGATGTCGTCGCCGCCATGAAGAGCGCCATGCTGTTCAGCTCGCCGGTGAGAGTGGCCTGAATCCTGACCGATTTTGCCGCGCACCACGCCGAATCCTGACGTGATGTTTGCAAGTACCAGACCCCAGCATGCTTTGTTGGGGTTTTTTTTGTCTGAAAAAGCAAACGTGTATCACTATGAAGCACAAAAACTTTTACACTAAGAATACGGGTTGAGCGACAAGCGATGAGAGCGGCAATGACAAAGTGGATTAGCGGCAGTCTGTGTTTGGCGGGGGTGCTGCTGGCCGGGCAGGCGATGGCGGCACCCTGCACTGGCGTTAACGCGCAGGTTAATGAAAATAACAACATCATCCTGCTTGGTGGCACGTCAAAGGGGCCGATTAAGCAGGTGGTGATCGGTGAGTTTGGCAAGGATGTCAACGTGCAGAAGCGGCTGCTGGCGCAGTTTGACCGCTGCGGCGTGCTCAGCGTGGCCGATATGACTTACGACAAGCAGGACGGCCGCACGCTGTTGAAGCTGGTGCAAAAAATTGTGCGGATCAGCGACGGCTGGCAGATGACCTATGAAATTTCGTTATCGGTGCTGAAGGCCGGCCGGCCGGTGGAGGTGAGCCGCAAGCAGGGTGAGGCCAGCTATCTGACCGGGCGCAGCGGCGGCATCACCAGCGCCAGCGACGCCTTTATTCTGCAGGGGGAGAAAGGCTTCACCACCAGCGTGTACGCCTTTGACCGCCAGCGGCGGCTGGTGAGCGGCTGGTCGCGCGGGTCGGATGCGCTGAGCAACGATGAGACCCACTACAGCTGGTCTGATACGCATCAGCTGACCGGCATTCAGTCGGGGCAAACCACCACCACGCTGCGTTACGACGCGCAGGGGCGTGAGCTGCAGATGAGCCAGCGGCGTACCGATCCGTTCAGTCAGGAAACCACGGTCGATACCTGCCAGCTGTGGGACGATCGCGGCAACTGTACGCTGAGCTACTCCCATCAGATGGAGCTACGTAACAGCGGCATCTGGAGCCGCAATCTGGCAGCCGCGTACCGGTTTGAATACTGGGATCGGCCGGAAGAGCCGAAGGAGGAGTAACGCCGGGGCACTGCTGCCCCGGTCAGGATCGGCCTGCGCAGGCCGATCCGGTTTACGGTTTGGTCGCCACCAGCACCGCGCGCAGCGGCGCCGGGTAGCCTTCCACGGTTTTGCTGCTGTCCGCAGGATCGAGGAACTCGGCCAGCGATTCGCTGGTCATCCAGTCGGTGCGGCGCTGCTCTTCGGTGCTGGTGACCGAATAATCCACGATGCGCACGTCGACAAAGCCGCACTTCTCCAGCCAGTTTTTCAGCGCGCCGGTTGAGGGGATGAAGTAGACGTTACGCATCTGCGCATAGCGTTCACCCGGCACCAGCACCTGCTGGTCATCGCCCTCAATCACCAGCGTCTCCAGCACCAGCTCGCCGCCGCTGACCAGCTGGTTTTTCAGCTGCATCAGGTGATCCAGCGGCGAACGGCGGTGGTAGAGCACGCCCATGGAAAACACCGTATCAAAGGCCTTCAGCTCCGGTAGCTGCTCAATGCCCAGCGGCAGCAGGTGGGCGCGCTGGTCGTTGCCCAGCAGCTTACGCACCGCTTCAAACTGGCAGAGGAACAGCTGCATCGGGTCGATGCCGACCACCAGCTGCGCGCCTGCGCCGATCATCCGCCACATGTGGTAGCCGCTGCCGCAGCCGACGTCCAGCACCGTGCGCCCGGCCAGCGAGGAGATATGCGGAGCCACGCGATCCCACTTCCAGTCGGAACGCCACTCGGTATCAATGTTGACGCCATACAGCGAGTAGGGGCCTTTCCGCCACGGCATCAGGTTACGCAGCAGCTTCTCGATGCCGCCGCGCTGACGCTCGCTGAGCTGGCTGTTATCAACGCTGACGCTGTGCAGCAGATCCAGCGTTTCCGGGGTCAGCAGCGGCAGATGCTCCACCGAGCGCTCCCAGTTTTTAAAATGGCCGTGCAACGCCTCGCGCTGCCAGCCGGCGATCTGCGCCGGCAGGGTCTCCAGCCAGGGAGCCAGCGGGCCTTTGGCGATCAGCTGATAAAAGTTACCGAAGTCCATCAGACGCTACCTGCCTTGAGTGCCACCAGTGAGCCAAAGTTAAAGCACTGGAACCACAGTTCAGCGTGCTGAAAGCCGGCCGTTTTCAGGCGTTGTTTATGGGTTTCCACGCTGTCGGTCAGCATCACGTTCTCTAACATGCTGCGCTTCTGGCTGATCTCCAGCTCGCTGTAGCCGTTGGCCCGCTTGAAGTCGTGGTGCATATTGAACAGCAGCTCGCCGACGTCGGCGTCTTCAAAGCTGAATTTTTCTGACAGCACCAGCGCGCCGCCCGGGCGCAGGCCCTGGTAAATGGTGTTCAGCAGCTGCTGGCGCTCTTCCGGCTCAAGAAACTGCAGGGTGAAGTTCAGCACCACCAGCGAGGCGTTTTCCACCGGGATCTGGCGGATGTCGGCTTCGATCACCTCGACCGGCGTGTCGGCGCGAAAGGCGTCAATGTGGCGGCGGCAGCGCTCGACCATCGCCGGGCTGTTATCGACGGCAATGATTTTACAGCCGCTGGCGGTGATGTTGCGGCGCACCGACAGCGTGGCGGCACCCAGCGAGCAGCCGAGATCGTAGACCTGAGAGTCGTTTTGTACAAAGCGTTCGGCCAGCATGCCAATCATCGAAATAATGTTGGAGTAGCCGGGCACGGAACGCTGAATCATATCGGGGAAGACTTCAGCAACGCGCTCGTCAAACGTCCAGTCGCCGAGTTTGGCAATCGGCGCAGAGAACAGCGTATCGCGGTTAGACATAGTGGTAAGTCCGGGGAAGCTAACGGAAAGGGCATATTCTGGCAGAAAGCGGCGCGGGCTGCACCTTTTCTGCCTCAGCGGACTTAATGCAGGGTCAGCACCAGATCCCAGGGCAGGTAGATCAGATTGACTACGATCATGCCCGCCAGCGACAGCAGCGTCAGCAGCATGCCGTTGCGCCGCCACAGTAGCGTGCGGCTGCGCAGGCCAAGCGCGTGCAGCATGCGGCCGAAGAAGAAGAACATACCGGCCAGATGAATCATCCAGATATCGGCGCCGTTCATCTCCATCACGATCAGCAGCAGCACCGCCAGCGGGATATACTCGACGGCGTTGCCGTGGACGCGGATCGCCAGCTGCAGGTCGGACACGCCACCGTCGCCGATCGAGACGCGGTACTGACGGCGCAGGCGGACCACATCCAGTGACAATTTAATAATGAACAGTGCGCCGAACACCGCATAGAGAGCGCTGACCATCCCTGACTCCGAATTATAAGTATTATCTTAGGCACCATCATAGCGGGCAAACGCGATACTGTCGCCAGGCAGACTGCTCGTCGGATCAGAACAGCGAGTCCTGGCGCGGCCAGTCGGGGGCGTCGCCCACCCCAGGCATCACCCGCTGCAGATCGGGCCACAGGGCGCTGACCAGCTCGGGGGCAAAGGCGATATCCGGGGTATGAATAAACAGCCACGGCTGGCGGGTCTCAGCCCACTGCGGCAGGCGATGGAGCCACGCCTGAAACCACTGCAGGTTGGCCTGCATATCATCGCCGCCGATAAATCGCACCATCGGCGCGCCGGCGGTCACCACCGCGTGCACCGGCAGGCGCGGTTTTTTACGCTGCGCCTCGATGATTTCCGGCGTGGTGGGGCGGGCGGCATGCACGCCGCGGGTGTCGAGGATCACCCGGTTGACTCCGCGCTGGTGCAGCCCGCGGTTGAGCGCCAGCTCGGCCTCGCCTTTGGCAAAGAATTCCGCGTGACGCACTTCAACGCCGTACTGAAAACGGTCGGGCAGCGCGTCGAGAAACTGCCACAGGACCGGCAGGTCGGCGGGCGCAAAGCGGGCAGGCAGCTGCAGCCAGTACTGGCCGATCCGGTCGGCCAGCGGCTCCAGCAGCGCAAAAAATTCGGCGGTCAGGTCACCGCACTGGCGTAGCGCGGCGTGGTGGGTGATGGTGGCCGGGAACTTAAAGCAGAAGCGGAAGTGGTCGCCGGTCATTGCCCGCCAGCGCTGCACCACCTCCGGCCGCGGCAGGGCGTACAGCGTGGTGTTGCCCTCCACGCAGTTGAAGTAGCGGGCATAGTCTTCCAGCGTCGCCATACCCAGTTTTTTCCACTGCGGGTGCTGCCACTGCGGCAGGCCAAGATATAACGACGTCATCACAGCGCCGCGATAATCTCTGCGCTGCTGCGCACGCGGCCGATGCGCGGGAAGATCCAGTTAACGCTGCTGTTGTGCTGCTCGGTGGTGAAGGCGCTGCAGATATCCTCCGCGATTACCAGGTTAAAGCCCTGCTCCCAGGCGTTACGCGCGGTCGACTCTACGCCAATATTGGTCGAAATGCCGCCCAGTACGATGGTGTCAATACCGCGACGGCGCAGCTGCAGCTCCAGGTCGGTGCCGTAGAACGCGCCCCACTGGCGTTTGGTCACTTCGATATCGCCCTCCTGCGCGCCCAGCGCCGCCGGATAGCGCCACCAGTTCTCCGGCAGAGCACCGGCGTGCGCGCTATCAACGGGCTGTTTCAGCGCTTCGGCATAGTCGGCCGACCAGCCAACGCGCACCAGTACCACCGGCGCACCCACTTCGCGGAATTTAGCGGCCAGCACGGCGGCACGGTCAACCACGTCGCTGGCGCTGTGCGGGCCGCCGGCAAACGGCAGAATACCTTCCTGCAGGTCGATTAATATCAGCGCGGTCGATTGAGCGGAAAGTTGAAGCATGGGTTTCTCCAGAAAACAGGGGCAAAGAGGGTGATATTACAGGAAATCAGGTGACGGGAATGACGCTGATTATGTGGAGGAATTCAGGTGATTTGTTAGCGGGTGTTTCGCTTAAACCGAAAGAAGAGGGGCCGATGGCCCCTGTTAATACCTGCTCTGAGTCAGGGTTTACGCCTGTTATAACCGGATAATACCTCGCCAGGCTCACCCAGATTGCCATTGCGGCGTAGTTCTTCGGCCAGCTCAATCCTGGACTGCTGGTACTGGCGTAACAGGGCGTTCTCTTGCCAGGAACGGGGTTTCACCCGGCGTCCCGGCGCGCCATCGCGATTCGATAACATATAATCCAACCTCCTTTTGAATGTCGCTACGGTAGAGGGAGCCTACGGCCGTTGCATGTTTTTTCAACAGACAATTATAGTATCGAGCCAGTGCCGGTCGTGTGGCAGCCCAAAACACGATTTTAGCGCCTGTCCCCAACCCGGCAACGGAGCCAGCTGAAATCTTCACCACTTAACTGTTCCTGAAGCCGTTTCGCGGTTTTTCTGCTGCCTGCTGCAACGGACTCACTTATCCTGTGCGCCGTTTTCCATTATAATGGCAGCCATTTTTCGCGGCAGCAGCCCCCAGCGGGCCGGGTAGTTTGCCACTCTGTCGCGCCCGCAGCGGCGAAGTTAAAAGGATATCGTTATGCGTACTGAGTATTGTGGACAGCTTAATCTGTCTCATGTAGGGCAGCAGGTTACACTCTGTGGCTGGGTCAACCGCCGCCGCGACCTCGGCAGCCTGATCTTCATCGATCTGCGTGACCGTGAGGGCATCGTGCAGGTGTTCTTCGATCCCGATCGCCAGCAGGCGTTTACGCTGGCGTCAGAGCTGCGTAATGAGTTCTGCATCCAGTTAACCGGCACCGTGCGTGCGCGTGATGAAAAAAATAAGAACAGCGACATGGCGACCGGCGAAGTGGAAGTGTTCGCGACCGATCTGACCATCATCAACCGTTCTGAACCGCTGCCGCTGGACTCGAACCACACCAATACCGAAGAAGCGCGCCTGAAGTACCGTTATCTGGATCTGCGTCGTCCGGAGATGGCTAACCGCCTGAAAGCACGTGCGAAAATCACCAGTTTCGTCCGCCGCTATATGGACGATCACGGCTTCCTTGATATCGAAACGCCGATGCTGACCAAAGCCACGCCGGAAGGCGCGCGTGACTATCTGGTCCCAAGCCGCGTGCACAAGGGCAAATTCTATGCGCTGCCGCAGTCGCCACAGCTGTTTAAACAGCTGCTGATGATGTCCGGATTCGATCGCTACTATCAGATTGTGAAGTGCTTCCGCGATGAAGATCTGCGCGCCGACCGTCAGCCTGAGTTCACCCAGATCGACGTGGAAACCTCGTTCCTGACCGCGCCTCAGGTGCGTGAACTGATGGAACGGCTGGCACGTGAGCTGTGGCTGGAGATGAAATCTGTCGATCTCGGTGAGTTCCCGCAGATGACCTTCGCTGACGCGATGCGCCGTTTCGGTTCAGATAAGCCGGACCTGCGTAACCCGATGGAGCTGGTGGACGTCGCCGACCTGCTGAAAGAGGTGGAGTTTAAGGTGTTCTCCGGCCCGGCCAACGATCCGAAGGGTCGCGTTGCCGCACTTAAGGTGCCGGGCGGCGCGCAGCTGAGCCGCAAGCAGATTGACGAGTACGGCAAGTTTATTGAAATCTACGGCGCGCGTGGCCTGGCCTGGATCAAGGTTAACGAGCGTGCTAATGGCCTGGAGGGGATCACCAGCCCGGTCGCCAAGTTCCTCAGCGCGGAGATCGTCGAAGCGATCCTGGCGCGTACCGGCGCTGCCGACGGCGATATGATCTTCTTTGGCGCAGACAGCGCGAAAGTGGTCACCGATGCGCTGGGCGCGCTGCGTCTGAAGCTGGGCCGCGATCTGGGCATTACCGACGAAGCCGCCTGGGCCCCGCTGTGGGTGGTCGACTTCCCGATGTTCGAAGAGGATGGCGAGGGTGGCCTGAGCGCGATGCACCACCCGTTCACCGCACCAAAGGACATGTCACCGGAAGAGCTGAAAGCCGCACCGGAAACCGCGGTAGCCAACGCCTACGATATGGTGATCAACGGTTATGAAGTGGGCGGCGGTTCCGTGCGTATCCACCATGGCCAGATGCAGTCGACCGTGTTTGACATCCTCGGCATTACCGAGCAGGAGCAGCGCGAGAAGTTTGGCTTCCTGCTGGACGCGCTGAAGTACGGCACGCCGCCGCACGCCGGCCTGGCCTTTGGCCTGGATCGTCTGGTGATGCTGCTGACCGGCACCGATAACATCCGTGACGTGATCGCCTTCCCGAAAACCACCGCGGCCGCCTGCCTGATGACCGAAGCGCCAAGCTTTGCCAATCCGGCGTCGCTGACCGAGCTGGGTATTGAGGTGGTGAAGAGAGAGAAGCCTGCTGCGCCAGAGCAGTCAGAGAACGACTAATGGGCTATAAGCATCCGGTTTCGGTGCTGGTGGTGGTCTATGCCCTGGAGAGCCGACGGGTGCTGATGTTGCAGCGGCGCGACGATCCGCAGTTCTGGCAGTCGGTTACCGGCAGCCAGGAGCCAGGCGAGAGCCTGGCAGCGACCGCCCGGCGGGAAGTGCTGGAAGAGCTGGGGATTGACGTTGACGCCTGCGGGCTGACGCTGACCGACTGCCGGCGGCAGATCGAGTTCGAGATCTTCGCACACTTCCGCCACCGCTACGCGCCGGGGACCACCCATAACCGGGAACACTGGTTTACCCTGGCGCTGCCGGCAGAGTGTGACGTCGCCCTGAGCGAGCATCTGGCCCTGCAGTGGCTGGATGCGCCGGCCGCTGCCGCGCTCACCAAGTCCTGGAGTAACCGCCAGGCGATAGAAGAATTTGTGGTCTGATTATTATTTGAACAGAGCTAAACGTTCAGGCGTTATCAGCGCAGCGAGGTTGCCTACCGCCAGCGTGCAGGAAGCGCAGCGTACTGAAGTACGCGACCCTTCCGGGCACCGCGCGGGGCAACACCGCCAGCAGAATAGCCTGTCCGCTGCCAATCTGGAGAAAAAGAGAACATGGCTGGACATAGTAAGTGGGCGAATACCAAGCACCGCAAGGCGGCGCAGGACGCAAAACGCGGTAAAATTTTTACCAAAATCATCCGTGAACTGGTTACCGCGGCCAAAATTGGCGGCGGCGATCCCGGGTCTAACCCGCGTCTGCGCGCGGCGATCGATAAGGCGCTGGCCAACAACATGACCCGCGACACCCTGAACCGTGCCATCGCGCGCGGCGTCGGTGGGGATGATGACAGCAATATGGAAACCATCATCTATGAAGGCTACGGCCCGGGCGGCACCGCCGTGATGGTTGAATGCCTGAGCGACAACCGTAACCGCACCGTGTCTGAAGTGCGTCACGCCTTTACCAAGACCGGCGGCAACCTCGGTACCGACGGTTCGGTGGCTTACCTGTTCACCAAGAAAGGCGTAATCTCCTACGCGCCGGGTCTGGATGAAGACACGGTGATGGACGCGGCGCTGGAAGCCGGTGCCGATGACGTGACCACCTATGACGACGGCGCGATTGACGTGTTCACCGCCTGGGAGTCACTGGGTCAGGTCAAGGATGCGCTGGATGCCGCAGGCCTGCAGGCCGAAGGGGCGGAAGTGACCATGATCCCGTCCACCAAAGCGGATATGGATGCGGAAACGGCACCGAAACTGCTGCGCCTGATCGATATGCTGGAAGACTGTGACGACGTGCAGGAAGTGTACCATAACGGTGAAATTTCCGACGAGGTGGCGGCGACGCTGTAATGGCGTTTCGGCTCTCACTGCGCGTGCTAACCGGGGGCGCATAATGGCGATTATTCTGGGTATTGACCCCGGTTCGCGCGTCACCGGTTACGGCGTCATCCGTCAGGTAGGCCGGCAGCTGATTTATCTCGGTAGCGGCTGTATTCGTACCAAAGTTGACGATCTGCCGTCCAGGCTCAAGCTGATCTATGCCGGGGTGTGTGAAATTATCACCCAGTTTCAGCCGGATCAGTTTGCTATCGAACAGGTGTTTATGGCGAAAAACGCCGACTCGGCGCTGAAGCTGGGCCAGGCGCGTGGCGTGGCGATCGTCGCGGCGGTCAACCACGACCTGCCGGTGTTCGAATACGCCGCGCGTCAGGTTAAGCAGACCGTGGTCGGCACCGGTGCGGCTGAAAAGAGCCAGGTGCAGCATATGGTCCGTTCACTGCTGAAGCTGCCGGCCAACCCGCAGGCGGATGCGGCGGATGCGCTGGCGATTGCCATTACCCACTGCCACCTTAGCCAGAACGTGGCCCGGCTGGGAGAGGGCAACCTGAGCCTGGCGCGCGGGCGTCTGCGTTCCTGAAGGCTGGGTATCCATCCAGCCTTTTTTATGCTATACCCTTCTTCATTCTCTTTGCAGGGGCGCGTTCCGCGACCTTCTGCCCACAGATTTAACTCTTAAGGAAGCGCGCGTGATTGGTCGTCTCAGAGGCATTATCCTGGAAAAACAGCCCCCGGCGGTATTGATCGAAGCCAGCGGCGTCGGTTATGAGGTGCAGATGCCGATGACCTGTTTTTATGAACTGCCTGACCTCAACCATGAAGCGGTGATTTTTACCCACTTTGTGGTGCGCGAAGATGCCCAGCTGCTGTTTGGTTTTAACAGCAAGCAGGAGCGTGCGCTGTTCCGCGAGCTGATTAAGGTGAACGGCGTCGGCCCTAAGCTGGCGCTGGCAATCCTCTCCGGCATGTCGGCGCAGCAGTTTGTCACCGCCGTCGAGCGGGAAGAGATCGCCGTGCTGGTGAAACTGCCGGGCGTCGGTAAAAAGACCGCCGAACGGCTGGTGGTCGAGATGAAGGACCGCTTTAAAGGCATGCACGGCGACCTGTTTGCCGCCGACGCGCCGTTTGCACTGACCAGCGAAATGCCGCCGGAAAACAGCAACGATGCGGAAAGCGAAGCGGTGGCCGCGCTGGTAGCGCTGGGTTATCGCCCGCCGGAGGCCAGCCGCATGGTCAGTAAAGTCGGTAAACCAGACGCCGACTGTGAAACGTTAATCCGTGAAGCGCTGCGCGCGGCGATTTGAGGTAGAGCATGATTGAAGCCGACCGCCTGGTCTCCGCCGCGGTAATCACCGAAGAAGAGACCATTGACCGCGCCATTCGCCCGAAGATGCTGGCAGAGTATGTCGGCCAGCCGGTGGTGCGCGAACAGATGGAGATCTTTATCCAGGCCGCAAAACTGCGCGGTGACGCCCTCGACCATCTGCTGATTTTCGGGCCGCCGGGCCTCGGTAAAACCACGCTGGCCAACATCGTTGCTAACGAGATGGGCGTTAACCTGCGCACCACTTCCGGCCCGGTGCTGGAGAAAGCGGGCGACCTGGCGGCGATGCTCACCAACCTTGAACCGCACGACGTGCTGTTTATCGATGAGATCCACCGCCTGTCGCCGGTGGTGGAAGAGGTGCTTTACCCGGCGATGGAAGACTATCAGCTGGATATCCTGATCGGCGAAGGGCCGGCGGCGCGCTCGATTAAACTCGATCTGCCGCCGTTCACGCTGATCGGTGCCACCACCCGCGCCGGCTCGCTCACCTCGCCTTTGCGTGACCGTTTCGGCATCGTTCAGCGCCTGGAGTTCTACCGGGTGGAGGATCTGCAGCATATCGTCGGGCGCAGCGCCGCCTGCCTCGGGTTGCCGCTGACCGCTGAAGGTGCGCTGGAGATCGCCCGTCGCGCGCGGGGAACCCCGCGTATCGCCAACCGCCTGCTGCGCCGGGTGCGCGACTTCGCCGAGGTGCGTGCCGCCGGGGAGATGAGCGGGGAGGTCACCTCCCGCGCGCTGGATATGCTGAGCGTCGATACCGAAGGCTTCGACTATATGGATCGCAAGCTGCTGCTGGCGATTATCGACAAGTTTATGGGCGGGCCGGTGGGGCTGGATAACCTGGCCGCCGCCATCGGCGAAGAGCGGGAAACCATCGAAGACGTGCTGGAACCCTTCCTGATCCAGCAGGGTTTTATCCAGCGCACGCCGCGCGGGCGTATCGCCACGCAGCACGCCTACAAACACTTCGGCATCACCCGCCCTGAGTCAACCTGACCGCATGACGTGGCTTTAGCAGCCTGTGCACCGCGTAAAAAAAAACGCCTGACCATCGATGTCAGGCGTTTTTTTATTGGCTTAACGGGTCTTACCCGGTTAAGCCCGATCGGTGACGTGTCCACCGGTACAGGTCGTTTACACCGCCGGCTTCTTCACCATGCTCAGCATAAACAGCGCCGCTGCGCTCAGCACCACGGAAGGGCCGGCCGGGGTATCGTAGAAGGCGGAGAAGGTCAGGCCGGCGGTTACCGCCAGGATGCCGACCACTACCGCCAGCCCCGCCATCTGCTCCGGCGAGCGTGAGAAGCGGCGGGCGGTGGCGGCCGGGATAATCAGCAGCGAAGTGATGATCAGCGCACCGACAAACTTCATGGCCACGCCGATGGTCAGCGCGGTAATGAGCATCAGGATCATTTTGGTGCGCTGGATATTGACGCCGTCGACCTGCGCCAACTCCGGGCTGATGGTCAGCGACAGCAGGGCACGCCACTGCCACGCCAGCAGGCCGAGCACCACCACCACGCCGGACGCGATGGTCAGCAGGTCAGCGGGGCTGACGGCCAGCAGGTCGCCAAACAGATAGGCCATCAGGTCCACCCGCACGTTGGACATCAGGCTCACCACCACCATACCAAGGGAGAGCGCGCTGTGCGCCATAATCCCCAGCAGCGTATCAATCGCCAGATGCGGACGGCGTTCCAGCCACACCAGTACCAGCGACAGCAGCAGCGTCACCGCAATCACCGCATAGAACGGGCTGACGTTGAGCAGCAGGCCAAACGCCACGCCGAGCAGCGAGGCGTGCGCCAGCGTATCGCCGAAATAGGACATGCGGCGCCAGACCACAAACGAGCCCAGCGGACCGGCGGCCAGCGCCAGCAACATCCCCGCCAGCCAGCCGGGTAACAACAGTTCAATCATGACGGCCAAATCCTTTGCGCAAAACGATCCGCCCCTGCAGGTCGTGACGGTGGTTGTGGTGATGGCGGTAGATCGCCAGTTGCTCAGCGCCTCGCTGGCCAAACATTGAGATAAATTCCGGATGACGTGAAACCGCTTCCGGCGTGCCGGAGCAGCAGATGTGCTGGTTAAGGCACAGCACCTCATCGGTTTTGGCCATCACCAGGTGCAGATCGTGGGAAACCATCAGCACGCCGCAGTTGAGCTCGTGGCGCAGGCAGTCGATCAGATCGTACAGCGCCACCTGCCCGTTGACGTCCACCCCCTGCGTGGGTTCATCCAGCACCAGCAGCTGAGGCTGGTTGAGCAGGGCACGCGCCAGCAGCACGCGCTGCATTTCGCCGCCGGAGAGTTTCTGCAGCGGATAGTGAAGCAGCTGGGCGGCGTGCACGCGCTTCAGCGCCGGCAGGATATCGCTGCTTTTGACCCCGGGACGCAGGCGCATAAAGCGCTCAACGGTCAGCGGCAGGGTGACGTCGAGGTGCAGCTTTTGCGGCACGTAGCCGATGCGCAGCTGTTCGGCTCGGGTCACGCTGCCGGAGGTAGCGGCGACCAGGCCGAGCACCACCCGCACCAGCGTTGACTTACCGGCACCGTTCGGGCCAAGCAGGGTCAGAATACGGCCGGGCTGCAGATCCAGCGACACGCCGGACAGGACGTTACGCTGGCCAAACGAGACCGAAATGTTTTTAAGGGCAATCAGAGATGACATGTCGATTACAGGTTGCGAAAACTTTAGGATGTTATAATATCACAATCCATCTGCACTTCACGATGGAAAGTATCATTATGTTACATAAAAATAAGCGTCTCACTTCTCTGCTTGCTGGCCTCGGTCTGGCCGCCGCGATCGCCCCTGCAGCCCATGCCGCCGTGGTCGCTTCGGTGAAGCCGGTCGGCTTTATCGCTGCCGCCATTGCCGACGGGGTCACCCCGGTTGAGGTTCTGCTGCCGGACGGCGCCTCGGAGCACGATTACGCGTTGCGTCCATCTGACGTAAAACGCTTGCAGGGCGCGGATTTAGTGGTGTGGGTTGGGCCAGAGATGGAAGCCTTTATGACCAAATCTGCCGCCGCATTACCGGCGCAAAAAAACCTCGAAATGGTGCAGATCGACGGCGTAAAAGCGCTGCTGCTGAAGGGCGGTGAAGACGAGGAAGAGGAGCATGAAGGCCATGCTCACGGCGCCGGTGAGGATGAGCACCACCACCATCATGGCGAGTACAATATGCATCTGTGGTTGTCACCGGAGATAGCTAAGAAAACTGCGGTTGCAATCCATGCAAAATTATTGGAACTTATGCCGCAAAGCAAGGCCAAACTTGACGCGAACCTGCAGCACTTTGAGGCAGCGTTGTCGTCAGCCGATGCGAAAATCGGTAATCAGCTGGCACCGGTCAGAGGTAAAGGGTACTTCGTTTTTCACGACGCTTACACGTACTTTGAAAAACACTACGGTTTGACCCCGCTGGGGCATTTTACCGTCAACCCTGAGATCCAACCGGGCGCGCAGCGTTTACATCAAATACGAACAGAGCTGGTTGAGCAGAAGGCCGCATGCGTCTTTGCTGAACCACAATTCAGGCCGGCCGTGATCGAGGCGGTAGCCAGAGGGACCAGCGTGCGTTCAGGTACGCTTGATCCCCTCGGCACCAATATCATGCCAGGTAAAGACAGCTATGTGACATTCCTCTCGCAGTTGTCCAGCCAGTATTCGAGCTGCCTGAAAGGAGAATAGAGGAAACTTTAGTGCAGCAGATATCCCGCGCTGTCGCCTTAGCGTTCAATAACTTACCACGACCTCACCGCATTCTGCTGGGGTCGCTGACCGTCGTTACTCTGGCCGTCACCGTGTGGCGGCCTTACGTCTATCATCCGGGCCACGAAAGCCAGATCGTCAAAACTATCGAGCTGGATAAAAACGAGCTGCGCACGCTGCTGCCCGAGGCCAGCGAACCCCTTGATCAGGACACCCCTGAGCCCGAAGATGATGCCCCGAAAGATGAAATCGACGAAGACGTGCCGAACGAAGCCGGAACGCATGACTACGTCATTTCTACCGGTGATACGTTAAGCAGCGTACTGAACCAGTATGGCATTGATATGTCAGAAATCGGCCAGCTGGCGAAAGCCGACAAAGAGTTGCGTAACCTGAAGATCGGCCAACAGCTGTCATGGACGCTGACCGATGACGGCCAGCTGCAGCGCCTGACGTGGGAAGTCTCCCGCCGTGAAACCCGTACCTACGACCGCAGCGGTGACGGTTTCCGTCGCTCGTCGGAAATGCAAAAAGGTGAGTGGCAGAACAACGTACTGAGCGGCGTGGTTAACGGCAGCTTTGTCACCAGTGCTAAACAGGCCGGGTTAACCAGCGGTGAAATCAGCGCGGTGATCAAGTCGCTGCAGTGGCAGATGGACTTCCGCAAGCTGCGCAAAGGCGACCGGTTCTCGGTGCTGATGTCGCGTGAAGTGCTGGACGGCAAAAACGAGCAGAGCCAGCTGTTAGGCGTGCGCATGCAGAGCGGTGGCCAGGACTATTATGCCATCCGTGCGGAAGACGGTAAGTTCTACGACCGCAGCGGCTCCGGCCTGGCGCGTGGCTTTATGCGTTTCCCGACGGTGAAACAGTACCGCGTCTCCTCCAACTTTAATCCGCGTCGTCTCAACCCGGTCACCGGGCGTATTGCTCCGCATAAAGGGGTGGATTTTGCCCTGCCGGTTGGTACGCCGGTGCTGGCGGTCGGCGACGGTGAGGTGATCGTGGCGAAGCGCAGCGGTGCCGCAGGTAACTACGTGGCGGTTCGCCACGGCCGCCAGTATACGACGCGTTACATGCATCTGAAAAAGCTGCTGGTGAAACCGGGCGAGAAGGTTAAGCGCGGCGATCGTATTGCGCTGTCGGGTAACACCGGGCGTTCTACCGGGCCGCATCTGCACTTTGAAATCTGGATCAACAATCAGGCGGTTAACCCGCTGACGGCCAAGCTGCCGCGGATGGAAGGTCTGACCGGTAAAGACCGCAGTGATTATCTCGCGCAGGTGCGTGAAGTGGTTCCGCAGCTGCGTCTTAAGTAGGCCGAAACGCGTCAGAAAAACCGGTGGAGTTTTCACCGGTTTTTTTATTGGCGGGCAGCCCTGCTTCTCTGCTATTTTCCCTTCAGCAATCCGACATGCTGAAAGATAAGGGGAATTGATTGCATTATTGCCCGTCAGCACTATCATTAGCCCCTTATTGTTTGAGGCCGGTGCATGGAAAAGAGTAAAAAAAGTCCTACGGAGTTTATTCCCGTCTTTCAGAAATCCTTTTTAGCTCCCCGCCACTGGGGTAGCTGGCTGGCGATTGGCGCCTGCGCCGGCATTGCGCTGGTGCCACCGCGGCTGCGCGATCCGCTGCTGGGTGGCCTGGGGCGTTTTGCCGGCAAAATTGCCCGCAGCGCCCGCCGCCGTGCGCAGATCAACCTGCTGTACTGCCTGCCTGAGCGCTCCGAAGCCGAGCGGGAAGCGATTATCGACCAGATGTTTGCCACCGCGCCGCAGTCGATGGTGATGATGGCCGAACTGGCGCTGCGCCCGAAAAAAGCGCTGACGCGCATTCGCTGGCACGGCCGCCAGCAGATTGATCAGATGCGTGATGAAGGTCAGAACGTGATCTTCCTCGTGCCGCACGGCTGGGCGGTGGATATCCCGGCGATGGCGCTGGCCTGTGAAGGGCAGAAGATGGCGGCGATGTTCCACAATCAGCGCAATCCGGTGATGGATTACATCTGGAACGCGGTGCGCCGCCGCTTTGGTGGCCGCCTGCACGCGCGCAACGACGGTATCAAACCCTTCATCAGCTCGGTGCGTCAGGGATACTGGGGCTACTACCTGCCCGATCAGGATCACGGTGCCGAGCACAGCGAATTTGTCGATTTCTTTGCCACCTATAAGGCGACCCTGCCGGCGGTAGGGCGGCTGATGAAGGTGTGCCGCGCGCGGGTGGTGCCGCTGTTCCCGGTCTATGACGTGAAGACGCATAGCCTCGACATCTTTCTGCGTGAGCCGATGGACGACCTGCTGGAAGCCGACGACGTTACGCTGGCGCGGCGGATGAATGAAGAGGTGGAACACCTGGTTCGCCCGAACCCGGAACAGTACACCTGGATCCTCAAGCTGCTGAAAACCCGCCGGCCGGGCGAAGTTGAACCCTACGATCGCGACGAGCTCTACCCGAAAAAATAGAGCCGCCGTACAGCGGCTCTTTACATCCGTAAGCCGCCGGCGGCTTACGGATTCAGCACCGAACGGCGCTGCCATTCGCGCAGGAAAGCCCTGACCAGCACCAGCCATATCAGGATCAGCGCCAGCGTCACCACGCTGAAGCCGCCGGTACCCAGGCTGAAATAGGCCCATTTCACCAGCTCAATCCCCAGCGTAAACAGGCTTAACGACACCATTCCCAGCATCGCCGCCACGCTACCTTTCCCTTCGCTGCTGGAGAACAGGGTCAGCCGGTACAGCCCGGCGTTCACCAGCCCGGTGCCAAAGCCGTACAGGCTCAGACCGGCGGTCAGCCACAGATAGCTGTGCGGGTTTATCAGCGTGGCAACGGTAGCAATCAGCAGCCCGCCGATCAGCGGCCAGGCTCCCAGCCGCAGCGGCTTATCAATCGCCAGCCGGCCGGAGAGCAGGCTGAGGGTAAAGTTACCGCCGATCATGGCAATAAACACCGGCAGCTGCAGCAGCGCATACTCAATCCGCGTCAGCCCTTCATCGTGGATCAGCACCACCGGCGCCAGCGCCACCCAGGCGAGGCCGGGAATGTTGACCAGGCCGATAGCCACCGAGCCGCTCATCACCTGGCGGTCGCGCAGCAGGGTGCGGTAGCCGCGGGCCAGCGAGCCGGCGGAGATCTTCATCAGCGGATCGCCTGCGGTTTCCGGCATCGCCCGCCACAGGCCCACCAGCGCCACGGCGCTGACGATGCCGAACAGCCAGAACATGTTGCGCCATTCGCCAAATTCCAGGAACGCCGCGCCGGCAATCGGGCCAATCAGCGGGGCCAGCAGCGCCACGTTGGCCATCAGCGCCATGATTTTGACGCTCAGTTTCTCATCAAAGGCTTCCTGAATTGCCGCATAGCCGACGGCGCCGATAAAGCACAGGCTGGTCCCCTGCAGAAAGCGCAGTAATACAAACTGTTCAATGCTCTGCACCCAGTGGGTGGCGATGCAGGTCAGTACAAAGAAGGCGACGCCGGAAAGGATCACCGGGCGCCGGCCCAGCTTGTCCGACAGCGGGCCGAGCAGCCACTGCAGCACAATCCCGCCGATCAGATAGGCGGTCAGCGACGAGGAGACCCACTCCGGGCCGACGTTGAACTCACGGGTGACCAGCAGCATGCCGGGCTGGATCATGTCGTGGGCGATATAGGTAGCGAACTCAAATAACACCAGCGACAGGGGGAAAATAATATGCCTGCGCGTGAGGCTTGAAACAGGGGTGGTTGATGCCATTCTGGCTCCTTCCGTAGATGTATCGGTCGTTCCCGCTCTGCTTTGGCGGAGCGCTAAGATAGCGCATTTTATACGAAAGATGCTGCATTATTATGAGGATGTAACGCGAGAGTGGCTCTGCGTTGCCGTCCGTAATAGTTAGCATGCGTATTGTTTGGCGCGGCTAATGAGAGTGACGAATTGTTCCTTACATGCCTTCGCTAGCATATTCGAAAAAAAACAGCATAAGAAAATTCTTAAAATCATTTAATCAAAATAAATGAAATCAATGATTTGCGTTAAGTTCACTTTTTCATTACCTTGTATCTTCAAAAAACCCAATATATTACAACATCTTGCGTTGAGATAAAAAAATCAGGCAACCGTTTGTACTGTGCTATTGTAAAACGGCACTTTCCTTGAATTAAAAAGAATGAACTCCTAATCCTATCCACCCCATTTTGCAAGGGTTCTCAATGAAGGCAAAAATAGCATTGTTTTTATTAATGTCATCTCTGGCTGCGGGCGCTTCTGCCGCTACAGAAACGGGAGTGGCAGCGGGATCTGACGCGGCTGCTATGTCAACGGGTACCTCCACTGCCGTGGGTGTGGGTGTCGTCGCTGCGCTGGCGGGGGTATTTATCGCATCTTCTGGCGGCGGTGATGGTTCCAATACCGGCACCACGACCACCACTACGACCTCGACAACCCGTTAAGAGTCCGCGGCAGGGCAGGTTGTACCGCGTTGAGTGCTGCAACTGACTCTTTCCGGCCTGCACGATCGGTAAATCAGGGAGACCTGCTTTACCGATTTTTTTTGTGTGAAAGCCGCTGGGCCAGCAGTAAACGGCTACGCCGTTGCGCCGTAGAGTGAAGGCGTCGCGGGAAGGTTACTGACATCAAAGAACGCAATGAGGGTCATCCGGGGGCGCCTGACGCTGCAGGAGCCCCCGTGAGTTGCTTTTACTCGACGCGCAGCACGCGGCTGGTATTGGTGGTGCCGGTGGTGCTCATGACGTCGCCCTGGGTGACAATCACCAGGTCGCCGGAGACCAGGAACCCTTTGTCACGCAGCAGGTTGACGGCGTCGTGGGCTGCCGCCACGCCATCGTTATTGCTGTCAAAGTAAACCGGGGTGACGCCGCGGTACAGGGCGGTCAGGTTGAGCGTGCGCTCGTGGCGTGACATGGCAAAGATCGGCAGGCCGGAGGTGATACGCGAAGTCATCAGCGCGGTACGGCCGGATTCGGTCATGGTGATGATCGCCGTGACGCCCTGCAGGTGGTTGGCGGCGTACATCGCCGACATGGCAATCGCTTCTTCGATATTGTCGAACTGCACGTCGAGGCGGTGTTTGGAGACGTTAATGCTGGGGATCTTTTCAGCACCCAGGCATACTTTGGCCATCGCTGACACCGTTTCCGCCGGATACTGGCCCGCCGCGGTTTCTGCCGACAGCATCACCGCATCGGTGCCGTCGAGCACGGCGTTCGCCACGTCCATCACTTCGGCACGGGTCGGCATTGGATTGGTGATCATCGATTCCATCATCTGAGTGGCGGTGATCACCGAGCGGTTCAGCTGACGGGCGCGTCGGATCAGCGCTTTCTGAATACCCACCAGCTCCGGATCGCCGATCTCAACGCCCAGGTCGCCCCTGGCGACCATCACCACGTCAGAGGCAAGGATGATGTCATCCATCGCTTCCTGAGACGCGACGGCTTCTGCACGCTCAACTTTAGAGACCAGCTTCGCATCGCAGCCTGCTTCACGCGCCAGGCGGCGCGCGTAGTGCATATCTTCGCCGCAGCGCGGGAAAGAGACGGCCAGGTAGTCAACGCCAATTTTCGCCGCCGTCAGAATGTCGGCCTTGTCTTTTTCGGTCAGCGCTTCTGCTGACAGGCCGCCGCCCAGTTTGTTGATCCCTTTGTTGTTCGACAGCGGGCCGCCGACGGTGACTTCGGTGAACACCTTCATGCCCTGAACTTCCAGCACCTTCAGCTGCACGCGGCCGTCATCCAGCAGCAGGATATCACCCGGGACCACGTCCGCCGGCAGACCTTTATAGTCAATGCCGACCTTCTCTTTGTCGCCTTCGCCTTTACCCATGCTGGCATCCAGCAGGAATTTCTCACCGATGTTGAGGAAGACTTTGCCCTCCTTAAAGGTGGATACGCGAATTTTAGGACCCTGCAGATCGCCGAGGATCGCCACGTGGCGGCCTAATTTGCTGGCGATGGCGCGCACTTTGTCGGCGCGCAACTGGTGATCTTCCGCGGTACCATGGGAGAAGTTCAGACGAACAACGTTGGCGCCCGCAGCGATGATCTTTTCCAGGTTATTATCGCGGTCGGTGGCAGGCCCAAGCGTGGTTACAATCTTGGTTCTTCTGAGACGTCTTGACATGTATAACTCCGTTGGCTTTAAACGTTGTACTGCAGGTGCAGGCACAACCAGGCTGACTCTGTCGTTTCAGGTTAAGGGCCAGGCTGGCCCTTACGGGACTGCTGCTTAAATTCATTCACGGGAGCGGGCAAGCGGGCCGTCTTTATCCAGACGGGACTCTTTTAATGCGTCCTTAACCCGTTTCAGGTTGTCACGAAATTTGGCACCGCGCCGCAGGGTGAAGCCGGTGGCCAGCACGTCGACCAGCGTCAGTTGCGCCAGGCGGGAGACCATCGGCATGTAGATGTCGGTATCCTCCGGGACGTCCAGCTCCAGGGCCAGGGAGGCTTCGCGGGCCAGCGGCGAGTCGGGGGAGGTGATCGCCAGCACCGTTGCGTCGTTTTCCCGCGCCAGGCGGGCCAGTTCAACCATCGATTTGGTGCGGCCGGTATGCGAAATCAACACCACCACGTCTCCCTCTCCGCTGTTGATACAACTCATGCGCTGCATCACAATATCATCAGAATAGAAAACCGGTACATTGAAGCGGAAAAATTTATTCATTGCATCGTGCGCTACCGCGGCGGAGGCACCCAAACCAAAAAAAGCGATCTTTTTTGACTGGGTGAGCAGGTCAACGGCGCGGTTTACCGCCTGGGTGTCCAGCCCCTGTCTGACCTGATCCAGCCCGGCCATCGCCGACTCGAAAATCTTGCTGGAGTAGGCGTCCACGCCGTCATCCTGATCGACAATGCGGCTGACATAAGGCGTGCCGTTGGCCAGGCTTTGCGCCAGCTGCAGTTTGAAATCCGGGAAGCCGCGGGTGCCAAGCCGGTGACAGAAGCGGTTCACCGTCGGTTCACTGACCGCAGCGGCCCGCGCCAGCGTGGCGATGCTGGAGTGCATGGCGGTGGAAGGGGAAGCGAGAATGACTTCGGCGACTTTGCGTTCAGATTTACTCAGTTTTTCCCACTGAGATTGAATTTTTTCCAATACATTCATAGAGATATTTACTCATACATTTTGCCGATTTCAATCACAGGTGAAATCAATCTCATTTTGTAGAGAATATACAACGCATTATGCGAATGAAGGCAACCAGGAACGTGATAAAAGGCCCATTTTTTACCAGAGTTTGAGCTGGGTCAGATTTCACAACGGTAATAACGGTAACAAAAACGATGGAAAATTACGCATAATTTATCGCCCGCCCGGAAGGTGGGGCGGTATATTGCCCGATAACTGAATACATTGTGCCAGAGTGGCCTGCCCTGGTTTACGCGCACCGGGCAAAGCAGTACATTGTATTGAAACAAAATTACAATAAGAGTCTGTCCACTTACGGAATCACCAGGACGGGCTAATCCTGCAACGAGGAGAATGAAATGGCGGTTACACAAACAGCTCAGGCATGCGATCTGGTGATTTTCGGTGCCAAAGGCGACCTGGCGCGCCGGAAACTGTTGCCCTCTCTGTATCAACTGGAGAAAGCCGGACAGATCCATGAAGAGTCCCGCATCATCGGCGTTGGCCGTGCTGAGTGGGATAAAGCAGCCTACACCAAGGTAGTGCGTGAGGCGCTGGAAACCTTCATGAAGGAAAAAATCGATGAAGCGCTGTGGGATAAACTCAGCAGCCGTCTCGATTTCTGCAACCTGGACGTTAACGACAGCAGCCACTTCCCGCGCCTGGGCAAAATGCTTGACCAGAAAAAACGCGTAACTATCAACTACTTTGCCATGCCGCCAAGCACCTTTGGCGCAATTTGCAAAGGCCTTGGCCAGGCAAAGCTGAATGCCAAGCCGGCGCGCGTGGTAATGGAAAAGCCGCTGGGTACTTCACTGGCGACCTCGCAGGAAATTAACGACCAGGTCGGTGAGTTCTTCGAAGAGAGCCAGGTGTTCCGTATTGACCACTATCTCGGCAAAGAGACGGTGCTGAACCTGCTGGCGCTGCGCTTCTCCAACTCGTTGTTTGCCTCTAACTGGGATAACCGTACCATCGACCACGTGCAGATCACCGTGGCGGAAGAGGTGGGAATCGAAGGCCGCTGGGGTTACTTCGACCAGGCCGGCCAGATGCGCGATATGATCCAGAACCACCTGCTGCAGGTGCTGACCATGATCGCCATGTCACCGCCGGCCGATCTGTCGGCTGACCGCATCCGTGACGAGAAAGTGAAGGTGCTGCGTTCACTGCGCCGCATTGACCACACCAACGTGCGTGAAAAAACCGTGCGCGGCCAGTACACCGCCGGTTTCGTGCAGGGCAAAAAAGTACCGGGCTACCTGGAAGAAGAGGGTGCCAATAAGAACAGCAACACCGAATCTTTCGTCTCGATCCGCGTGGATATCGACGACTGGCGCTGGGCGGGCGTGCCGTTCTACCTGCGCACCGGTAAGCGACTGCCGACCAAATGTTCAGAAGTGGTGGTCTACTTCAAGAACCCGGCGCTGAACCTGTTCAAAGACTCTTGGCAGGAACTGCCGCAGAACAAACTGACCATTCGTCTGCAGCCGGATGAGGGCGTGGAAATCCAGATCCTCAACAAAGTGCCGGGCCTGGATCACAAGCACAACCTGCAGACCACCAAGCTGGATCTGAGCTTCTCTGAGACCTTCAATCAGTCGCACCTGGCGGACGCCTACGAGCGCCTGCTGCTGGAAACCATGCGCGGCATTCAGGCGCTGTTCGTGCGCCGCGACGAAGTGGAAGAGGCCTGGAAGTGGGTTGACTCCATCATGGACGCCTGGTCTGCGGATAAAGAAGCGCCGAAGCCTTATCAGGCCGGGACCTGGGGCCCGGTCGCATCGGTGGCGATGATCACCCGCGACGGCCGTTCGTGGAACGAGTTCGAGTAATCTGCTGATGTTCTGAAACCCGCTACGGCGGGTTTTTTTATTACAAGGAGACTGAGCAATGAGTAACTGGAAAATCAGCGCCCGCCAGATCCTGGAGACGGGCCCGGTGGTACCGGTGATCGTGGTCAACGACGTTGCGCACGCGGTGCCAATGGCGAAAGCGCTGGTGGCAGGGGGGATCCGCGTGCTGGAGGTTACCCTGCGTACCCCCTACGCGCTGGAGGCGCTGCAGGCGATGGTGCGCGAGGTGCCGGAAGCGATAGTCGGGGCCGGCACGGTGCTGAACGCGCAGCAGCTGCAACAGGTGACCGACGCCGGCGCGCAGTTCGCTATCAGCCCGGGCTTAACCGAACCGCTGCTGCGTGCCGCCGTCGACGGGCCGCTGCCGCTTATTCCGGGCATCAGTAGCGTATCGGAGCTGATGACCGGGCTGGATTACGGGCTGCGGGAATTCAAGTTCTTCCCGGCGGAAGCCAACGGCGGCGTGAAGGCGCTGCAGGCGATTGCTGGCCCGTTCCCGCAGGTGCGTTTCTGCCCGACCGGCGGTATCTCCCCGGCCAACTATCGTGACTATCTGGCGCTGAACAGCGTGCTGTGCATCGGTGGATCCTGGCTGGTGCCGTTGGACGCGCTGGAAGCAGGAGATTATCAGCGGATTACGCAGCTGGCGCGGGAAGCGGTGGCCGGCGCGCGGCAGTGACGAGCGCAGGTGATTTTCGGGGCGGCGCACACCGCCCCGGATTCGGCGTTAGCCGCTGACCTTCACGCTGGCCGCTGCCGCCACCGCGCGGGCGACCGCTTCATCAACGTTGTCGCCGGTGGCCAGCGCTACGCCCATACGACGCTGACCGCGCACTTCCGGCTTGCCGAACAGGCGCAGCTGCAGGCCGGCACCCAGCGCGGCGGAGAGATTGCCAAACTGTACGTTGTCGCTGTCCAGCTCCGGCAGGATCACCGCCGAGGCCGACGGGCCGTACTGGCGAATGCCGCCAACCGGCAGGCCGAGGAAGGCGCGCACGTGCAGGGCGAATTCGGAAACGTCCTGCGAGATCAGCGTAACCATGCCGGTATCGTGCGGGCGCGGTGACACTTCGCTGAACACCACTTCATCACCACAGACAAACAGCTCGACGCCGAACAGGCCGCGGCCGCCGAGGGCGGTGACCACTTTTTCTGCGATTGCCTGGGCACGTTCCAGCGCCAGCGCGCTCATCTGCTGCGGCTGCCAGGATTCGCGATAGTCGCCCTCTTCCTGACGGTGGCCGATCGGCGCGCAGAAGTGGATACCGTCTACCGCACTGATGGTCAACAGGGTGATTTCGAAATCGAACTTCACCACGCCTTCGACAATCACCCGCCCGGCACCGGCGCGGCCGCCCTGCTGGGCGTACTCCCAGGCCGCATCCAGCTGAGCCGCATCACGGATAAAGCTCTGGCCTTTGCCGGACGAGCTCATCACCGGCTTGACGATGCACGGGAAGCCGATTTCATCGGCGGCGGCGAGAAACGCCGCGTGGCTGTCGGCGAAACGGTAGGTTGAGGTCGGCAGCGCCAGTTCTTCAGCCGCCAGGCGACGGATGCCTTCGCGGTTCATGGTCAGTTTAGCGGCGCGGGCGGTCGGCACCACGTGCTGGCCCTGCTTTTCCAGCTCAATCAGCATATCGGTAGCGATGGCTTCAATTTCAGGCACTACAAAGTCGGGCTTCTCAAGGGCAACCAGCGCGGCGAGCGCGGCACCGTCCAGCATATTGACAACGTGGCTGCGGTGAGCCACGTGCATCGCTGGCGCATCGGCATAGCGATCGACGGCGATCACTTCCACCCCAAGACGCTGGCACTCCAGGGCCACTTCTTTACCCAGTTCGCCCGATCCTAACAGCATTACGCGTGTCGCAGCAGGGCGCAGCGCGGTTCCTAAAGTCGTCATAATGTCTACCTGATTGGATGAAAAATAACGCGCGCAGTATAAACGAAAACGTTTGCGCGATCATCCGTTACGGGAAGCTTGAGTCAAAAAACCGTTGCTGTTATACTGTATATAAACACAGTTAACCGGAGTGAACATCATGGCTGTTGAGATTAAATACGTTGTCGTCAGAAAAGGTGAGGAAAAGATGACTTTTGCCAGCAAGAAGGAAGCCGATGCGTACGACAAAATGCTCGATATGGCGGAAGTGTTCTCTGACTGGTTAACCACCAGCCAGCTTGAACTGGACGAACAGCAGGGCGAGGCGCTGGGCCTGTTCCTGGCGGAGAATAAAGATGCCCTGCAGCATATCCTGCGCAGCGGCAAGCTGCCGGAAGAGAGCAGCGACAGCACCGAAGACGACGCCACTACGCTGCGCGCGGTAAAATCGGCCTGATGGCTGACCGGGCGTCCGGTCGGCATAATGACGGGTATCGCCACTTCATGGCTGGCCGGATCCCCGGCCACCTGTGCCTCTCTGCCCGCACGTCTCCGTCTGCCTGATGATGTCAGCGCTATTCCGGCTCCCGGACAAATACTTTGCCGCCTGTGCAGATCGGCTGTTGCTGGCGGGGGAGCTTTTTTCACGATCGATAGCCTGCGGTGTCCAGCACCCTGCGCAGTGACTGCATTGCCGCGTCAGCCGTCAGATGCGCATCGGCTGCGTGACGCTCGTCATTAAATACCTCCAGCCCGACTGGCCCGCGGTAATCCAGCGTTTTCAGGTGTTGCAGCAGCGATGTTAAAGGGAAGTTTCCCTCACCGGGCAACAGGCGGTGGTGACGCGCGGTTTCAACCAGCTGGTTTTTCTGCGGCCGGGCGCTAAGATCCGACAGCTGCACCAGGTAAATTTTTTCCGCCGGGATCCCCGTCAGATCCTGAAGTGTGCGCCCACCGGCGAAAATATGAAAGGCATCCACCACCAGCCCGATATTAGCGGCGCCGGTCTTTTGTATCAGCTGCCAGGCTGCATCGGTGGTGTTGATATGCTGGCTCCAGGCCATCGCTTCATAGGCGACCCGCAACCCGCGCTCTGCCGCCTGTGCCGTCAGCCAGCGCAGATCCTGCAGTACGCAGCCGGCATCGCAGCAGGGATCGGTGGAGGCTGGGGTCAGTATCGTGTTTGCTCTCAGCTTAACGGCGTTGTCCATCATCGTCAGCGCCTCACGTCGCTTATCCTCACGTTTGTCGCCGCGCGCGCCGTCAAAATCCAGCAACACCTGATAGTCGGCCAGTCCCAGCTGCAGTTCGTGCAGCAGCGGCGCCAGCGTGAAGACCCCCCCGCCGGCGGCCTGCACATCCTGTTGCCACAGTTCAACCTGATCAAAGCCCGCTGACTTCGCCGCACGCAGCTTCTGCTGCGGCGTGCCGCCGGTGAGAATGGTGTTAAGAAACAGCGGGGAAGCGTGCTGCGTCATCAATGCTCCTGAAAACTTACGAACCAGGTAGTACAGAGTAGAAGCCCTGTAGCGGTCCGGCAAGTTCAGCGCCCGAAAGCGCTATGGCGGCATCTTCTTTAACCGGCCTTTGCATCCTTTGACGTTTCCTGACGCGCCTTCGCCTATTGTGGTGTTTTTCGGCCAGAAGGAACCACTATGAGCAACTGGTTACAGCAGATTCAATCGGTACTGGGTAAGGCGGGTAAATCCTCCGGCGGGGAAGGGCTGAGCAAAATGCTGGCTCCCGGCGCGCTGGGCGGGCTGGCGGGCATGCTGATTGCCAGCAAGTCGTCACGTAATCTGCTGGCTAAGTACGGCAAAAATGCGCTGATCATTGGCGGTAGCGCGGCGGCGGGTGCGGTGCTGTGGAACAGGTACAAGCAGCGGGTCAGCGAAACCCACCGCGACCAGCCGCAGTTCGGTCAGCAGAGCACGCCGGTGGACCGCCGCGCCGAACGGCTGATTGAAGCGCTGGTGTTTGCCGCCAAAAGCGATGGCCATATCGACAGCTCAGAGCGTCAGGCCATCGATGAACATATCCGCCAGTCGGGCCTCGGCGAACAGGCCGAACGGCTGGTGCAGCAGGCGATTGAGCGTCCGCTGGATCCACAGCGGCTGGCCGCGGATGTCAAAAATGAAGAAGAGGCGCTGGAGGTCTATTTCCTCAGCAACCTGGTGATTGACGCCGACCACTTTATGGAGCGCAGCTACCTGCAGGCGCTGGGTGACGCGCTGAACATTCCGCAGGACGTGCGGGATTCGATTCTGGGTGACATCCGCGAAGAGAAACTGAAACTGACTGCCTGACGCTGACGCTGACGCTGACGCTGACGCTGACGCTGACGCTGACGCTGACGCTGACCCGGGCGATTTCCCGTCGCCCGACCTTTTTGTGTTCCCACCCGCATAATTCCTTGGCATTTCGTCCGCTTACTGCCAGTCTTTCAGACAGGCACAGCAACCGCGAAGAGACTATGACCCCTCCATTAGCGAAAAAAATCCCCCATCAGATGACCCTGCATGGTGAAACCCGTACCGACAACTACTACTGGATGCGTGACGACCAGCGCGCTGACCCGGAAGTGCTGGCCTGGCTGCAGGCTGAGAACGATTACGGTCAGCAGCTGCTGGCCCCGCAGCAGGCGCTGCAGGCCGAGCTGCTGAAAGAGATTGTCGATCGTATTCCGCCGCGTGACCAGTCGGTGCCCTATGTGAAGCGCGGCTGGCGTTACCAGAGCCGCTTTGAAGAGGGCAACGAGTACGCGATCCACAGCCGCCAGCCGGCGGATACCGCCACGCCGGAGCAGTGGCAGACGCTGGTCGACGGCAATCAGCGCGCGGCGGACAGCGAATTCTATACGCTGGGCGGCATGGCCATCAGCCGCGACAATCAGATCCTGGCGCTGGCGGAGGATTTCCTCTCACGCCGTATCTACAGCATTCGCCTGCGTAATCTCAGCACCGATCGTCAGTATGACGAGGTGCTGGAGCAGGTCTCCAGCAGCATGACCTGGGCCAACGACTCGCAGACGCTCTACTACGTGCGTAAGCACCCGCAGACGCTGCTGCCGTACCAGGTGTGGCGACATACCCTCGGCACCCCGCAGCAGCAGGACCAGCTGGTGTATGAAGAGGCGGACGATACCTTTTACGTCGGCGTATATAAAACCACCTCTGAGCAGTACATCGCCATCTCGCTTAACAGCAGTACCACCAGCGAGATCCTGCTGCTGGACGCCGGCGATCCGCAGGCGCAGCCGCAGCTGTTCAGCCCGCGGCGTAAAGATCATGAGTACAGCGTCGATCACTACCAGCAGCAGTTCTTTATCCGCTCCAACCGCGACGGGAAAAACTTTGGCCTTTACCGCAGCGCAACCGCGGATGACGCGGCCTGGCAGCCGGTGATCGCCCCGCGGGGGGATATCGTGCTGGAGGGCTACAGCCTGTTCCGCGACTGGCTGGTGGTGGAAGAGCGCCAGCGCGGGCTGACCAGCCTGCGGCAGATCCACTGGCAGAACGGCAAAGAGGTGCGTATCGCCTTCGACGATCCGACCTACGTTACCTGGGTGGGCCACAACCCGGAGCCGGAGACCAGCAAGCTGCGCTACGGCTACTCGTCGATGACCACGCCGGATACCCTCTACGAGCTGGATATGGACAGCGGCGAACGCAGCGTGCTGAAGCAGACCGAGGTGAAAGGTTTTGACGCCACGCGTTACCGCAGCGAGCGCCACTGGGTGACCATGCGCGACGGCGTTGAGGTGCCGGTGTCGCTGGTTTACCGCCAGGACAGCTATACACCGGGCCACAACCCGCTGCTGGTCTACGGCTACGGCTCGTACGGCAGCAGCATGGATGCGGATTTCAGCGCCAGCCGCCTCAGCCTGCTCGACCGCGGCTTTGTCTTCGCCCTGACCCATATCCGCGGCGGCGGCGAGATGGGGCAGCAGTGGTATGACGACGGCCGTCTGCTGAACAAGATGAACACCTTTAACGACTTTATCGACCTGACCGAGGCGCTGGTGGCACAGGGTTACGGCGATCCGGCAAAACTGTACGCGATGGGCGGCAGCGCCGGTGGCCTGCTGATGGGCGCGGTGATCAACCAGCAGCCCGCGCGCTTCCACGGCGTGGTGGCTCAGGTGCCGTTTGTTGACGTGGTGACCACCATGCTGGATGAGAGCATTCCGCTGACCACCGGCGAATACGATGAGTGGGGCAACCCGGCCGACGAGCAGTACTACCGCTATATTCGTCAGTACAGCCCGTACGACAACGTCACCGCGCAGGCCTATCCGCATCTGCTGGTGACCACCGGGCTGCACGACTCGCAGGTACAGTACTGGGAGCCGGCCAAATGGGTGGCAAAACTGCGTGAGCTGAAAACTGATGACCATCTGCTGGTGCTGCACACCGATATGGATGCCGGCCACGGCGGCAAATCAGGGCGTTATAAGGTGTGGGAAGAGGTGGCGCTGGAGTACGCCTTCCTGATTGGGCTGGCGAACGGAACGCTCGCCGGCCCGGCCGCTTAATCGGCGGCGCTTAAGGCGCGCAGCAGGGCACCGCGCAGGTCGGGCTTCAGGTCCGGGATATTTTTCAGCATCCACTGACAGTATCCCGGATCTTTTTTCGCCACGTCGTCAACCTTCTGCCCGCGATACTTACCAAACGGCAGGCTGTTGACCGAGCCTTTGACCTGCATGCGGCGCAGCATTTCCGCAGCATCCCAGCCGCTGTAGTCCATGATGCGTATCAGCAGCGCGGCGGTGACGTAGCAGTCGTACAGCGCCCGGTGAGCGTGCAGCTCCGGCGGCGGTGACACCTCCAGCTGCAGCGACTCGCGCAGCGCCTGGTTGCCGTACTTGCGCCCCGGCCACAGCGCGCGGGCGAGGGTCATGGTACAGATCCACTCTCCGTGCATCTCCGGCAGCATCCGCCGGTCAAAGCTGGCGTTGTGCGCAACGTAAAACGCGCTGCCGTGATAACGGCCGATCGCCTGCTCGATGGTCGGCTTGCCGCGCACCATCGCTTCGGTAATGCGGTGAATGGCCATCGCCTGGCGGCCAATTGGCCGGTCCGGCAGGATCAGGTCGCTCATCGGGTTAACGATCTGCCCGTCGACCACGTCCACCGAGGCCACTTCGACAATGCCGCCCTGCAGGCCGCAGGTTTCGGTGTCGATCACTCGTAACATACTCACTCCTTTCTAGCGCTCCGCCGTGGCGTGCAGCGCATGCACTTCGCCGTGCCACTGGCTGCCCCGGCGGCGGGCGATAATCAGCTGCTCACCGTCGCCACCGCGCACCACCTGCTGCCCGTCGGGGCTCCAGAACGCGCTCTTGCCGGCAGAGACGTAGGCGCCGGTCGGCCAGGCATGGTTGGCCATCAGTACCGCCATCTGATACGTCTCTGACCAGCGGGCCAGCAGCGCGCAGTCGGCTTCATATCCCTTTTCTGATACCAGCACGCTGGTGGCATAGAGATCGGCCCCCTGCTGCGCGGCGTCGCGGGCGAACTGTTCGACGCTGATGTCGGCGCAGATCGCCAGCACCACGTTCTGCTGCGGCTGGCCGAACATCGGCACCGGGCTGCCCTGGCTGAAAATCTGCCGCTCGTCGCCAAACAGGTTGCGCTTGCTGTAGGCAAAACGCGTGCCGTCCGCGAGGAAGGTGGCGGCAGAGAGCATCACATCCTGCTGGTTTTTCAACGGCAGGCCAACACAGATACTCATCCCGTACTGCTGTGCTGCGTCCGCAAACACCTGCAGGCGGGGATCGTCCGCGGCCATCGCCAGCTCCACCATCAGCGGCAGCTCATAGCCGGTCAGCGAGAGCTCCGGGAACACCAGCAGATCGACGTTAAGTTCGGCAGCCTGGCGGATAAACGCCAGGTGGTGCTCAATATTCCATGTGATATTGCCCGCGCGCGAGCCTGACTGTGCAGCAGCGATATTCCAGCCGGACATTGACCTTACCTTTCAACCTGAAGCAGAGGCTGACAGCGTAACGCAAGTCGGACGTGAACGAAACGCACGACTCTGTTTTTGTTTAGATTGAAACGTCGGTGTGGGAGGCGGGAGGCGGGGGCCGCCGCGCGCTATTTCTGTTTCGGTTCATACGGCAGTCGGGAGAGGGACAACGACGCCTGCCGGTAGTGCATCAGCCGCTGGCGGAACCAGTCACGCAGCGCTTCCGGCTGCTCGCGCTCCACCATCTCGGCGATCGCCGGCATATTGTAGCGTTCCTTAAACGCCACGCCGGCGGCGGCCAGCTCGACGTTGATTTTGTCCTTTTCCTGCTGCGGTAATGTTGCCAGATTGTTACTCATGATCTTCTCCTGCTAGTCTGCGGCAGAAAATAATGCAGAAGGCACGGATTAGCAAGTTTAGCGGCCAATTGATCGCCGCTGTCGCCTCGACACCCGTTTTTAAGCGGGGTATTCTTTCGGCCTCAGGCAGCGACGTGCTGCGTCCCGTTATGGATGATTAAGCAATATGCGTAATTTCTGCAGGGTCTCCGGGCTGCTGGTTGCCGCGCTGTTCGCGCAACAGGCCGCCGCTCATGCTCATCTGAAAACCCACTATCCGGCCGCCGACGCCGTGGTTACCGCCTCGCCGCAGGCGCTGACGCTGACCTTCTCGGAAGATATCGAGCCCGCCTTTAGCGGCCTGGACGTCGCTGCCGCAAATCAACAGCCGGTGGCGCTGGGCAAGGCGCAGCGTGACGCGAAAATGCACAATCAGCTGATCGTGCCGCTGGAAAAACCGCTGACCAGCGGCAGCTACCAGGTGAAGTGGCACGTGCTTTCCGTGGACGGCCACAAGACCAAAGGAAGCTACCGCTTCTCCGTGAAGTAACATGTCGCTGACCGCGCTCTATATCCTCTGCCGCTGGCTGCACTTTGGCGCGCTGATGTCGCTGGCGGGGGCCGGGTTTTACACCGTCCTGCTGGCGCCTTCGCGCTATCGGCCGCATCTGAGCGGGCGTTTACGCCCCTTGATGGCCGCCGCCAGCGGCGTGACGCTGATGAGCACGCTGCTGCTGTTGACGGCCCAGACCGGGCTGATGGGCGACGGCTGGGGCGATATGCTCAGCGCGGAGGTCTGGCAGGCGGTGCTGAACACCGGCTTTGGCCGGGTCTGGCAGTGGCAGTGCCTGTTTGCGCTGTGCGGCTGCCTGGCCTGGCTGTTGCGCGGTGCCGCAGGCCAGCGCCTGTTGTTGCTGATGGCGCTGCTGCAGCTGGCCGGTCTGGCGTTTGTCGGCCACGCGGCGATGCTGGACGGCTGGGCAGGGGGCGTTCAGCGGGTTAACCAGATGACGCACCTGATCGGCGCGGCGTTCTGGGCCGGCGGCCTGCTGCCGCTGGTGGTGGTAATGCGCGAAGCGCGTGGTGTGGCCCACCGCTATGATGCCATCCGCACCCTGATGCGCTTCTCCCGTTACGGCCATCTGGCGGTCGCGCTGGTGGTGCTGAGCGGTGTGCTGAACTCGCTGCTGCTGCTCGGCTGGCCACCGGCCAGCTTCCGCCTCTACAGTCAGCTGCTGCTGGTAAAAGTCGCGTTGGTGGCCGCTATGACGCTGATCGCGCTGGTTAACCGCTACTGGCTGGTGCCGCGTTTTCAGCGCAGCGGTCAGCGGGCACAGCAGTTGTTTATCCGTACTACGCTGGCAGAAATCGTGCTGGCGGCGCTGGCGCTGCTGGCGGTGAGCCTGTTTGCCACGCTGCAACCGGGTTGAGCCATGGCGGCGCACAGACGCACTGAAAAAATACAGTTAAGACATCGTGTTAAGGTAAAAATCGTAATGAAAAATTGGGCATTGCTGTTTATTGCACTGGGCGTGAGCACCAGCGCGCTGGCTGGCGTTGAAACGGTCAGTCGTTTTGATATGGGCAAGGATAACTGGCCGTTTACCCGCGAAGAGATGATGCTGAGCTGCGAAAAGGGTAACGTGCTGTTTGCGATCAACGACGGTACGCTGATGCAATATCCATTGAACGAAGAGGCGATCGCCAAAGTGCAGGCCGGGCAGACGCACGGCGTGCCGATTGAGAAAGTGCTGGCGGATGACCCGAACAATCCGGGCCATAAAAAGAGCCTGGCACCGATTATCGCCCGCGCCGAGAAGCTCTGTAACTGACTGCCGGGGCAGGGGGAGGCCCCTCTGCCGCCGTTGGTAAACCCGCGCTGCGACGGTTAACGCCGTGTTAACTTCAGCCCGGCGGATGATCGGCCTGTCTCGCCAGCGTTGTGAACGTGCTGCCGATCTCACCTGCTGCTACTCCTGCCGGTCGCCGTATAGTTAGCGCGCACGGCGTTTTGCCGCCAGTCTCCGGCGGCGGACGCCCGTTTCTGCCGCTTCGATCACAATGCTAACATTAAGTTAACATCTTCATTTCCACCGGCTGGAATTCCCCTGCCGGTGGTCTATCTTTTAAGAGTCAGGCACACCGCCTGCATTAATGCCAACTTTTAGCGCACGGCTCTGTAAAGAGCCATTTCCCTGGACCAAAGGCAGGATTGGCCTTTGGTCTTTTTTTATGTCGGTACCTTAATAAACCGCTCGGTAGCCGCACGCGCCAGAAACTCGGAACGGCTGCGATACCCAGGATGGTTTGCCACAAACCGATTGATACGCCGGATCGGCAGCATCGGAAGCGTCACGTTAATTTTTCCGGCTTTGCCCATCAGGGGAGTGACATCCACGTCAACCAGCGCCCGGATAGTTCCTGCATATTCCCCGTCATCAATGAACGCCTCAATACAGGTGGTGGAAGGCAACAGTTTCACCTTCTTCTACCAAAAGTTCTGTATGGCCCTCAATGGCTTCGCGAACGCTATCAATCGCATCCTGATAGCTATCGCCAGAATCCTTTAAGCATGTTCACCCCTGCGTAGTTAAATCCCACCGTTCATCAACCGCATAGTTCGTCGCCCGTGAAAAAGGGTTGATCGTTGGTAATGATCGATAATACTGTATATATATACAGATATTTCTTATGTGGTGTTCTATGCAAATTTTTAAGGCCTGCGAGTGGCCCTCTCTGCTGGCTTTACCCCTGTTCCTTGAACGGGTGCCGTGCGGCTTTCCGTCACCGGCGCAGGACTATATTGAGACGCGCATCAATCTCAACGACGTATGCATTGCTCACCCCAGTGCCACCTACTTTATCCGCGTCAGCGGCGATTCGATGATCGGGGCGGGCATCGGCGATGGCGATATGCTGGTGGTCGACAGCTCGCTGACCGCGGTGCACGGTGATATCGTGGTGGCCTCCATCGACGGCGAGTTTACGGTAAAAAAACTGCAGCTGAGTCCGGTACCGCGGCTGGTGCCCATGAATCGTGCTTACTCGCCGATCGTCATCAACCCGGAAGAGGGGCTGAATCTGTTCGGCGTAGTGACCTTTGTGATTAAGCCGACCCGCTGATGTTCGCGCTGGCCGATGTGAACAGCTTTTACGCCAGTTGCGAAACGGTGTTTCGCCCGGACCTGCGCGGTAAGCCGGTGGTGGTGCTGAGCAATAATGACGGCTGCGTGATTGCGCTGTCGGCGGAGGCGAAGCGGCTCGGGATCGTAATGGGTGCGCCGTACTTCCAGCAAAAAGCGCTGTTTCAGCAGCACCGGGTCAATGTCTTCAGCTCGAATTATGCGCTCTACGCAGATATGAGCCAGCGGGTGATGATGCTGCTGGAAGAGATGGCGCCGGGCACCGAGATCTACTCGATCGATGAGGCATTCCTGAACCTGACCGGCGTCAGCCACTGCATGCCGCTGGCGCAGTTCGGCCATCAGGTGCGGGACCGTATTAAGAAGGAGGCGCATCTGACCATCGGCGTCGGCATTGCGCCGACCAAAACGCTGGCCAAGCTGGCGAATCACGCGGCCAAAAAGTGGCCGCAAACCGGCGGCGTGGTCGATCTCTCCAGCCCGGAACGGCAGCGTAAACTGCTGGCCCTGGTCGAAGTGGCCGACGTGTGGGGCGTAGGCCGGCGAATCAGTAAAAAACTCAGTCTGCTGGGGATCGACACGGCGTTGCAGCTGGCGGAGAGTTCGCCGTGGATGATTCGTAAGAATTTTAACGTGGTGCTGGAGCGCACGGTGCGTGAACTGCGTGGCGAACCCTGCCTTGCGCTGGAGGAGTTTGCCCCGGCGAAACAGCAGATCGTCTGCTCGCGTTCGTTTGGCAGCCGCATCACCGATTACCAGGACATGCGCCAGGCGGTGTGCGCCTACGCCGAGCGGGCGGCGGAAAAGCTGCGTCAGGAGCGCCAGTACTGCCGCCAGGTCTCGGTCTTTGTGCGCACCAGCCCGCACACGCCCGGCGAGGTGTTTTACGGCAATCAGGCGGGGGGATGCCTGCCGCTGCCGAGTAATGATACCCGTGACATTATCCGACTGGCGATGGCGGCGCTGGATCGTATCTGGATCGACGGGCACCGCTATATGAAGGCCGGCGTGATGCTCGGCGACTTCTTCAGCCAGGGAGTGGCACAGCTGAACCTGTTTGATGAGTGCCAGCCGCAGGCCAACAGCGCCGCGCTGATGCAGATCCTCGACGGTATTAACCAGCAGGGGAAGGGCAAGCTGTGGTTTGCCGGACAGGGGATGCAGAAAAGCTGGGCGATGAAGCGCGAGATGCTGTCGCCCGCCTATACCACCCGTTGCGCCGACCTGCCCGTCGCAAAGTGAAACAGGGCAACGTTGCGGGTGTTGTTCTCCCCGGGGCCTCTCCCGCGCAGTAGCGCCGGACCGGTGCGCCGTGTTACAAAGATTCCCCGGCGGACAAATCCGGCGGATAACCGGTTGAGAAGGCGTGGATAATGGAAACAGTATTGGGCTTTATGGGGTTAATTCTCGGGGCATGGGCGGTCAGGGTCATCTGCCGCCGACCGCCGACCACCGGCTGGACGATTGCGAAAGCCGTCTTTGCCGCCGGTTACTTCCTGGCGGCAGGCGGGATTGGCGGTACGCAGCCCGAGAACCGCGTTTACGCCATCGTCGCGCTGCTGCTCGGTGCCGCCGTCGTGCTGTTGCTCAGCCGCCGTGGTCAGGCAGCGCCAGCCGCTTAGCCTGCTGGCGGCAACGGTCGCTCCGGACGACAGGCTGATTCGTCCGATCGCGAATAAAAAGGCGGGTGCTTAAGACCGGTTGCGGACAACAGCGGTTGGCGGGGAGGTGACTCCCCGCCGTTTGCCTTTACCTTATGGATTCGTAAGCCATAAAGACGGCAACAACCTCCGTTTGCCCGCTTCGGATGCGCAGCTCACAGAGGTCTTTTCTGCTGAGCACCACCACCACCGTAATGGTGATGATGATCAGAATGGCGATCGTGATCGCCGCGTGCTGTCTCATGGTTACTCCTCCTTGTCTTTCGACCGATAAAGGACTAACCTTCATGTTGTTGCGCATTAGGGTCAGGCCTCATTTGATGAATATCGAATGGGGCTTTTCTCTTTCTGCCGTCAACATACACACTGCTTAAGGCAGAAAGCCTCAAGCACCCGCCTGCACACTACGCCTTTTTTCTGCGCCCGCCTAACGCCAGTTTGGCATCGAATGCTGTCGCTCTGAAAGTTTCCTGATAATGTCGAAAATTGCGCATTTTTTGTATGCTGAAGTGGCGGCGTGCAGGGCGTTGTCAGCGATAAAAAGGTGGGTGAGGGGGGATACGGAAATGGCTAATCCCTGGCTTGCTACGGATAAAAGATGCGCCTTTCTGTTGTCTTGCATCAGGCGGCAGGTTTGGCTAACGGGCCCAGCTTAATGGCCCGTTAGCCCAGCCGTTACTCGGTTTTGTCGTGCTGGCTCAGCCCTTCTTCAAAGAAGTCCGGGTCGATCTCGTCGGTGTTGCCCTTATGGTCGCGGCCGGAGAGCAGGTTCCAGCAGGAGATGAACAGCGCGGCGATCAGCGGGCCGATCACAAAGCCGTTGATGCCGTAAATCTCCATGCCGCCGAGGGTGGTGATCAGGATCAGGTAGTCCGGCATTTTGGTGTCTTTACCCACCAGCAGCGGGCGCAGGATATTATCGATCAGGCCAATGACCACCACAAAGAAGAACGCCAGCACCAGCCCCTTCACCAGCGCACCGCTGAACAGGAAGTAAAGCACCACCGGCAGCCAGATAATCGCCGAACCCACCGCCGGGATCAGCGACAGGAATGCCATCAGCGAGCCCCATAAAATGCTGCCCTGAATATCCGCGAAGAAGAAGGCAATGCCCCCCAGCGTTCCCTGAACCACCGCCACCACCACGGTACCTTTAACGGTGGCGCGGGAAACGGCGGCAAATTTGACGAACAGATGGTGTTTAACGTGATCGGTCAGCGGAATGGCCTTAAAGGCCAGGCTGACCAGGTAGGCGCCGTCTTTCAGCAGGAAGAACAGCAGGTAGAGCATCACACCAAAGCCGATGGTGAAACTGAAGGTACTCTTGCCAATCAGCATAATGCTGCCGGCGAAGAACTGACCGCCTTTCATCGCCGCGCCGGAAAGTTGCTGCTGGATATGTTCGGGGTTGTTGAGGTTATTTTCGGCAAGGAAGTGGCGCGCCCAGCTCGGCAGGTGATTGACCACGCTGCTGACCACCGTGGCCAGTTCGGTCTGGTTATTCTGCAGCCGGTTATAGAGGGCGTTGCATTCAATCGCCAGCGATGACGCTACCAGCGCGAGGGGGATAAAAACGATCAGGCAGATTGCCAGCAGCGTCAGCAGCGAGGCAATGCCATTTTTGTCCCCCAGCGCGTTGCGCAGGCGGGTTTTTAACGGGTGGAAAATAATCGCCAGGATCGCGGCCCAGAGGATCGCGGAAAAATAGGGCCCCAGCACGTGTAAAAAGGCCAGCGTGGTTATGGCCAGAATAAAGATAAAGAATCCCTTACTAATACCTTTGATCAGCATCTGATAGTCTCGTTTTAACTTATTGATTACAGTGCTGAACATAGTACAGGTTTGGCTAACCGGCAACGTGGCGCGGGGAATAATTGAGTGAACGCAAGGTTCACCGTGCTTGCTTGTTGCCGCAGATTAACCGATAAAAGAGCGCGTACCCGATCGTCGCGCGAAAACGCGGGCGGCCGCTGCATCGGGTACCCCCGTTATCCGCCGTCTGGAGTTTGTGATATGAGCAACGATAAAGAGATTTCGATCGACCAGTTTACCGCCGAAGAGAAGCTGCTGGTGGAACTGCGCGTTAAAACGCTAACGACGAAGCTGGGCCACGTTGCCAGTAAGAAAGAGGAGAAGGAGATCCTGAAAGAGGCCAAAAAGCTGGTGATGAAGGAGCGGCTGGCGAAGGAGGCTAACAAAAAGACGCCGGTAAAACGGGTGAAAAAACCTTCTGCGGCAAAAGAGAGCGAAGTGAAGGACTTTAGCTGGAGTGGTTCGCTGCGAAAAAATCCGCGCGCGGTGAAATAGCCGGGCAGGGTCTGCTGCCGGATGCCGGCATAAACGCGTACCGGCATCGGTTTAAAACGGCGCGTGCAGGGCACCGTTCAGGCAGGGTACCTTACCGGTTAGCATTCCGGCTGCGTTCTCCCGGACAGGGTGCTTTACCGGTTAACGTTCAGACTGCAACCGTCCGGACAGGGCGCGTTACCGCTGCTCCTGCCCCGGCAGGGCGTCCGATCCCTCAGACGCCGAACAGCTTGCCGTCGCGCACCAGCTCGCGCGGGTAGTTGTTTTTGATGCGGCTGCCCACCGTTTTTGCCAGCCCGATCGGCTGCTGCTGATGGCAAATGATCAGCTCACCGGCCGGCAGCGGGCGCTCCGGATAGATATCCCGCCCGCGATACCACTCTTCCGCTTCACCGCTGCTCAGTTCCACCGCGTTGGCCGCCTGCGCGCTGGCCAGCGCCACCACGGCTTCATGCTGCCAGCGGTAGCCTTTGGCAAAGGTCTCGGCCAGCTTCAGGCCGATGCGGGAAAAACGCACGCGGTTCAGCAGCGGCTCGATGGCCGCCGGAAACAGCCACAGCTCTTTGTCGCGCTGCCACAGCGTCAGCTCAGCGCTCCACTGCAAACCGACTTTTGCCGCCGCGTCGGCCACCTCCTGCTGTAGCTTACGGCTCAACGGGCTGAACGGCAGCTTGCCGAGCTTATAGCCGGGCACCGGCAGCTGTGCAACGCCGGCGGTCTTGCGCAGGCGGGCCACAAAGAACCCCTCGCTGTCGAACACCTGCGGGAAGACGTGCAGGAAACCTTCCGGGGTCGCCACCTGCTCCGCGCCGCTAAACAGCTGGTTCAGCGGCTCCACCTCTACAGCGTCCGGATAACGTGCCAGCAGCCAGGCGATCACCTGCTGGTTTTCGCTGCGGTTCAGCGTGCAGGTGGAGTAGACCAGCGTGCCGCCCGGACGCAGGGCATGGAACGCGCTGTCGATCAGCTCGCACTGGGTGGCGGCGATTGTCGCGGTGCTTTCCTCGCTCCAGTTGCGCAGCGCGTCCGCATCCTTGCGCACCACGCCTTCGCCGGAGCAGGGGGCATCCAGCAGGATCGCATCAAAGGACTCCGGCAGCGCCGCGCCAAACACCCGGCCGTCGAAGTGGGTCATGGCGGTGTTGCTGATTCCGCAGCGGCTGAGGTTGGCGTGCAGTACCTTGACCCGGCTGGCCGAGTACTCATTGGCCAGGATGGCACCGGTGTTGTTCATACGCGCGGCGATCTGGGTGGTTTTTGAACCTGGCGCGGCGGCCACGTCCATCACCCGCCCGGGCGACGGGCTGCCGTCAAACAGCGCGGTCACCGGCAGCATCGAGCTGGCTTCCTGAATGTAGAACAGCCCGGCCAGGTGCTCGGCGGTGCTGCCCAATGGCAGGGTGTCCGCATCGTCGCGGCTGATCCAGAACCCCTCTGCGCACCACGGCACCGGAGTCAGCGCCCACTGATAGGGCGCGACCTGCGCCAGGAAGTCCGCCACGCTGATTTTCAGCGTGTTGACGCGCAGGCTGCGGCGCAGCGGCTGCTGGCTGATGGCGATAAAGCGCGCAAATTCTGCGTTGTCAGGCAGCAGTTGCTGCATTTCATCAAGAAACGGCTGGGGAAAAAAGACGCGGGAAGAGGACACAGACGGGTTCCGGGAAAGTCAAAAGAGAGTGCAGTCTACCACAGTTGGCGGCGGGCGTGGAAAACGACGGGAGCGGCGAGAAGTCAGGACGGGAAATCCCGTCCTGAGGTTGCGGTGGAGCACAGGCCTGCGCTTATTTCGGCAGGGCGGTGCCCCATTTACGCCACTCTTTCGGCTCTTCGTCCTCCAGCAGGAAGTGCTTGCCGGAGGTGGCCTGCGGCGCAAGCGGCACCGTTGGCGGGGTGGCAAACGCGATGCCGCCCTGAATAAACTGCTGGAAGGTGCCGGTTTTCACCACGCCGCCGATCAGGCCAAACTTCAGGTTGTAGCCGGAAGCCAGCCAGAATACCGAGTTGTTACGTACCAGGTGCTGGTACTTCTGGCTGATGCGCAGGGTAATCTGTACGCGGTCGGCCATGGATCCCAGTGAGGTGCCGGTGACGGTACCGACCTCGACGCCGCGGAACAGCACCGGCGTGCCCACCGACAGCGAGCCGCCTTCAGCAGCGTCAACCACCACGTTCAGCCCGTCGAGGTAGCGCGCATCGGTGATGGTGGACTCCTGCAGCTCGAAGGTGCGCAGCGCGCGGCCTTTACCCGGATCGACGTTGATATAGGGCTGCAGCAGCGTCTCCAGGTGGTTAACCCCGGCGGCGGAAATCTGCGGTGAAACCACCGAGAAGCGGCTGCCGAGGCGGGCAAAGTTGTCCACGTACTCCGGGTAGAGCACCGCTTTGGCGATCACCTGATTGTTGTCGACCCCCAGCGCCAGCGACTCCAGCTGGCCGATGGTGATGCCGAGATAGCGGATCGGCATGCCTTCAGAGAGCTTGCTGGCGTCAAAGGTACGCAGGGTGATCTGGCTGCCGACGGCGCGGGCGGCGGTTTCTGAGGCGTAGAGCACGCGCTTATCCTGACGGGTCAGCCCGGCACCGGCGCCGCTCAGGTTGTCGAAGCTGATCGCCCCTTTCAGCGCGCGATTAAGCGGCGAAGCCTGCACGGTCAGCCCGCTGCCGTTCAGCTGCACCCGCGCCCCGCCTTCGGCCCAGAAGACGCTGTTGGCGGTCAGCAGACGGCGGTACTCCGGCTTGATATGCACGCTGACGTCAAAGGCGTCCGCACGTGGGGTCACGCCGACGATCTCGCCGACCTGGAATTTACGGTACAGCACCACGGAACCGGCCTGAATATCCGGCAGGCTGCCCGCGGTCAGCGTCAGGGTGGTCGGCAGCGTATCGCCGGTGACGCCTTCCTCGGCTTTTTCCGCGTTAGCATAGAGCGGGTAGCGGCTTTTTGGCTCGCCTTTGCCGCCCGGATCGAGGCGGATACCGCCATCCACCCATTCACGCGCGCTGGCACCCAGCACTTCCATGCCGTCGATGCCCAGCTTCACGTCCAGACGGCTGTTGATGATAAATTTACTGTCGCCATGCACCAGGCCACGGTGTTCCGGGGCGACGGCAACGTCGAAGCTGACGCCTTTCTCGGTCAGGGTGCGTTTCACCACCTGGCCGATGCGCATGCCGTACAGCACCAGCGGCTGGCCGGCGTCAATGCCGTAGCTCTCCGGCGCGCTCAGGGTCAGCTGCAGAGTGTTCGCCTGCTGCAGCAGCGACTCGTTATCCGCCAGCACCACAAAGTGGTGCTGGGGTTCGCCGTCGCCGGGCACCAGCTCCAGCGTATTGCCGGTCAGCAGGTTACTCAGGCTGCTGTCGCTGAGGCTGATTTTCGGGCTGCGCATCTCAATGCGCGTGCCGCTGCGCATCAGGCCGCTGACCGAAGGGTCGAGCGTCAGTTCACCGCTGACCTTGCCGCCGTCCAGCAGGTTCAGTCTGGTCAGCGTACCGACCTCCAGCCCCTGATACATCAGCGGCGTGCGTCCGGCCTTCAGGTTCTTACCGTCGGGCAGGTCAAGGGTGATTTGCACCCCGCGCTGGCTCTGCGCCAGGTCCGGGTAGAGCGGGTAGCTGTCGTCGGTTTTGGCTTCTGCCGACTGCGCCGGAGAGTCGAAAGCGATTGCTCCGTTAACCAGCGCCGCCAGGCTCTCCAGTTCGACCTTCGCGCCGCTCAGGCTGACGTCCGCCTTCACGCCGGAAACGTTCCAGAAACGGCTCTCTTTTTTCACCAGGTTGGTAAAGCGGCGTTCGATCAGCACGTCGATGGTGACGCCGCCGCTGCCGCTGTTAATGCTGTAGTCGTAAACGCGGCCTACCGGGATTTTGCGGAAATAGACCAGCGAGCCGCTGTTCAGCGCGCCGAGATCCGGCGCGTGCAGGTGGATCAGCATCTCGCCGGTGTTGACACGGTACTTCGGCTGGGTATCCAGCGCGACGAAGTTCTCCCGCAGTTCGCCCTTGCCCGGCATCATGCCGATGTAGTTACCGCCCACCAGCGCATCGAGGCCGGAGACGCCCGCCAGCGAGGCCTTCGGCGTCACCAGCCAGAACTGGGTCTGTTCGCGCAGCGCGTCTTTCATATCACTTTTGATACTGGCCTTGATCTTAATGGTGCGCAGATCGTCGGTCATGCTGATACCCTGCACCTGGCCGACCTCAACCCCCTGATAACGCACCGGCGTGCGGCCCGGCACGATGCCGTCCGCGGTGGCGAAATCGATGGTCACGGTGGTGCCGCGCTCCTGCCAGGTGGTCCACACCAGCCAGCCGGCGATCAGCAGGGCAATAAACGGCAGCAGCCAGAACGGCGAAATTTTTCGCCGGCGGATCAGGCGTGCGCTAGTCGGTATAGTCGGCGTTTCCTGTTGCATGTGCATCCCAAAGTAAACGGCTATCCAGCCACTCAACGGCAAGGATAGTTAAGATAACCGCAGAACCGAAGTAGAAAGCCGCCGGTCCCATAGTGAAGGCCAGAAGCTGGTCGCGATTGACCAGCGACATGGTTAACGAAATAACAAACAGATCGAGCATCGACCAGCGGCCCACCCACTGCACCACGCGCAGCAGGCGAATGCGGGTTTTCAGGCCCTGTTCGCAGTTGAAATGGATGCTCAGCAGCAGGGTCAGCATCACGAGAACCTTGGTAAACGGCACCAGAATACTGGCAATGAACACCACCGCCGCCACCGGAATATTGCCTGCCGCCAGCGACATGATGCCGGAGAGAATGGTGTCCTCCTGGCGCGCGCCGTTCAGATAGATTACCGAAATCGGCAGCAGGTTGGCCGGCAGCAGCAGCACGATGGAGGCGATCAGTGCCGCCCAGCACTTCTGCAGGCTGTACGGGCGGCGCAGGGTCAGCGGCGTATGGCAGCGCGGGCAGCGGCCACGTTCGTCGGCCACGCCGGTAAAGTGGCAGCTCAGACACACGCGCAGATCCTCGACGCGGGCGACGTCCTGCCTGTGCTGCTGCGGGTAAAAACGGCACCACAGCTGCTCGACGTTAAGGTGGATCAGCGTCAGCAGGCTGAGCACGGTCAGAACCAGAAACGCCACCAGCCCCGGACCGGGATCGAGATCGGCATAATCCTGCACTTTAATCGAGGCGACGGCCAGCCCGACCAGGTAGATGTCCAGCATCACCCACTCTTTCAGCCGGTCGAGCATCAGCAGCACCGGGCGCAGGTTCATGCCCACCTTTTCGCCAAACGACAGGTAGCAGATGGAGGCCACCAGGGTCAGCGGCGCGCCCAGCGTACAGAACGCCACCATTGAGGCGGCAATCAACTCGCCCTGCTGGGTCATCTGCATTATGCCGCCCAGCAGGCTGGCGCTGATATTGGTACCGAGCAGGCGGATCGACATCAGCGGCAGGCCGAAGGCGAACGGCATCAGCAGCAGCATCGTTACCGCCATTGCGGTCAGCCGGGTCATCGACCAGTCGCGGCCGTTGAGGATGCGCGCGTTGCAGCGCGGGCAGTGCGCCGACTCGCTGGATTTCACATCTGGTAAGGAAAAAAGGGTATCGCACTGCGGGCATCGCTGATAACGTGCCTGGGGCAGAGCATGAGTGATAGCGTGTATTTTCATCGTTCCGATCGCGCTCAGGCCCTTGGTATACGGGAGCAGGGCAGTGTTATGACAAGATAGTATGACACGTCAGCGCCATCAGGGTTCAGCATCCTGCTAAGGGTATCCTAAGCCACCGCATGTTGCATCTTGTCCTGACGGACAACAGCTGATTATTTTATTACACGGGGCCGCCAGGTGGCTCCGCAACATTATATAGTGATGAACCGTGAATAAAGCAGAATTTTACAACGACCTCAACCGTGATATGACCGCGTTACTTACCGGCGAAACCAGCTTCCTGGCGGTACTGGGTAACTGCAGCGCACTTCTGTATGAACGCCTGAACGGCGTTAACTGGGCGGGCTTTTATCTGCTGACCGAACAGGACACCCTGGTACTCGGACCGTTTCAGGGCAAAATCGCCTGCGTGCGTATTCCGGTAGGCCGGGGCGTCTGCGGTACCGCGGTGGCCACCCGCAGCGTGCAGCGCGTTGATGACGTGCACGCTTTCCCGGGCCATATTGCCTGTGACGCCGCGAGTAACGCTGAAATTGTGCTGCCGCTGGTGGTGAACGGCGAAATAATCGGCGTTCTTGATATCGACAGCGTAGAGTACAACCGCTTTGATGGTGAGGATGAAGCAGGGCTGAAAGCCTTGACTGACGGGCTGTGCAGGGTGCTGGCCGCGACGGATGTGGAAAAATTTATTCACATGAAACGCGCCTAAAGCGCTGGATCACGTAGCATTTACTGATGGGCGCATTATAATGGCGCCTGTTCATGCCTGCGCTGATTGGCAAACCCGTTGTAATCAGGAAATTTCATGGAAAATCAACCTAAGTTGAATAGCACCAAAGAAGTCATTGCCTTTCTGGCAGAGCGTTTCCCACAATGCTTTAGCGCCGAAGGCGAAGCACGACCACTGAAGATCGGAATCTTCCAGGACCTGGTCGACCGCGTGCAGGGTGAAATGAATCTGAGCAAAACTCAGCTTCGTTCTGCACTGCGTCTTTATACCTCCAGCTGGCGTTATCTGTACGGCATCAAAGCCGGTGCGGACCGCGTTGACCTTGACGGCAACGCCTGTGGTCAACTGGATGAGCAGCATGTTGAGCACGCCCGCAAACAGCTTGAAGAAGCCAAAGCGCGCGTGCAGGCACAGCGTGAGCAGCAGCAGGCGAAAAAACGTGAAGCCGGTGAAGAGACCGCCCCACGCCGCCCGCGTAAACCTGCCCGCAAGCCTGCCGAAGGCGAGCAGCCGCGTAAACCACGCAGCAGCAAACCGGCTCGCCCTCAAGCGGAACAGGCACCTGCCGCCGCCGCCGTACGTGAAGAACGTCAGCCGCCGCGCAAGCCGGTTACCGACACCTCTGCATTGCAAGTGGGTCAGAACATCAAAGTCACCGCAGGCAAAAGTGCCATGGACGCCACCATTCTTGAAATCAGTAAAGAAGGTGTCCGGGTACAGCTGGCTTCCGGCCTGGCAATGATCGTACGCGCAGAACACTTGCAGTTCTGATACGGAGGCTAATCAGGGCATGAACACTCTTTTTAAAAGCACCATCATTGCGGGCCTGCTGATTGCAGGCAACGTATTCGCCGCTGACAATATCACGCGCGCCGATCAGATCCCCCAGCTGCATCAGGAAGCGCAACATGCCACCGTCAGTGAGCGCGTTACGTCGCGTTTTACCCGTTCGCACTACCGTCAGTTCGATCTTGACCAGAATTTCTCTGCCAAAATCTTTGACCGTTACCTGAACCTGCTCGACTACAGCCACAACGTGCTGATGGCTTCCGACGTTGACCAGTTTGCGGCGAAAAAAACCACGCTGGGCGACGAGTTCAAAACCGGGCAGCTGAATGTCTTTTACGACCTGTACAACCTGACGCAGAAGCGCCGCTTCGAGCGTTACCAGTACGCGTTGTCTGTCCTGAATAAGCCGATGAACTTTACCGGCAACGACACCATCGATATTGACCGTAAAAATGCCCCGTGGCCGAAGAACAGCGATGAGCTGAACGCGTTGTGGGATGCCAAGGTCAAATATGATGAGCTGAGTCTTAAACTGACCGGCAAAGATGAAAAAGAGATCCGCGAGGTTCTCACCAAACGTTACCAGTTTGCCATCCGCCGCCTGGCGCAGAGCAACAGCGAAGACGTATTCCAGCTGGCGATGACCGCCTTTGCGCACGAAATTGATCCGCACACCAACTACCTGTCACCGCGAAACACCGAGCAGTTCAACACCGAAATGAGCCTCTCCCTGGAGGGTATCGGTGCCGTATTGCAGATGGATGACGATTACACGGTAATCAACTCGATGGTCGCCGGTGGTCCGGCTGCCAAGAGTAAGGCGATCACCGTTGGCGATCGTATCGTTGGCGTTGGCCAGCCCGGCAAGCCGGTAGTGGATGTGATCGGCTGGCGTCTGGATGACGTCGTCGCGCAGATCAAAGGGCCGAAGGGCAGTAAAGTGCGGCTGGAGATCCTGCCTGCCGGTAAAGGCACCAAGACCCGCACCATTACCCTGACCCGCGAGAAGATCCGCCTGGAAGACCGTGCGGTGAAGATGACCGTGCACAACGTCGGTAAAGAGAAGGTCGGCGTGCTGGATATTCCGGGCTTTTACGTCGGGCTGACCGATGACGTGAAGGTGCAACTGCAGAAGCTGCAGAAGCAGAACGTCGACAGCATCGTTATCGACCTGCGCACCAACGGCGGCGGGGCGCTGACCGAAGCGGTCTCCCTCTCCGGCCTGTTTATCCCGGGTGGCCCGGTGGTGCAGGTGCGTGACAATATTGGCAAGATCCGCGAGGACAGCGACACCGACGGTGTGACCTACTATAAAGGTCCGCTGGTGGTGCTGGTTGACCGCTTCAGCGCCTCGGCGTCTGAGATCTTTGCCGCCGCGATGCAGGACTATGGCCGAGCGCTGATCGTCGGTGAGCCGACCTTCGGTAAAGGCACCGTTCAGCAGTATCGTTCGCTGAACCGTATCTACGATCAGATGCTGCGTCCGGAGTGGCCGGCGCTGGGTTCCGTGCAGTACACCATTCAGAAGTTCTACCGTATTAACGGCGGCAGCACCCAGCGTGAAGGGGTTACCCCGGACCTGCTGATGCCAACCGGCGTTGAAGCGGTGGAAACCGGTGAGAAGTTTGAGGATAACGCCCTGCCGTGGGACAGCATTAGCGCGGCGACCTACACCAAAACCGGTGAGCTGAAATCGCTGGAGCCGCAGCTGATCAAAGAACATCAGGATCGTATCGCGAAAGATGCTGAGTTCCAGTACATCATCAAGGATATCGCCCGCTTTAACGCCACCAAAGACAAGCGTAATATCATTTCGCTTAACCTGGCCGAGCGTGAAAAAGAGAACCGGGAAGATGACGCGCTGCGCCTGGAGCGCATCAACGCCCGGCTGAAGGCGGACGGCAAGAAGCCGCTGGCTAAGCTGGACGACCTGCCGAAAGACTATAAAGAGCCGGACCCGTATCTGGATGAAACGGTCAAAATTGCCAATGACCTGGCCCAGCTGGATAAACAGCAACCTGCAGCCACCCCCGCTGCGGTGAAGTAAGCGAAAGGGCACAGCGCAGGCTGTGCCTTTTTTATTCTGCCCCCCGCATTGATGCGCCGTATCGCCTTCACTGAAAAAAGTAATAAAAAATGTAAAGTTATGTCTTTTTAAACACTTAAAGGTTAAGAGTGCTTGAAAAGCACCGGGATGACCTTACGATGTGAAGGAGGACTATACCGGCGGCTTAACGATGCGGGTATACCGAGTGACTAACTGAGGATAGAGAAATTTTATGATGCGTATTGCGCTTTTCCTGTTAACTAACCTGGGTGTGATGGTGGTGTTCGGCCTGATCCTCAGCCTGACAGGGATCCAGTCAAGCAGTGTGATGGGCCTGATGATTATGGCGGGTCTGTTTGGCTTCGGCGGTGCGTTCGTCTCACTGCTGATGTCAAAATGGATGGCGCTGCGTTCCGTTGGCGGTGAAGTGATTGAGCAGCCACGTAATGAGACCGAGCGCTGGCTGATGGACACCGTCGCCCGCCAGGCGCAGCAGGCCGGCATTGCCATGCCGCAGGTGGCGATTTACCACGCGCCGGACATTAACGCCTTTGCCACCGGCGCGCGCCGTGACAAATCGCTGGTGGCGGTCTCCACCGGCCTGCTGCAGAACATGAGCCGTGACGAAGCGGAAGCGGTGATGGCGCACGAAATCAGCCATATCGCTAACGGCGATATGGTGACCATGACCCTGATTCAGGGCATCGTGAACACCTTCGTGATCTTTATTTCGCGCATTCTGGCACAGCTGGCGGCGGGCTTTATGTCCGGCAACCGCGATGGTGAAGAGAACAGCAACGGTAACCCGCTGGTCTACTTTGCCGTGTCGATGGTGCTGGAGCTGGTGTTCGGTATCGTGGCAAGTATTATCACCATGTGGTTCTCGCGCCATCGCGAATTCCATGCGGATGCCGGTGCAGCGCGTCTGGCCGGTCGTGAGAAGATGATTGCCGCGCTGCAGCGCCTGAAAACCAGCTACGAGCCGCAGGAAGCCAGCAGCATGATGGCGCTGTGCATCAACGGCAAGTCGAAGTCGATGAGCGAGCTGTTTATGTCGCACCCGCCGCTGGATAAGCGTATCGAAGCGCTGCGCAGCGGTGAGTACCTGAAATAGTCCGCCGGAAGTACGGGTGAAGATAAAAAACCGGGCATCCGCCCGGTTTTTTTATGCGTGAAGCGGCCTGATGCGCAGCGCGCTGAACACCATGGCGAGGCTGGCAAAGCCGCCGGCCAGCAGCAGGGCGTAGTGGCTGCCGCCGGTGGAGAACAGGTTAAACAGCAGGGCCACCAGCGCGGCACCGCTGCTCTGCCCCAGCAGGCGGGCGGTGCCGAGCATGCCGCTGGCGCCGCCGCTGCGGTGGCGGGGCGCGGACGAGATAATGGTGTGGTTGTTCGGCGACTGGAACAGGCCGAAACCGGCACCGCACAGCATCATCCGCCAGATGATATCGAGGTCCGTCGGCATCGCCGGCAGCAGCGCCAGCGCAAACAGCCCGCCGGCAAACATCGCCAGCCCGACCGCGCCGAGCAGCCCGGCGTGCACCTTCTCAATCAGTCGTCCGGCGATCGGTGCCATCACCATGGTCGCCAGCGGCCAGGGGGTCAGCAGCAACCCGGTCGCCACTTCACTCTTCTGCAGCACGCCCTGCAACATAAACGGCAGCGAGACCATCGCCAGCATCTGTGCGCAGAACGAGCATACCGAGGTGCAGAGCGACATGGCAAAAATCGGGATGCGCAGCAGGTCAACCGGCAGCAGCGGCACGCTCATCGTCAGCTGGCGGCGGATAAACAGCGTGCCGACCGCCAGCAGCCCCACCAGCTCAGCCAGCAGCAGCCGGCCGTCCACCCCCTGTGCAAAGCCGCTGAGCAGCGACAGCAGCAGGCCGAAGGTTAGCGCGTTCATGATGCCGCTCAGCAGGTCGAAACGTTGCCCTTGGCTTTTTTGCGCGTTAGCGGGCAGGAAACGCAGCGCGAGCCACAGTGCCGGCATACCGATAGGGATATTGATCAGGAACAGCCACTGCCAGGAGGCCACCGACAGCACCGCCGCCGCCACCGTTGGCCCGGCCGCGACGGAGACGGCAACGATCAGCGAATTGATGCCCATGCCGCGGCCCAGGTGGCGCTGCGGATAGATGATGCGGATCAGCGCGGTGTTGACGCTCATCAGCGCGGCCGCGCCAAACCCCTGCAAAACGCGGGCGAAAGTCAGCATGCCCAGCGAGTCTGAGAGTGCACAGAACAGCGAGGTGGCGGTAAACAGTACCAGGCCGCACTGATAGACGCGCCGGTAACCGACCATATCGCCGAGGTAGGAGAGCGACAGCAGCGAAATGATAATCGCCAGCTGGTAGGCATTAACGATCCAGATCGACTCCGCCGGGCTGGCGTTCAGCTCGCGGGAAATGGTCGGCAGCGCCACGTTGGCGATTGCGCCGTCGAGCACGGCGACGGTAATACCCAGCGCGATCGCCAGGATCGCGCCGTAGCGCTGCGGTAACGGCAGGCCGTCAGTAACAGAAGAGGACATAGTGAAGTGCAGGCTAAGAGAAGAATGTAAGCATGCTAAGGGTTTTTACGATTTCTACCAATCTGTAAATGAGATAAGAATTGCAAGAATGTTTGTTATACGCCACGCCCTGTGAAGACATAGCGGGCTGGCGGGCCGCCGGCAAGGCGGCCCGTCCGGTTAGTTATCCACCACTTCGCTGCTTTTGCGCAACAGCGGGCAGTCGGTGACGCCGACGATGCCGCTGTCAGTGTGCAGATACTGCGCCACCACCATCCCACGGGCGGTCAGATACTGGCACTGCAGGCCCAGGCCCGCGACGTTTTTGGTACTGCCGGTCAGAACGCCGTAACCGGTAAACAGCATCGCCAGCCAGATAATCACCAGCAGCGCGACCAGACGCGTTAAGATTTTCATCCTGTCCCCTTATTATTGTCTGTTGAACTGTGTGCGGGCCGTGACTGCCGGCCCGGTGATCAGCATGACCTGAATCTGGCCTGGTGGCACTCAGAGGATGCTGAATCTGTGGCGGTTTTCCGCCGCACGCCGGTAAATTTTTGTGAGGAAACTATCAATTATCGCGGTTGTGAGTAGAATCACTGCCGCAGCGCTGCCGGGCATGATGGCAGCCATTACTCCCTCAGAGGTTTGTATGAACGAAACAATGAACGGCGCGTTCAGCATCGCGTCGGCCTGTATTGGAGCCGCCCTGACGATCGTCGGGCTGGTGGTCTGGTTTTATGTTAACCGCGCCAGCGTGCGGGCCAATCAGCAGATCCAGCTGCTGGAGCAACTGCTGGAAGAACAAAAGCAACAAAACGCGCTGTTGCGCCGGCTGAGTGACAAAGTGGTGGGTAACGAGCCGGCGGCGCAGGAAGAGCAGAGCGCTGAAAAAGATTTTATCCGTATGATCCCTGAACGCTGAGCCGCTGGAGTTAACTAACCGCAATGGCCTGGAATAATCCCTGGTACGATCCCTCACTGGCCCACCACACTCCGGAAGGCTTCTGTAACCCTGAACCCGATCTGCGCCAGCCCGGTGACCTGCGGCGCTGGCAGCGCGAGCGCAAAGCCCAGGGGCTGCCGCTGCCGCCGGCGCAGGGCTACCCGCAGTTTACGGCGCAGTGGTGGCAGCCGGCCGACCTCAGCGGCAACGATGACCGGGTGTGGTGGTTAGGCCACGCCTGTCTGATGCTGCGCACCGGCGGCAAGATCACGCTGATTGACCCGGCGCTCTCCCTGCGAGCGTCACCGCTGCGTTTTTACGGGCCGCAACGGAAAACCCCGGCTGCGCTTGCGATCGCCGATTTGCCGCGCGTCGACTGCGTATTGATCTCGCACAATCACTACGATCACCTGGACCTGCCAACCATTAAGGCGATTATCAAACGCTTCCCGCAGACCGAGTTCGTGGTGCCGCTGGGGCTGGCCCGCTGGTTCCGCAAGCGCGGCGCGCGGCGCGTGACCGAGCTGGACTGGTGGCAGTTTACCTGCATCGGCGGGCTGCGGGTGCATGCGGTGCCCGCCCGGCACTGGAGCATGCGCACGCTGTGGGATCGTAACCGCTCGCTGTGGTGTGGCTGGGTGGTGCAGTACCAGGCGCTGAACTTCTGGTTCAGCGGCGACAGCGGCTATTCGGAGAATCTGCTGGAGATCCCGCGGAGGCTCGGGCCATTTAACCTGGCCGCGCTGCCGGTCGGGGCCTATGCACCAGAATGGTTCATGCAAGGGCAGCATATGGATCCGCAGCAGGCCGTCTCGCTGTATGGCGATCTCGGTCAACCGCTCACCGTTCCTATCCACTGGGGCGTATTTGAGCTGGCCGACGAGTCGCTGGATGCCCCGCCACAGGTGTTGTCAGATGCGCTGCAGGCGTCCGGCATGGACGGTGAGCGCTTCGCCGCCTGGCGGATTGGCGAAAGCCGCGGGCTGGCTAATATCTGTCAAGAGTAATGCTACAGTATTTTCTTATATCTAATGCCGAAAATGAGAGCAGCATCTAATTATGCGCTAATAATTGAACCAGAAGGGAACATCTATTCTACGCGGCCTTTGCGATTAAATGGGGCAGAGTGGAAGGATTTTCCTTTTTTTGGTGCAGCGTATTTATTCAGCAAATATTCATTGTGCATACATTCAGGAAAAAATCTTATAAGGCAATGGTTTATCCTGAGGGGGGCGCTCCGGTGGAATTAGGGTATCGCGTTGTCATCAGCAGGCAACAATCACAGCATAAAGTAGAGCCCTGGCGGTGAGGGCAGGTTTTTTGTGCTGCCCTGTCATCGACGCGCTCACCAGACGGGGCGCACGTCGGCGTAACATTTGAGCACTAAGTGTACGGTTTGTTTGCATGATAATTACCCTGAATGTGCACTTTATCGCAGCTATTGTTTCAAATCTGTGCGAAGCCGCAAGTTGAGTTAAAAATAACTTGCCATTAATTGGCGAATATGTGATAAACCAAATGGGTAAAACGAGGTACAATCCTGTTTATGTGTGGCATCTTCAGTAAAGAAGTTCTGAGTAAAGACGTTGACGTTGAATACCGCTTCCTTGCCGAGCCTTAATTAATGCCTCATGCAGTAATGTCTCTGGTTTTTCTGTACGGTTATGCCCACGGGCGAAAAAACACTCTAAGGAATTTGCAAAATGGCAAAGATTAAAGGTCAGGTTAAGTGGTTCAACGAGTCTAAAGGTTTTGGTTTCATTACTCCTGCTGACGGCAGCAAAGACGTGTTCGTACACTTCTCTGCAATCCAGGGTAACGGCTTCAAAACTCTGGCCGAAGGCCAGAACGTTGAGTTCGAAATTCAGGACGGCCAGAAAGGCCCTGCTGCTGTGAACGTCACCGCAATCTAATTTTCGATCTGAGCCTGATGCGCGCCCGGTGCGTGATGAAGGCTGAAATCTGAATGCTAAAGCCCGGTCAGCGATGACCGGGCTTTTTTGTTGCCTGCAAGATTTGGCTGCCCCTGCCAGCAGATTTGCAGTAGACTGCCGCCGTCATTTTCCCCGGAGAGTCTTTATGTCGTATCAGTGCCCCCTCTGCCAGCAGCCGCTGACCTTTGAGCAGCGCAGCTGGCGCTGTGCCAACCAGCATCAGTTCGATCGTGCGAAGGAGGGGTATGTCAATCTGCTACCGGTACAACATAAACGCTCACGCCAGCCTGGCGACAATGCGGAGATGATGCAGGCGCGGCGTGATTTCCTCGACGCCGGTCACTATCAACCGCTGCAGCAGCAGGTGTGCGATCTGCTGGCCGGCATCCTGCCGTCGGGCGCGGCGAAGGTGCTTGATATCGGCTGTGGGGAAGGGTACTACACCCAGGCGGTGGCCAGCCGGCTGCAGGCGCAGGGTGAGGCGGTAGTCTGGGGGCTGGACGTGGCGAAGATCGCCGTACGCTCCGGGGCTAAACGCTATCACAACGTTGAGTTTTGCGTTGCGTCAAGCCACCGGCTGCCGTTTGCCGAGGCGCAGTTTGACGCGGTGCTGCGCATCTATGCCCCCTGCAAGGCCGAAGAGCTGGCGCGGGTGGTGAAACCGGGCGGCTACGTGCTGACCGTCACCCCCGGCCCGCGACATCTGATTCAGTTTAAAGCGCTGATTTACCAGGACGTACAGCTGCACGACACCACACCGGAGCAGATGCCCGGTTTCAGCCTGCAGCAGGAGCAGTCGCTCAGCTACCCGATGACGCTGAACAGTGAGGAGTCGGCCGCGTTGCTGCAGATGACGCCATTCGCATGGCGGGCGCGCCCGGAAGTGTGGGGCATTCTGGCCACCACCGACGCTTTTGCCTGCGAGGCCGACTTCACCCTGCGCCTGTGGCAGCGGGCGGCCGGGGCACTGCCGGTGGCCGAGCTGGCCCGGGAGCAGGACGCTGAGGGGCAGCAGGATGCTCAGGAACAGCAGAAGCAGCAGGAAGATCGGGAACAGCAATAAAAGCGACGGCCTGAACTACCTGATGCACCGTGTCAGAGGGGCTGACCTTCCTGGCTGCTGGTCAGCATAAACCGGTAGATGGTCTCCAGATCGTCGAGCTGACGCACGTGGATCAGCAGGCGTCTTTTTTCCAGCGTAATCACCAGCACGCCGTCTTCCGACAGGTTGATGGCGCTGATGCGCTCATTGCGGATAAAGACGTTGGCGTAAAAAAAGCCCTGGTCTTTAAACAGCAGTTTTGGAGCGCGGATCCAGAACAGCCAGATGGCAAGTACCGCCAGCGCCATCAGTAGCAGCAGGGTCAACTGCGGTCCGGCGTTACTCAGGTTCTGCCAGATCAGGATCGCCAGCAGGCCGAGAAAGATCAGGCTGTCCAGCTTGCTGCGGCGCTGCAGTAAAATTTTGAGCCGGGTGGGGCCGTGCCGTAGCGGCATCACCAGTTCGTCGTAAAGACCATAAAGCAGAATCAGCAGGATAAAGACCAGTAATACAACGTCAGTCAGTGACATAACCACCTCCATAATAAGGGCCGGCAAAAGCCGGCCCGATGACAGCATACTCTGACGGCGCGCTTATACGCCCAGCAGGCCCACCCAGTAACCAAAGATACCAATCACAAAGAAGCCGATGATGATCCACAGCGGGTTGACCTTACGGCGCAGCAGCCACATACAGCCGAAGGTCAGCAGCAGCGGGATCAGCCCCGGCATCAGCTGATCGAGAATTGACTGGACGGTGGTGACGGTGGTTTTGCCGGTCTGGTCGGTTATGCGCGAGACCACCAGCGGCACGTCAACGTGGGTCCATTTGTTAACCAGCGCCCCCATCACAAACAGGCCGAGAATCGACGCTCCTTCCGTCAGTTTCTGCAGGAAGCCGCCGCCCATATCGTTAACGATATCCACCCCTTTACGATAGCCGTAAGCCACGCCGTAATAACGCACCAGCAGACGTACCAGGTTAAACAGCACGAAGAACAGCAGCGGCCCCAGCAGACTGCCGCTCATGGCAATCCCGGCCCCCAGCGCGGCAAACACCGGCCGCACGGTGCCCCAGAAGATCGGGTCACCGACCCCGGCCAGCGGCCCCATCAGGCCAACCTTGATGCCGTTGATCGCCGCGTCGTCGATCGCCGCGCCGTTGGCACGCTGCTCTTCCATCGCCATGGTGACACCGAGCACCGGGGCGGCCACGTAAGGATGGGTGTTAAAGAACTCCAGATGGCGTTTGATCGCCTGTTTACGCTCGTCGTTGTTCTCCGGGTAGAGGCGTCTGATCACCGGTACCATCGAGTAGCAGAAGCCCAGCGCCTGCATACGTTCAAAGTTCCACGATCCCTGGAACAGGTTAGAGCGCAGAAACACGCTGCGGACGTCGCCCGGCGTCAGTTTTTTTGGCGTTGTGATGTCACTCATTGTTCACCGCTCCTTAATCGAGTTCGTTGTCGAGGTCGTTATGAACCGGAGAGGCGGACTGCGCACCGGCAACACGGTTATATTTCGGTGCCAGCTGGATGTACAGAATCGCCATCACCACGCCAATCACCCCCAGCGCCACCAGGTTAAAGCTGGTAAAGGCGGCGGTGACGAACCCCAGGTAGAAGAACGGCATCAGATAGCCGGCACGCATCATGTTGATCACCATCGCGTAACCGACCACCACGATCATCCCACCGGCGATATTCAGGCCGTTGGTCACCACATCAGGAATGGCGTTAAGCATCTCCTGCACGGCGTGGGTGCCGACGGAAACCGCCACGATCAGCGCCGGAATGGCGATACGCATCGCCTGCAGCACCAGCGCCGAGACGTGGATCCACGAAATAGCGCTGAGGTTGCCTTTCTCCGCCGCTTTATCCGCCGCGTGCTGGAAGGCCACGGTAACGGTACGCACGATGATGGTCAGCACCTGGCCCGCCGCGGCCAGCGGGATCGCCAGCGCAATACCCGCGCCAACGCTCTGCCCACCGGCGATAACCAGAATGGTGGAGATAATTGACGCCAGCGCGGCATCCGGTGCCACCGCGGCACCGATATTCATCCAGCCCAGCGCAATCATCTCCAGCGTACCGCCGATAATAATCCCGGTTTTCATATCGCCGAGCACGATACCGATCAACGTACAGGCCACCAGCGGCCGGTGAAACTGAAATTCATCGAGGATTGACCCCATGCCCGCAATACAGGCGACGATAAATATCAGCACAATTTGTAGCGTGGTAATCTCCATCACACTTCTCCTCTGGATTGCCAGAACGGCGCGGCTACGCGCGCCCGGCAGCACCGGTTACGGATTGAGTTTGGCCAGTAAATCCATCATTTTCAGCCGCGGGTCGCCGGACACCTTACGCACTTCCAGCTCAATACCCCGCGCGTGCAGTTTTTTAAACGCGGCGATGTCTTTCTCGTCTACCGAAACGGCATTGTTCACCTGGGTTTTGCCCTGGCGAAAAGCCATGCCGCCAATATTGACCGTGGTGATCGCCACGCCCTGTTCCACCAGGCGCTCGACGTCGGTCGGATTGGTGAACAGCAGCATCACTTTTTCACCGGCGTATTTCGGGTTATCCCACACGCGGATCATTTTTGCTACGTCGACCACGTGGGCGGTGACGCCGGGCGGTGCCACCTGGGTGAGCAGCGTTTTGCGCACGTGGTCGGCGGCCACCTCGTCACTGACCACGATAATGCGGCTGACGTTGGTCTCTTTGGTCCAGCGGGTGGCAACCTGGCCGTGGATCAGGCGATCGTCAATGCGCGCCAGGCCAATCTTCATCCGCTCACCGGGTTGCAGGGGGGCCGCCGGGGCAGTGGTGGCATTTGGGGCGGGGCGCTTAACGACGGCTTCCGCCGCCGGGGCCTTCAGCGCTTTTACGCCTTCGCGGCCGGTTTCCACCGCCAGCGCCACCAGTTCGTCGAAGGTCGGGTTGTCATCCCGCGCCATCAGCACTTCCACCAGCATCGGGATATTCACCCCGGCCACCACGTCGTGCAGGGCCTGATCCACCACCAGCCGGCTGGCGGCGTTAAACGGGCTGCCGCCCCAGGTGTCCACCAGGAACAACACCCCCTGAGCGGTATCCAGCTGGCTCAGTCGTTGTTGATACTTCTCAATCAGCGTTTCCGCGTTCTCACCGGGAACAAAGTCGATCCAGCCAACGTTGTCCTGTTCTCCCAGCAACATTTCGGCGGTTTTCAGCAGTTGTTCCGCTGCCCAGCCGTGTGTGCCAATTACAATCGCAATAGTCACTTGCACCCTCCTTTCCGGTTGGCGACGACCCCTGGAGTCAGGGCCGCATCAGATTTTCTGTCTTTTTCAGCTTGCTAGCCTGTCCTTCTGTAGAACGGTGATCGGTTGATTATTCAGCATAGCTAACCAAAGCCAGCAATACCGGGATTTATTTTAGTAGGTGAAAAAATAAATTATGTGACCTTGCTCAGTAATTTAGAGGCTTTATGCGCACAATACCGCCGTGGTCGACCTGCATTGACAATGGTTTACCCGGTGCGGGTGATAAAAGATTTGACCGGCCGTTTTCTGCTGCTAAAGTAAGGATCCTTTTTCAAACAGGAGTAACGGGCCTCAGCCCTCCCCATGGACTGTCACCGAAGTCGTTTAATCATGCCGCCGGGCTCTACGGATCTGCTTATCTCTGCCGACACCACCCTGTCGTTTACCCCAGTTAATGCCTGCTGCACGCTCATGCGAACGTCTGCTGCGTCTTCCTGTACCTTTTTCCGGAGTCTGTCATGGAATTTCTCTTAGACCCCTCAATCTGGGTAGGTCTTCTCACGCTGATCGTACTGGAGATCGTGCTCGGTATTGATAACCTGGTGTTTATCGCCATCCTTGCCGACAAGCTGCCGCCTAAGCAGCGTGACAAAGCGCGACTGATCGGACTCTCGCTGGCGCTGATAATGCGCCTGGGCCTGCTGTCGCTGATCTCATGGATCGTGACGCTCACCACGCCGCTGTTCAGCGTGGGCAGCCTGACCTTCTCCGGCCGCGATCTGATCCTGTTGCTGGGGGGGCTGTTCCTGCTGTTCAAGGCGACGATGGAGCTTCATGAACGGCTGGAAAACCGCGATAGCCACGGCGGGGGTAACAAAGGTTATGCCAGTTTCTGGGCGGTGGTGGTGCAGATCGTGATCCTCGATGCCGTCTTCTCGCTGGACGCGGTGATTACCGCCGTAGGCATGGTGAATAACCTGGCCGTGATGATGACCGCCGTGGTGATCGCCATGGGCGTGATGCTGCTGGCCTCAAAGCCGCTGACCCGCTTCGTCAACGCGCATCCTACCGTGGTGGTACTGTGCCTCAGCTTCCTGCTGATGATCGGCCTCAGCCTGATGGCGGAAGGCTTCGGTTTCCACATTCCGAAAGGCTACCTGTACGCGGCGATTGGCTTCTCGGTGCTGATTGAGCTGTTTAACCAGATTGCGCGGCGTAACTTTGTACGCCACCAGGCGCACCGGCCGATGCGTGAACGTACCGCAGAGGCGATTCAGCGTCTGATGGGCGGCCGTCGCCAGAGCGAAAACCACAGCAGCGAGAGCAGCGAAGTCTCTGCCGCGCTGCCGCAGGAAGCGTTTAAAGACGAAGAGCGTTACATGATTAACGGCGTGCTGACCCTGGCCTCGCGCTCGGTGCGCAGCATTATGACCCCGCGCGGCAATATCTCGTGGGTGGATGCCAGCCGTCCGGCGGATGAGATCCGTATTCAGCTGCTCGACACCCCGCACAGCCTGTTCCCGGTGTGCCGCGGCGAGTTGGATGAGGTGATCGGCGTGGTGCGGGCGAAAGAGCTGCTGGTGGCGCTGGATCACGGCGTGGACGTGGCCACCTTCGCGGCGGCGACCCCGCCGATTATCGTGCCTGATACTCTTGACCCGCTGAACCTGCTGGGCGTGCTGCGCCGTGCCAAGGGCAGCTTTGTGGTGGTCACCAGCGAATTTGGCGTGGTACAGGGGCTGATTACGCCGCTGGACGTGCTGGAAGCGATCGCCGGTGAGTTCCCGGACGAGGATGAAACCCCGGATATTATCGCCGACGGCGACGGCTGGCTGGTGAAGGGCGGTACCGACCTGCACTCCCTGCAGCAGTTGCTGGATACCGACGTGCTGGTGAAACCGGAAGATGACCACGCTTCGCTGGCGGGCCTGCTGATTGCACAGAAAGGTCAGCTGCCGCAGCCGGGCGAGGTGATTGAGATGGCGCCGCTAAGCTTCCAGATTATTGAAGCCACCGACTATCGTGTCGATCTGGTCAGGGTGACCCGCCAGCGCGATGAGCACGAAGGCGAGCACGACGAGTAATCTGCCCGCGTTGCGGGAAATAAAAAGGCCGGGTTATTGACCCGGCCTTTTCTTTATCCTTCACGCTGTCATTCTGTCATTCTGTCATTCTGTCATTCTGTCATTCTGTCATTCTGTCATTCTGTCATTCTGTCATTCTGTCACTAAGCAGCTAAGCAGCTAAGCAGCTAAGCAGCACACCAGCCCCGCAACTCACCAGCCAGTCCGGAATATCTGCCAGCGGCATCGGGCGGGCGTAGAAATAACCCTGCAGCACGTCGACGCCGCGTTCGCGCAGATACTCAGCCTGCTCCGCGGTTTCCACCCCTTCGGCCACCAGGCTGATGTTCAGCCGCTGGGCGAGAGAAATCACCATATCGGTTACGGTGGCGTTAATGGCGTCGGTGCCGATGGCGGCGGTGAACACCTTATCAATTTTGAGAATATCCGGGCTGAGGGTCTTCAGGTAGGAGAGCGAGCTGTGACCGGTGCCAAAATCATCGATCGCCAGCTGCACGCCGATTTCGTGCAGGTGTGACACCACCCGCTGATCGACCACCGGCAGCGAGTCGCGCTCGGTCAGCTCGACGATCAGCTGCGGTTTTGGATTGGCCGGCCACCACAGGCTCTGCAGGTCGTCGATAATTGCTTTGTCATGGAAGTGGCTGGCGGCAACGTTGATGGCGATATGGAAGCTGTTGCGGGCAGGTAAGGAGGGCAGGTGGCGCACCGCTTCACCGATCACAAAGCGGGTCAGCGGCGCAATCAGATTCTGCCGCTCGGCCAGCGGGATAAACACGTCAGGCGGGATCCACCCCTGGCGCGGGTTGTGCCAGCGCAGCAGCAGTTCGATACCGTCGCAGGCCCCGGTGCGGGCGTTGATCAGCGGCTGGGCATAGACCATAAATTCGCGGGCGGTGATGCCGTAGCTGATCTGCCAGGAGAGGCTCATACGGTTAGCGGTGGCCAGCCAGACGATGTAGCCCATCAGCATGCTGAGCAGCAGCGCCAGCGGCAGCTGCGAAGGCACGGTGACCAGCGCCAGCCGGGCCGGTGACGGGCCAAACAGGGTAATGGTGAACGGATAACGCAACGAGGCCTGCTCTACGCTGACCTCGTCTTCTGAGGGAACCGCCTCTTCGATCATCGGGTTGCCGTACTCAAGGCTCTTGCCGGCGACCTTAAAAATCGCCCTTTCAACCCACGGCAGCGTCGGTTCCAGCAGGTAGTTGGTCATCAGCTCAATGTTCACCACCTGCATAATGCCTGAGCGGTTATCCAGCGAGCGCGGCGTCCACAGCAGCAGCACCGGCGATCCTTTCAGCAGGTCCTGATCCACCGCCAGCTTCATGCGCTGATTATTGACCGCCAGTTCCGGATAGGTATCGCTGAAGGGGATGCTGACGCTGCCGTAGATACTTGAGCAGTAGATGCGGTCGTCATCGACCAGCAGCACCGAACGAACGGTCTGCAGCATCGCCAGTTTTTCAACCAGCGGGAAACGCACCTGTTCGCAGCTTAATCCGACCAGGCCGAGGGTGTTATTAGCTGCAACGTCAAGCGGCGAGAACATACGGTCAAAGCGTTGAATGGCGTTGTAAGCAAAGGTGCGTGACTGCTGCTCGATTCGACCTTTCTCTTCCATATAGCGCAGAGAGAGGGTGAGAATAAGCACCAATGCGGCAACAACCGCAGCGATAAGAAATCGCTTACGGCGAAACTGTCCTAAAACTTCCTGGGACATTTGCATCAGTAACCACCCTCAGAGCAAGACGCGTATACAGAGACCGAATAACTGTTATCGGCCAGTGAGACATTAAGTTTAGTAGTGCTGAAGAGAAAAGCTGAGTGGCAGTAAAACAGGCACTTACTCTCACAAAACACGCGCAGACACTCTAGCCGTTTCCCGGATTGGGAGATAGCGGGTAGCGGAAGTTTTTTTACAAAACAACAAAAAAAACGCCACCGTTGCGGTGGCGTTTTCGGGTCAGTCACACTGGACTTTAATGGCCAGCCCGCCACGCGAGGTTTCGCGATATTTGGCGTTCATGTCTTTACCGGTTTCGTACATGGTCTCAATGACTTTATCCAGCGAAACACGGGCTTCGCTGGTACGGCGCATCGCCATTCGCGCGGAGTTGATCGCCTTCACCGAGGCAATCGCGTTGCGCTCAATGCACGGCACCTGCACCTGGCCCGCTACCGGGTCGCAGGTCAGGCCGAGGTTATGCTCCATGCCGATCTCTGCCGCCACGCACACCTGCTCCGGGCTGGCTCCCAGCAGCTCGGCAAGGCCCGCGGCCGCCATCGAACAGGCCACGCCCACTTCGCCCTGGCAGCCGACTTCGGCACCGGAGATTGACGCATTCATCTTATAAAGGATGCCGATCGCGCCGCAGGCCATAAAGTAACGTACGAAAACATCGGTCGTCACCGGCTGAATAAAGTGGTCATAGTAGGCCAGCACCGCCGGCACGATGCCACAGGCGCCGTTAGTCGGTGCGGTGACTACCCGGCCACCGGCGGCGTTCTCTTCGTTGACCGCCAGCGCGAACATGTTCACCCAGTCAATCACGTTCATCGGGTCGCTGGAGAGTTTGTCCGACGAAACCAGCAGGCGGCGCAGCGCCGAGGCACGACGCGGAACGCGCAGCGGGCCGGGCAGTACGCCTTCGGTGTTCAGGCCGCGATCGATACAGTCGCGCATGGTCTGCCAGACGGCGGCGAAGTAGCCTTCGATCTCTTCGCGGGTGTGCAGCGCCAGCTCGTTTTTCATCACCATGCCGGAGAGCGACATGCCGTTCTGCTGGCAGTGGCCCAGCATCTCTTTAGCCGAGTGGAACGGGTAGGGCACCGACACCGTGCTCAGCGTAGATTTACCGTAGTTCTCTTCATCAACGATAAAACCACCGCCGACCGAATAGTAGGTCTTGCTGTAGATTTTCAGTTCGCCGGCGTAAGCGTGGATGCTCATGCCGTTTTCATGCAGTGAGAGGTTATCGCTACGGAACACCATGCCGCCTTCGCGCGGGAAGTCGACCTCGTGGGCACCGTTGGCCAGCAGCAGGCGCTGGCGTGCTTCCACGTCACGGATAAAGCCGGGAATGCTGTCGATATCCACGGTATCCGGCATCGCGCCGGAGAGGCCCATAATGATGGCGATATCGGTGTGGTGGCCCTTCCCGGTCAGTGACAGGGAGCCATAGACGTCGACGGCGATCCGCGTAACCGAGGACAGCTGGCGGTTGTTGACCAAATCGTCGACAAACTGTTTGCCGGCTTTCATTGGGCCAACCGTGTGCGAACTGGACGGGCCAATGCCGATCTTAAACATGTCGAAAACGCTAATCACGTTAAACGCTCCTTAGGGGTATTGATACGCTGTGACCTGGTGTACTCACAAAATTGGGTGAAATATAAATGAAAACCCACAGACTTGCAGTGATTTGGATCGCCATACGGCAACAAAGCAGTTAAATATAATGGAAAGACGCGATTCTGACCGACATATGTTACTATTTTAACCGCTTTGCGCCGTTTTTGCCACCTGCAGGCTCAGCTGGCGGATGATACCGGCGGTCATACCCCAGATAAAGTAGTCGTCGAACCATGACAGCCAGACGCGCTGGTCGCTGCCGTTGCGGATGAAGTCGAACGGCGAGTAGCGCCCGGTGCGCAGCGCCTCCTCCAGCGGCATCTCAAAAACAGACTCCACTTCGCCGGCGTTCGGCTGCCAGGCGATACCCGGCGACACGATGCCGAGCACCGGGGTGACGGCAAAGCCGGTGCTGCTGGTCACCGGCGGCAGCACGCCGACCACCCGGACCGCCGAAGCGGGCAGCGCCACCTCCTCTTCGGCTTCCCGCAGCGCGGTCATCACCAGCGAGCTGTCGCTGCTGTCGCGCATGCCGCCGGGAAAAGCCACCTGGCCGGCGTGTTTACGCAGGCTGGCGGCGCGGCGGGTCAGCAGCAGGGTCGGTGACGGATGCGCCACCACCGGCACCAGTACCGCGGCCTGGCGCAGCGGCCGCAGCGGCGCGGCTTTGTGCGGCGGCTGCAGCACAAAGCGCGCCAGAAAGCGCTCCAGCGGCAGGTTAGCGTTCATCGTGCGCCTCCTCGTCATCGCCGGTCAGGCGGGGCAAAATGCGTCTCACCTTGTCGAAGGTCTCCTGGTACTCGGCGGCTTCCTCGCTGTCGGCAACGATGCCGCCGCCGGCGGCACAGTAAAGGCTACCCGCTTCGGCAATCAGCGTGCGAATAGTGATGCTGCTGTCCATCCGCCCGCACAGGCTGAGGTAGCCGATGCTGCCGCACCAGGCGTTACGCCGCTGCGGCTCAAGTTCCTCAATGATCTGCATCGCCCGCACCTTGGGCGCGCCGGTGATCGAGCCTCCAGGGAAGCAGGCGCGCAGCAGATCGCAGGCGCTCAGCTGCGGCTGCAGGGTGGCAGTAATGGTGCTGACCAGATGGTGCACGGCCGGGAACGGCTCCACCACAAACAGCTCAGGCACCTTAACGCTGCCGGGCGTCGCCACCCGGCCGATGTCGTTACGCAGCAGATCGACGATCATCAGGTTTTCGCTGCGGTCTTTTGGCGAGCGGGCGAGCCGTTCGGCCTGCAGGCGATCGGCGGCGGCATCGTCCAGCCGGGGCAGGGTGCCCTTGATCGGCCGGGTTTCGATTTCGCCCTGCTCCAGGCGGATAAAACGCTCCGGCGAAAGGCTGAGCACCGCGCTGTCGGCAAGACGGATAAAGGCGCTGAACGGCGCGCGGTTTGCGGCGCACAGCCGGCGGAAGGCCTGCCATTCGTTACCGCGGTACGGGGCGGTGAAGCGCTGTGCCAGGTTAACCTGATAACAGTCGCCGGCCAGCAGCCACTGCTGGATCTGGCGGAATTTATCGCCGTACTCTTCGCGCGACATATTCGACTGCCAGTCGCCGGTCAGGCGAAAATCCTCAACGGCCGGGGCCTGCTGCACCTGCAGCCAGTCGAGGCGCGCTTGCAGATCGCCGTGCACCACCAGCGTCAGCGCCTGCCGATGGTGATCGGCAATCAGCGCCCAGTCGTAGATGCCCACCGCCATATCCGGCGTGGTCAGCTGCGCCGTCGCCTGTTGCGGCAGCGTTTCAAAGCGGCGGCCGAGATCGTAGCCGAACAGGCCGAGCGCGCCGCCCTGGAACGGCAGATCCTCGCGCCAGTCGGCGGTCAGCCCGCAGGCGCCCAGCTGCTGCTGCAGCAACAGCAGCGGATCCTCACCGGAGACCTGCTGCCGGTCGCCGTCGGCGATGGTCGTGCTGTCGCCGCGGGTGGTCAGGGTGATGCGCGGCTCGGCGACCAGGATATCGAAACGGTTGTCGGCGTGCTCGGCAAATCCGGAGTGCAGCAGCATCGCCCACGGCAGATGGGCAAGACGGGCAAACAGCAGCCCGGCGGCGTCGGGCGTATAGGGAAGCGCATGATAAACAGGTAACATGAGATTTCAGCAGGGTGATCGGTTACAGGGCTGCCAGCCTGGCATATTTTTCTGCCGCTGGCATCTCTTTGTCAGCCGTGGAATAATCCGCCGGGCAAATTAACAGGAGTCATTATGTTTTCAGGTTTACCCGCGCTCAGCTATGAGCAGCAACAGCAGGCCGTCGAGCGCATTCAGGAACTGATGGCGCAGGGGATGAGCAGTGGCCAGGCGATCGGTCTGGTGGCGGCGGAGATCCGCAGCACCCACACCGGCGGCCACGTTGCGGTGATGTTCGACGACGATGAAGAGGACTATGTCGCCGATCCAGACCGTGACGATAAAGACGACGAAGACGAAGACGACCAGTACTGAATCATTATCATTGCTCCGGATCGGGGTGCCGGCCTGCCGCACCTGGCCGATCCGCACCAAGACGAGGGCGCGCGTAGCGCCGCTGCCCCCGCCCCGACTGTGCGCCGGTGTTACTTCGCGGCGATCACTTTGATCTCAACCAGATACTGCGGGTGCATCAGATTAGCCTGCACCGTACAGCGCACCGGCGCGTTGCCCGGTGATACCCACGCATCCCACGCCCGGTTCATGGCGGCGAAGTCCTCTTTGTTCACCAGGAAAATGGTCGCATCCAGAATGCGGCTCTTATCGGATCCGGCGCGCGCCAGGATGCGGTCGATCACCGCCAGCGCGTTGGCGGTCTGGGCTTCCGCGTCGGCGTCGAGGTTTTCCGGCACGCTGGTGTAGTAAATGGTGTCGTTATGAATGACGGCTTCCGACATGCGGTGCTCGGGGTCGAGACGTTCAATGGTCATGTGCTGCTCCTTTTGCAGAATGCGAAACCGCGCTAGCCTGGCATAAAGGGCCGGTTGCTGTCACGCCGCATTGCAACGCGGTGGCAGGGTGTGCAGACGCACTACGGGCATTTTTCCCCCTTTGCTGCCCGCAGGCGGTAGCCCATCCCCCGCAGGGCCGGTGCCGCCTGCTTTTGCATCAGTCGGGCAATACTGACATAATCCACAGTAGTTTTTAGTAGCCGGTGAGGTAATGTGGCAGACGATTTTGCAGTAGACGGCGCGCTGGCGAAGGCGATTCCCGGCTTTAAACCGCGTGAGCCGCAGCGGCTGATGGCCGCTGCCGTTGAGCGGGCGATTGACGGTCGCCACGAGCTGGTGGTGGAAGCGGGGACCGGGACCGGCAAAACTTACGCCTACCTGGCTCCGGCGCTGCGCGCCGGCAAAAAAGTGATCGTTTCCACCGGTTCCAAGGCGCTGCAGGATCAGCTCTACAGCCGTGACCTGCCCACCGTGGCAAAGGCGCTGAAGTTTAAAGGGCAGCTGGCGTTGCTGAAAGGGCGCTCCAACTACCTCTGCCTGGAACGGCTGGAGCAGCAGTCGCTGGCCGGCGGCGATCTGGCGGTGCAGGCGATGAGCGACCTCGTACACCTGCGCGGCTGGTCAAATGAAACCGTCGAAGGCGACATCAGCACCTGCGGTGGCGTGGCGGAAGACAGCCCGATCTGGCCGCTGGTGACCAGCACCAACGATAACTGCCTTGGCAGCGACTGCCCGCAGTATAAAGAGTGCTTTGTGGTTAAGGCGCGCCGTAAGGCGATGGAGGCCGACGTGATCGTGGTCAACCATCACCTGTTCCTCGCCGATATGGTGGTTAAGGAGAGCGGCTTTGCCGAACTGATCCCCGAGGCTGACGTGATGATCTTCGATGAAGCCCATCAGGTACCGGACATTGCCAGCCAGTATTTTGGTCAGCAGCTCTCCAGCCGCCAGCTGCTGGACCTCGCCAAAGACATCACCATTGCTTACCGCACCGAAGTGCGTGACGTGCAGCAGCTGCAGAAATCCGCTGACCGGCTGGCGCAGGCGGCTGCTGATTTCCGCCTGGCGCTGGGCGATCCCGGCTTTCGCGGTAACCTGCGCGATCTGCTGGCGGATAAAAACATTCAGCGCGCGCTGCTGCTGCTGGACGATGCGCTGGAGCTCTGTTACGACGTGGCTAAACTGTCGCTGGGCCGCTCGGCGCTGCTCGACGCGGCCTTTGAGCGCGCGGCGCTCTACCGTGGCCGGCTTAAGCGGCTGAAACAGGTTGACCAGCCGGGCTTCAGCTACTGGTACGAATGTAACGCCCGCCACTTTATTCTGGCGCTGACCCCGCTCTCCGTCTCCGAACGCTTCCGTGAGGTGATGGACGAGCGCCCGGCCAGCTGGATCTTCACCTCGGCCACCCTGGCGGTCAACGGCCAGATGGGGCACTTCGTCGAGCGGCTGGGCGTTGGCGAGGCCGAGACGCTGATCCTCGACAGCCCGTTTGACTACGCGCAGCAGGCGCTGCTGTGCGTGCCGCGTAACCTGCCGGTGCCCAACCAGCCGGGTGGCGCACGGCTGCTGGCGCGCACGCTACGCCCGCTGATCGAGGCCAACGGCGGGCGCTGCTTCTTTCTCTGTACCTCGCATCAGGTGATGCGCGAGGTGGCTGCGGAGTTTCGCGCCACCCTGACGCTGCCGGTGCTGCTGCAGGGGGAGACCAGCAAAGGCCAGCTGCTGCATCAGTTCGTCAGCCTGGGTAACGCGCTGCTGGTGGCCACCAGCAGCTTCTGGGAAGGGGTGGACGTGCGCGGCGACGTGCTGTCGCTGGTGATCATTGACAAGCTGCCGTTCACCTCACCGGACGATCCGCTGCTGAAGGCGCGCATGGAAGACTGTAAGCTGCGCGGCGGCGAGCCTTTTGACGACGTGCAGCTGCCGGATGCGGTGATCACCCTGAAGCAGGGGGTGGGGCGGCTGATCCGCGACGTCTCCGATCGCGGCGTGCTGGTGATCTGCGACGGGCGGCTGGTGATGCGCCCGTACGGTGCGGTGTTTTTAAACAGCCTGCCGCCGGCGCCGCGCACCCGCGATCTGGCCCGCGCCATCGACTTTCTTAAACCGCTGACGCAGCAGTAATTCACCGCGCGCTATGCTATCATGCGCGCCGAAAAATTTTATCCCCAGAGGTTGCGATGTCCACGCGAATTTTAGCCATTGATACCGCCACGGAAGCCTGCTCGGTTGCGTTGCTCAACGGCCAGCAGCAGCTGGCGCATTTTGAACTCTGCGCCCGCGAACATACCCAGCGCATTCTGCCGCTGGTGCAGCAGATCCTGCAGCAGGGTGAACTGCAGCTGCAGCAGCTTGACGCGCTGGCGTTTGGCCGCGGGCCGGGCAGCTTTACCGGCGTACGCATTGGAATAGGTATCGCGCAGGGGCTGGCGCTGGGTGCCGGGCTGCCGCTGGTGGGTGTCTCCACGCTGAAAACCATGGCCGAGAGCGCCTGGCGGCTGCACGGGGCAACCCGGGTGCTGGTGGCGATCGACGCCCGCATGGGGGAAGTCTACTGGGCGGAATATCAGCGCGATGCGCACGGCGTCTGGCAGGGTGAGCAGAGTGAAGCGGTGTTGAAACCGGAGGCCGCCGCGGCGCGGATGGCGGCGCTGGAGGGTGACTGGGCCTGCGCCGGTACCGGCTGGAAGGCCTGGCCGCAGCTGGCAGAGGCCAGCCCGCTGACGCTGACGATGAGTTCGGTAGAGCTGCCGTGCGCGCAGGATATGCTGCCGCTGGCCGTACAGGCGCTGGCCGCGGGCCTGAGCGTAGCACCGGAACACGCCGAGCCGACCTATCTGCGCAATGAAGTGGCGTGGAAAAAATTACCGGGCCGCGACTAACGTTACGGCAACTATTTGCAGCGCGTGCAGTCAAAAGAGTGATGTTATCAGGGGAGAACAACATAATGCGTAGAACCGCTCTTTTACCCGGCAGCCTGCTGCTGGCGGCCGCGCTGCTGCTGGCCGGCTGCGTCAGCGTGCCGGATTCGATCAAAGGTTCGTCGCCGGTGCCGCAGCAGGACCTGGCCCGCGTGCTGGGCGCGCCGCAGCTGTTTACCGGCCAGGAGTCGCGCTTCGGCGGCAAGGTGGTCAACGTGCTCAACCAGACCGGTAAAACCCGGCTGGAGATCGCCGCCATGCCGCTGGATGAGGGGGCCCGTCCGCGTCTGGGGTCCGCCTCGATCGGCCGCATTTATGCCGACATTAACGGCTTTGTCGATCCGGTCGATTTCCGCGACCAGATGGTGACGGTGGTCGGCCCGATCAAAGGCACCGAAAAGGGCAGCATCAACGGCGCGTCCTATAACTTTGTGGTGGTTAACGTTAGCGGCTACCAGCGCTGGCACCGGGTGCAGCAGATTGTTTCACCACCGGCACCGATCGACCCGTGGATCTGGTACGGACCGGGCTATCGCCACCGTGGCGGCTACTGGGGGCCACCACCGGCCTTCTATTACAATACCGGCCCTTCCCAGGTACAGACCATTCTGACCGAATAGGCGGCCTGTGCGGACTGATTCACGGCATATCCGCTGTGTGATGGCGGATATGCCTTTTTTTTATCTGTTTTCTCCCTGACGGAGAAATTTAGTGATGGGCTTCGCAACCTCTTAACAGTTTGCTCAGCAAACTGGTACGCTGAGTTAAAATAATGTTAACAAATGCCGACGTGCCGAGGCTGCGATGACAACCAATAATAGTTTCCGAGGTGATAGCTTGCATAAGGTTTGGTTAAAACGTTATCCCGCCGATGTTCCGGCTGAAATTAATGCCGATCGTTATGCTTCTCTAATCGACCTGTTCGAGTACGCTTCTGCCCGTTACGCGCAGCAGACCGCCTTTATCAATATGGGCCAGAGCATGACCTACGCGCAGCTGGACGCGCGCAGCCGGGCGTTCGCCGCCTACCTGCAGCAGGAGCTGGGGTTGAAGAAGGGCGACCGCGTGGCGCTGATGATGCCAAACCTGCTGCAGTATCCGGTGGCGTTGTTCGGCGTGTTGCGCGCCGGTATGATCGTGGTCAACGTTAATCCGCTGTACACCCCGCGCGAGCTGGAGCATCAGCTCAACGACAGCGGTGCCAGCGCGATTGTTATCGTCTCGAATTTTGCCCATACGCTGGAAAAAGTGGTGGCCCGCACCGCGGTCAAACACGTGATCCTCACCCGGCTGGGTGACCAGCTTTCGCCGGTCAAAGGCACGCTGGTGAATTTTGTGGTCAGATACATTAAAAAAATGGTGCCGAAGTACCATCTGCCGGGGGCGATTTCGTTCCGCCACGTGCTGCAGCGCGGCGCAGAACTGCCTTATCAGAAACCGGCGATTACCAACGACGACCTGGCGTTTCTGCAGTATACCGGCGGCACCACTGGCGTGGCCAAAGGGGCGATGCTTACCCATCGCAATATGCAGGCCAACCTCGAACAGAGCCGGGCCACCTATGGCTCACTGCTGAAAGAGGGGCAGGAGACGGTGGTCACCGCGCTGCCGCTGTACCATATCTTTGCGCTGACGGTGAACTGCCTGCTGTTTATCGATCTGGGCGGGGCCAACCTGCTGATCACCAATCCTCGCGATATCCCGGGGCTGGTGAAGGAGCTGGCGCGCTATCCTTTCACCGCCATTACCGGGGTGAACACCCTGTTTAACGCGCTGCTCAACGACGCCAACTTTAATCAGCTCGATTTCTCGTCCCTCAGCCTGTCGGCAGGCGGCGGCATGGCGGTACAAAAGGCGGTCGCCGAGCGCTGGGAAAAGCTCACCGGCCACTATCTGCTGGAGGGCTACGGCCTGACGGAGTGCTCGCCGCTGGTCTCGGTGAACCCCTATGATATTAAGTGCCACAACGGCAGCATCGGCCTGCCGGTGCCCTCGACCGACATCCGCCTGGTCGATGACGCCGGCAACGACGTGCCGGAAGGGGAGCCGGGCGAGCTGTGCATTAAAGGGCCGCAGGTGATGCTCGGCTACTGGCAGCGGCCGGACGCCACCGACGAGGTGATGAGAAACGGTTGGCTTCGCAGCGGCGATATTGTTACCGTTGACCCTGAAGGCTTTATGCGTATTATCGATCGCAAAAAAGATATGATCCTCGTCTCCGGCTTTAACGTCTATCCGAATGAGATTGAAGACGTGCTGATGCTGCATCCTAAGGTGCGCGAAGCCGCTGCCATTGGCGTACCGAGCGAGGTCAGTGGTGAAGCGGTCAAAATTTGCGTGGTTAAGAAGGATCCGTCGCTGAGCGAACAGGAGCTGATCGCCCACTGCAAAAAACACCTGACCGGCTATAAGGTGCCGAGGATCGTGGAATTCCGCGACGAGCTGCCCAAAACCAACGTCGGCAAGATCCTGCGCCGTGAACTGCGGGATGAAGTCATTAAACAGGCCGGCTCAACGGCGGCCTGAACAGAAAACCTAACGGCCGGGGTCCCGGCCGTTAACCGTTAACGCCAGCTGACCGCGGCCTGAACCAGCGCTGCGGCGAGAGAATGCAATTTTGAATTACACCATGATCACCACCGATGACGCGCTGGCCGAAGTCTGCCTGCGTGCCCGTCAGGTACCCGCGCTGGCGCTGGATACCGAATTTGTCCGTACCCGTACCTACTATCCCCGCCTTGGCTTGATCCAGCTATTTGACGGCGAAACCATCTCGCTGATTGACCCGCTCACCATCGGTGACTGGACGCCGTTCCGCGACCTGCTGCTGGACGCCGGGGTAACCAAGTTTCTGCACGCCGGTAGCGAAGATCTTGAGGTGTTTCTGCACCAGTTTGGCGTGCTGCCGCAGCCGATGATCGACACCCAGATCCTCGCGGCGTTCAGCGGACGTCCGCTCAGCTGCGGCTTTGCCACCATCGTCGAGTCTTTTACCGGCATCGCGCTGGACAAGAGCGAGTCGCGTACCGACTGGCTGGCGCGCCCGCTGACCGAAAAACAGTGCGTCTACGCGGCGGCGGACGTCTTCTATCTGCTGCCGGTTGCCCACAAGCTGATGGCGGAAACCGAGGCCGCCGGCCAGATGGCCGCCGCGCTGGATGAGTGCCGCCTGCTGTGTCAGCGCCGCACCGCCCAGCTCGATCCGCAGGAAGCCTGGCGTGAAATGACCAATGCATGGCAGCTGCGTCCGCGTCAGCTGGCGGCACTGCGTCTGCTGGGAGCCTGGCGGCTGAACCTGGCACGTGAAAAAGATATGGCGGTTAATTTTGTGGTGCGCGAAGAGAACCTGTGGAAGGTAGCGCGCTATCTGCCGGGTTCGCTCGGTGAACTGGAGCACCTGGGCGTACCGGGGCAGGAGATCCGCTTCCACGGTCGCGCGCTGCTGGCGCTGGTGGCTCAGGCGGAGGCCCTGCCGGAAGAGGCGCTGCCGGCTCCGCTGGTAAATCTGATCGATCAGCCGCAGTACAAACAGATATTTAAGGCGCTGAAGGCGCTGGTGGCCGAGACGGCAGAAAAGCACGGCGTCAGCCCTGAGCTGCTGGCGTCACGCCGTCAGATCAATCAGCTGCTGAGCTGGTACTGGAAGTTAAAACCGCAGGAGCATAAGCCGGAGCTGGTGGATGGCTGGCGCGGGGCGCTGCTGGAGCCGGAGATCAACCGCCTGCTGGCGGCGGGTTAAACGCGATATTCCCCTGCCTGACAGCAGGGGAATATCATGAGCAGCCGTCGGTCATTTCGGGGCGTCTTCCGCTTCCGGTAAGGTGACGTTCAGCTCGAGAATCGAAATATCATCCTCTTTTTGATCCAGCTTCACGCTCAGCATCTCCGGGTCAATCTTCACGTAACGGCAGATCACCTCCAACAGATCTTTCTTCAGCTGCGGCAGATAGTGGGGCTCACTGTCGCCCCTCCTGCGTTCTGCAACGATGATCTGCAGCCGTTCCTTGGCTATGTTGGCTGTGTTCTTTTTTCGGGATAAAAAGAAATCGAGTAAGGCCATGGTTTATCCCCCAAACAGGCGTTTCAGGAAACCCTTCTTCTCTTCTTCAATGAAGCGGAAGGGACGTTCTTCTCCGAGCAGGCGGGCAACGGTATCGGCATAGGCTTTGCCGGCATCAGACTCGGCATCAAGGATCACCGGTTCACCCTGGTTGGAGGCGCGCAGCACGGACTGGTCTTCCGGAATAACGCCGGCCAGCGGGATGCGCAGAATTTCCAGCACGTCTTCCATGCTCAGCATATCACCACGGCTGACGCGGCCCGGATTGTAGCGGGTCAGCAGCAGGTGCTCTTTAATCGGGTCCTGGCTGTTTTCGGCCCGGCGGGATTTTGACGAAAGGATCCCCAGAATACGGTCCGAATCGCGTACCGAAGAGACTTCCGGGTTGGTGGTGATAATGGCTTCGTCGGCGAAATAGAGCGCCATCAGCGCACCGGTTTCGATGCCGGCCGGCGAGTCACAGACGATAAAATCAAAGTCCATCTTGCCGAGATCGTCCAGCACCTTCTCCACGCCGTCGCGGGTCAACGCGTCTTTATCACGGGTTTGCGACGCCGGCAGGATAAACAGGTTTTCGGTACGTTTGTCTTTAATTAACGCCTGGTTCAGCGTGGCATCACCCTGAATTACGTTAACAAAGTCATACACCACGCGCCGCTCGCAGCCCATGATCAGATCCAGGTTGCGCAGACCAATGTCGAAATCGATCACCACGGTCTTTTTACCTTTCTGCGCTAAACCGGTAGCGATGGCCGCGCTGGAGGTGGTTTTACCGACGCCTCCTTTACCAGATGTAACAACAATAATGCGTGCCATAAAATGATTTTCCTTAAGAAAAGAAAAGAGTGAGCCTTGCTCAGTTCAGTGTCTGTATAGTCAATGCGCCGTCTGCAAGACGCAGACGGGACGCTTTCCCAAAAAACTCAGCCGGAATTTGATCCATAATCCAGTATTCACCGGCGATAGAGACCAGCTCGGCTGACAGGTGGGTACAAAAAATCTGGCAATTTTTATCACCGCCGGCACCGGCCAGGGCCCTGCCGCGCATCATGCCGTAAATATGAATATTGCCATCCGCAATCAGCTCTGCGCCGGCACTCACGTTATTGGTGACGATCAGGTCACAGTTTTTGGCATAGATTTGTTGCCCGGAACGGACAGGGGTAGCGATCACCCGGGTACGGGCGCTCTCTTCAACCGGTTCAGGCACCGCGACCGGTGCAGGCGCAGGTTCAGGGGCCGGCTCCGGCTTCTGCTCCTTGCCTTCGCTCAACACCGGCAGCCCGGAACGGGCAATGATGCGCTTCAGCTGTTCATCTTTACAGCCGCTGATGCCGACAATGTGCAACCCGGTAGACAGGATCGCCTGCTGCATCAGCCGCCAGTTAATGTTGTTTGGCAGCGCAGAGACGTTGACCACAACCGGCGCATTTTTCAGAAACGCCGGTGCCTGACTCACCTTCGCCGCCAGCGCTCTGCGCACGGTTTCAGGATCGGTGTGGTGCAAATGAACGACTGACAGCGTGAAACTGCTGCCTTTAAACTCGATTGGCGATTGTGACATCTGTCCCGCTCAGTCCTGTTATTTCTCATCCTTACTTAATCGGCGGCACGTTGTGCCAGCTAATCATGGCAGGACAATATTCCGAAGGTCTGCAAGCATGTTATAGTTACTGTAATATTCAGGCAAGTCACCTTCCAGGTTAATTCGAGTAAAAAATATGTTTTGTGTGATCTACAGAAGTCCAAAGCGCGACCAGACTTATCTTTATGTCGAAAAAAAGGACGATTTCTCGCGGGTGCCTGAGGCGCTGATGCAGGGGTTCGGTAAGCCGCAGCTGGCGATGCTGTTGCCGCTGGACGGCAGCCGCAAGCTGGTTAGCGCAGATATTGATAAGGTTAAAACCGCATTACGCGATGAGGGTTTTTATTTACAAATCCCACCGCCGATTGAAAGCCTGCTTAAGAGCCATCTGAAAAATGAGGATGGCGTTAAATAACGTTCATTTGCAGCCTGCTGTCCGCTGCTCATTTACGCTTTAAAACAATTTCTGTCGCCCGGCACCGGGCAATCGGGCTTATTATTTTGTTCAGGGTATCGGCACATCGCCGGTGCGGCCGCACACTTAACGCGCGATGGTCGTCGCCAAGGCTGACCGCTCGCGCATCATGCAGGGGAACAGTATGTATCAGCATCACAACTGGCAGGGCGCGTTGTTGGATTATCCGGTGAGCAAGGTGGTCTGCGTCGGAAGCAACTATGCCAGACACATTAAAGAGATGGGCAGCGTCACCCCGACCGAGCCGGTGCTGTTTATCAAGCCGGAAACGGCGCTGTGCGACATCAAACAGCCGCTGTCGATTCCGGCTAACCTCGGTGCGGTGCACCATGAAGTCGAGCTGGCGGTGCTGATCGGCGCAACGCTGAAGCAGGCGACGGAAGCACACGTGGCGCAGGCGATTGCCGGTTACGGCGTGGCGCTGGATCTGACGCTGCGTGACGTGCAGGCGGGGTGTAAAAAAGCCGGCCAGCCGTGGGAAAAAGCCAAGGCCTTTGACAACTCCTGCCCGATCTCCGGTTTTATCCCCGTCGCTGAATTTGACCATGACCCGCAGAACGTCGAACTGCAGCTGGTCGTCAACGGCGAGCTCCGTCAGCAGGGCAGCACCGCGGATATGATCCACCGCATCCTGCCGCTGATTGCCTATATGAGTCAGTTCTTTACCCTGCACGCCGGGGACGTAATCCTGACCGGCACGCCGGAGGGCGTTGGGCCGATGGTGTCCGGTGACCGTCTGGAGGTTTCGCTGGGCGGGCGCAGCCTCTCCACCCGCGTACTGTAACCCTGCCACGGGCTGCCCCCTCGTGGCAGCCTGAAACCCCGCCCTTGCATCCGGCTGCCAAACCCTCTATAAGAGTCGGGTTTTTTACACTTAAGCGGATCCCAACATGACTGATACCCCTTTCTGGCAGCGTAAAACGCTGGAACAAATGAGCGACGACGAGTGGGAGTCCTTATGTGACGGCTGTGGCCAGTGCTGCCTGAACAAGCTGCAGGATGCGGACACCGATGAAATCTATTTCACTAACGTCGCCTGTAACCAGCTCAATATCAAAACCTGCCAGTGCCGTAACTACGAGCGGCGTTTTGAGCTGGAAGAGGACTGTATCAAGCTGACGCGGGATAATCTGCCGACCTTCGCCTGGCTGCCGCCCAGCTGCGCCTATCGTGTGCTGGCAGAGGGCAAGACGCTGCCGGCGTGGCACCCGCTGCGCCACGGTTCGCGCGCGGCGATGCATGCGGCGCGCATTTCGGTGCGCCATATTGCGGTGCATGAGAGTGAAGTGGTGGACTGGGAAGAGCACATCATTAACCGCCCGCGCTGGTACGGCAAATAAGTCAGGAAGATCTGAGCCAGCGCACTGGCTCAGACGGTATTAGCGGTTGAACAGATCGCGGCGTTTCGGGCGGAAGGCCTGGGCAATCAGCACCAGCACGCCGGCCAGCAGGTAGGCGGCAAAAATGCCCACCATCCACTGCGGCATGCTCAGCGTCAGGAAGGTCCAGCCTTTTTCTGCACAGTCGCCGCTGGCAACAAACACCGACGGCAGCCACTTGTCCAGCGGCAGCCAGGACGGGAAGCGCGCGGCAAAATCACAGGTGACAAACGGAGAAGGGTGAAGCTGAATCATGGTATGTTCCCAGGAGAGACGCACCCCTTCCCAGGCACTGTACAGCCAGACCGCAATCGCTACCCAGCGCAGCGGCGTTTTTGGCGCAACGGCCCCGACGATGCCGGCACCCATCACGCCAAATAGCGCGCAGCGCTCATAAATACACATAACGCACGGCTTTAGCCCCATCACGTGTTGAAAGTACAGCGCAACTATTTCAAGTAAAAAAGCCGTAAACGCCATCAACAGCCAGGCGCCCCGGCCGTACGAGCAGCGATTCAAATATCTCAACATAAGTCTGTCCATGTAGTAAGCGTTGAACCGGCAGTGTAAACCAAAACGCCGGCGCTGAGAGCCTCGCACCCTAAATTTTAAGCATCAGGATGACCTGAATTAAACTTCGGTTTGAAAAAGCGTTGCCGGCAGCGCACGTGGGCGGTTCAGCCGCTGGCGACCCCGCTGACCGGACCCGTTTGGGCGGTAAACAGGTGAAACCGCGTTGCTTTTTTTTGCAGGGGATCGCCTTTTTACGTAGTGGCTAACTAGGTGTTGCAGGGGGGGTCTGCTATGATGAGCTGAAATTTTGTAGCCGGAAACAAAACGCTATGGTTATTAAGGCGCAGAGCCCTGCGGGTTTCGCTGAAGAGTACATTATTGAAAGTATCTGGAACAGCCGTTTCCCGCCAGGTTCTATTCTTCCCGCCGAACGCGAACTCTCTGAGCTGATTGGGGTAACACGTACCACGCTGCGTGAAGTGCTGCAGCGCCTGGCGCGTGACGGCTGGCTGACAATTCAGCACGGCAAACCAACCAAAGTGAACAACTTCTGGGAAACCTCCGGCCTGAATATTCTGGAAACTCTGGCGCGGCTTGACCACGACAGCGTGCCGCAGTTAATTGACAACCTGCTCTCCGTTCGCACCAATATTTCGTCGATCTTTATCCGTCGTGCGATTCACAACCACCCGGATAAAGCGCGTGAGGTGCTGGAGACGGCAGCACTGGCGGACGATCACGCCGAAGCCTACACCGAACTTGATTACAACATCTTCCGTGGGCTGGCCTTCGCGTCAGGCAACCCTATTTACGGGCTAATCCTCAACGGACTGAAGGGGTTGTATACCCGCGTCGGGCGCCACTACTTCTCCAATCCGGAAGCCCGGCAGCTGGCGCGAGATTTCTATCAGCAGCTGCTCGGCTACTGCCAGAGCGGTGACTATGAACAGGTGGTGGACAGCGTGCGTGACTACGGCCGCCGCAGCGGTGAGATCTGGCACGCCATGCAGGTCAACATGCCGACCGATCTGCCGCCGCCGCGCCGCTAAGCGGAACGCCCAGTAAAAAGCCGGTCAGCGTAAGCTGACCGGCTTTTTTCATGCGGGCTGCGTTACAGCGGGACACCCGGCCGCGGCGGGCAGCGGTCGAGCAGTTCGGTACCGCCATCTTCATTCTGCTGCTCCAGGTGCACGTCAAACCCCCACAGGCGGTGGACGTGTTTCAACACTTCACGGCGGCTTTTGTCCAGCGGCGCGCGGTTGTGCGGCACGTAGCGCAGCGTCAGCGAACGATCGCCGCGCAGATCGACGTCCCATACCTGAATATTCGGCTCCAGATTGCTCAGATTGTACTGCGCCGACAGCTGCTGGCGGATGGCGCGGTAGCCGGCCTCGTCGTGGATCGCCGCGATCTCCAGGTAGTTATTGCGGTCATCGTCCATCACCGTAAACAGGCGCAGGTCACGCATCACCTTTGGCGACAGGAACTGGCTGATAAAGCTCTCATCCTTAAACTCGCGCATCGCAAAGTGCAGCGTCTCCAGCCAGTCCTTACCGGCAATGTCCGGGAACCAGTAACGGTCCTCCTCGGTAGGCTCCTGACAGATGCGCTTAATATCCTGGAACATGGCAAAGCCGAGCGCGTAGGGGTTAATGCCGTTATACCACTGGCTGTTATACGGCGGCTGAAACACCACGTTGGTGTGGCTGTGCAGAAACTCCAGCATAAAGCGTTCGGACACTTTGCCCTCGTCATAGAGATGGTTGAGGATAGTGTAGTGCCAGAAGGTGGCCCAGCCTTCGTTCATCACCTGGGTCTGCTTCTGCGGGTAAAAATACTGGCTGACCTTTCTGACGATGCGTAGGCACTCACGCTGCCAGGGTTCGAGCAGCGGGGCGTTTTTCTCCATAAAGTACAGCAGGTTCTCCTGCGGCTCGGCCGGATAGCGCGCGGCAGCAAACTGTGCCTCTTCGCGCTCGCGCCGCGGCAGGGTGCGCCACAGCATATTCACCTGGCTCTGCAGATATTCCTCACGGCTTTTCTGCCGCGCTTTCTCCTCCTGCAGGGAGATTTTTTGCGGGCGTTTATAACGGTCGACGCCGTAGTTCATCAGCGCGTGGCAGGAGTCCAGCAGGCGTTCCACCTGTTCCTGGCCGTAGCGCTCCTCACATTCGCTGATGTAGTTACGGGCAAAAATCAGATAATCGACGATCGAGCTGGCGTCCGTCCAGCTGCGGAACAGATAGTTATTTTTGAAGAAGGAGTTATGGCCATAACAGGCGTGCGCCATCACCAGCGCCTGCATGGTGATGGTGTTCTCTTCCATCAGGTAGGCGATGCAGGGGTTAGAGTTGATGACGATCTCATAGGCCAGCCCCTGTTGCCCGTGCTTATAACGCTGTTCGGTTTCGATAAACTTTTTACCAAACGACCAGTGGGCGTAGTTGATCGGCATGCCGACGCTCGAGTAGGCATCCATCATCTGCTCGGAGGTGATCACCTCAATCTGATGGGGGTAGGTGTCCAGGCGGTAAGATTTCGCTACCCGGTCGATCTCTTTCAAATAGACGTCCAGCAGGTCGAAGGTCCAGTCGGGACCGTCACTGAGGCGTTGGCGGGTCGTGGTTGGCTGGTCAAAGATCATGGTCATAGCGCACCCCTTTTTATAAAACCGGTATCTGCGGTACTTCACGTAGCGGCAAAACGTCCGTTTTCATGGCAACGCGCTGGCGTGAAAACACGCGTGGCGGGTCTGGAATTAAAGCCAGTCTTCTCAATGATAGTTCACTGTCTCTTATCCCTGTGCTGAAAACAAATGAAATATTTGGCAGAAAATACAGAGTCGTTATAAAAAAGACCGCAACATAATGTGAAAGCTGATTTTGATGGTCATTTTCAGAATAAAGTTCTGTATATAAGCGCAAACTATGGTGCAATAACTTTCTGCTGAAATTGGGTTTTTTTGTCCTGAAAATGGCTTTCTGATGCTGATAAGGCCGGTAAAGCAGGATTTTTGACTTAATTGTGTGGGGTATCTTGTTTTTTTTCACTGAAACCGTGAAAAATATGTGAAATTTACTGCGGTGGTCTGTGGGTGGTCATTGGTGTTTTACACCGCCAATCAGGCCAGGTTGCAGTGAAATACCCTTTCAACCTGTTATGCGGAGTCGCTATGCGTATTGTCATCCTTGGGAGTGGAGTGGTTGGCGTGGCCAGCGCCTGGTATCTGGCCCAGGCCGGCCATCAGGTCACGGTTATCGATCGCCAGTCGGGTGCGGCGCTGGAAACCAGCGCGGGCAACGCCGGACAGATCTCTCCCGGCTATGCCGCCCCCTGGGCCGCGCCCGGCGTGCCGCTGAAAGCGGTGAAGTGGATGTTCCAGCGCCACGCGCCGCTGGCGATCCGCCTCGACGGCAGCCGCTTCCAGCTGCAGTGGATGTGGCAGATGCTGCGCAACTGCGATATGCGCCACTATCAGCAGAACAAAGCCCGTATGGTTCGTATCGCTGAGTACAGTCGTGACTGCCTGAAAACGTTGCGCGAGCAGACCGGAATCGCCTATGAAGGCCGCCAGGGCGGCACCCTGCAGCTGTTCCGCACCGAGCAGCAGTTCCTTAGCGCCAGCAAGGATATTGCGGTGCTGAAAGAGGCGGGGGTGCCTTATCAGCTTCTGGAGGCCGCCGGGCTGGCCAGCGTCGAGCCGGCGCTGGCGGCGACCGCGCACAAGCTGACCGGCGGTCTGCGCCTGCCCAACGATGAAACAGGGGACTGCCAGCTGTTCACCCAACGGCTGGCGGCGATGGCGGCGGAGGCCGGCGTCACCTTCCGCTACAACCTGAGCATCGACGCGCTGCTGCAGGAGGGCAATCAGATCCGCGGGGTGAAGTGCGGCGATGAGATTATCACCGCCGACAGCTACGTGGTGGCGCTGGGGTCGTTTTCCACCGGGCTGCTGGACAATCTGGTGAAGGTGCCGGTCTATCCGCTGAAGGGCTACTCGCTGACCATTCCAATCCGCGATGAGCAGGCCGCGCCGGTCTCTACGGTGCTGGATGAAACCTATAAAGTGGCGATTACCCGTTTTGATAACCGCATCCGCGTCGGCGGCATGGCCGAAATCGTCGGGTTTAACAGCCAGCTGCTGCCGGCACGCCGCGCCACGCTGGAGATGGTGGTGCGCGATCTCTATCCGCAGGGCGGGCATATTGAACAGGCTACGTTCTGGAGCGGGCTGCGCCCGATGACGCCGGATGGTACGCCGATTGTCGGTCGTACCCCATTGAAAAACCTGTTCCTTAATACCGGTCATGGTACTCTGGGCTGGACGATGGCCTGCGGATCCGGCCAGCTGCTGGCGGACCTGATCTCCGGTAAAACACCGGATATTGCCGCCGACGACCTGTCGGTGATGCGCTATCTGCCCGGCTATACCCCGGCCGTTCGCCCCCTGCACAGCGCGCCTGTGCGTTAACTTATCGTATTGCTGGTACAAGGAGTTACTATGTCACGCCCGATTGTCGCAACGATTGACAGCGCCGCGTTGCGGCATAACCTGGCGGTCGCCCGCCGCGCGGCCGCGGGTTCGCGCCTGTGGTCGGTGGTGAAGGCCAACGCTTACGGTCACGGTATCGAACGCGTCTGGCAGAGCCTGCAGGAGACCGACGGCTTCGCCCTGCTGAACCTGGAAGAGGCGGTGCTGCTGCGCGAGCTGGGGTGGCAAAAACCGATCCTGCTGCTGGAGGGGTTCTTCCATTCACAGGATCTGGCGCTACTGGACCGCTACCGGCTGACCACCAGCGTGCACAGCGCGTGGCAGATTGCGGCGCTGGCCGAGGCCCGACTCAGCGCGCCGATTGATATCTACCTGAAGGTGAACAGCGGCATGAACCGCCTTGGCTTCCCGCCTGAGCAGGTGCATCAGGCGTGGCAGCAGCTGCGCGCGCTGGACAACGTCGGTGAGATGACGCTGATGGCACATTTCGCCGCCGCCGAAACCGCAGAGGGCATCGTTGAGCCGTTAAAGCGCATTGAGCAGGCGGCAGAAGGATTACAGTGCCCGCGCTCGCTGGCCAACTCGGCAGCCACGCTGTGGCACCCACACACCCATCATGACTGGGTGCGCCCCGGCATTATCCTTTATGGCGCGTCACCCAGCGGTCAGTGGCAGGACATCGCCGACAGCGGGCTGCAGCCGGTGATGACCTTAAGCAGCGAGATTATCGGCGTGCAGCAGCTGAACGCAGGCGACGCAGTCGGCTACGGCGGCCACTACCGCGCGGCCTCTGCCCAGCGCATCGGCGTGGTGGCATGCGGTTATGCCGATGGCTATCCGCGCCTGTCGCCGACCGGCACGCCGGTGTGCGTGGAGGGTGTGATGACGCAGGTCGTCGGCCGGGTGTCGATGGATATGATCACTGTCGACCTGACGCCGTGCCCGCAGGCGGGTATCGGCAGCAAGGTTGAGCTGTGGGGCAATAACGTGAAGATAGACGATGTGGCTGCGGCGTCCGGTACCGTGGGCTACGAGCTGATGTGCGCGCTGGCCCCACGGGTACCGGTTATCGTAAAGTAACGATCAGAGCGCGGTAATCGTACCGCGCGCTGATTTGCTGGTGCGCCAGGCGAAAAACGCCAGCAGCGCGCCCAGCAGCATCATCAGCGCCAGCGCGTTCTTCTCCGCCAGCGGCAGCGCCATCACCAGCAGACCCGCCGACGATCCCCCTGCCATCTGAATAAACCCGGCCAGCGCCGAGGCCACACCGGCCTGCTGCTGGTAAGGCTCCAGCGCGTAGCTGGTAGCCGGGCCGACGGTAAAGGCCAGACCGGCTACCGACACCGCCACCGGCAGCATATACAGCGCCCAGTGGTTCTGCAGACTTGCCGGGAACAGCAGCATGCCGCCGATCAGCATCGCGCACCCCAGCAGCATCGCCAGCGCGCCGATGGCCAGGCACACCGGCCGCCCCAGCTTGCGGATCACCTTATTGACCACCACGCTGACGGCCATAATCCAGAAGCCGTTGGCGCCGAAGGCGATGGAGAACGCCAGCGGGCTGAGCCGGCCTTCGGTCATCAGCACGTGCGGCGCCAGCGAGACGTAGGTCAGCACCATACCCAGCGCGCCGGCGTTAGCAAAGGCGAAGGCAAGGAAGCGCCGCTGGCGCAGGATCGCCAGGTACTGCCCCAGCGGCAGGCCGCTGACCTTCTGCGTGTTGGCCGGGCGGGTTTCGGGCAGGAAAAACACTACCAGCACGCCGATCGCCACCGCGTAGGCGGTGAGGAACCAGAAGTTCGCACGCCAGCCAAAGGCTTCCGCGAGGATACCTCCAAGCAGCGGGGCCAGCGCCGGCACGATATTCAGCGCGCCGTTGAGAAAACCGTAGGCGCGCGCCGCGTCGTCACCGTCCAGGCGGTCGCGGACGCCGCTGAAGGCCACCACGGCGGTACAGCATACGGCGCAGCCCTGGATAATGCGCGCGCCGAGGAACTGCGGCCAGGCGGTGGCGGTGGCGGCGAGGATGCTGCCGCCGACGTAGAGCAGCAGGCCGATCAGGGCGATCGGTTTACGTCCGAGATTATCCACCAGCGGGCCGGCAACGATCTGCCCCAGCCCCATCACCAGCAGAAACAGCGGGATGGTGGTCTGGATCAGGCTGACCGGGGTGTTCAGCCCGGCGGCGATCTCCGGCAAGGTGGGCAGATAGAGATCGATGCCCAGCGGTGCAAGCAGCACCAGGCTGAGCAGCAGCAGCGTGAATTTTTGCATAACAGGCAGGTGTCCATTTTGAAGCGAGCCGCACAGGGTAGTTTTAAGCGCAGGAAAAGAAAAGCAAAAAGTGAAAATAAGTCAGGGTAAACCTGACTGCGTTACGGGCGGGCTGATTACCGTTCATGGCGTTAAACGGTAATCAGCCGGCTTCAGGCGGGTTTATTGAGGATCCAGCGGTCGGACGATGTATCGTAATGGCCCAGCGCCAGATCGACGGATTTGCCATCGACGATCGCCGGTACGCTGGTCTGCGCGTCCCATCCGTCCAGCTGCACGCACAGCCCCGGATTGGTGTGGCAGGGGATGCTGACGGTGTTGAAATGCTGCCCGTCCAGCTCGGCGTCGACCACGTCATAGCGACCAATTTTGACGATATTTCCCATGCTTTACTCCTCAGTTAAACAACATCAGCAGTAAGCATAGTGGCTAATTGCCGCACAGGGGCGGCAATTAGCCAGGATTAATCCCGATCTTCCTGCACCCGAACGCCAATCTTAACGATTTCATTGTCCGCTTTCTCTGCCACGGTCCAGACCATGTTTTTCCACTCTACCTGGTCCCCGACCACCGGTGCGCCGCCGATCATCTCCAGCACCAGCTGCCCCAGCGTCTGCTGGGTATCGGTCTCTTCATCCAGATCGATGCCGTAAATTTCGGAGATATCATGCAAACGCGCGGTGGCCTGCAGAATAAAGTCGCCGAAGAAGCGCTGGTCCATCGCCAGCGGCGGCGACTCGCTGAACAGCTTACCGAGGTCCGGCAGGTCGCGTTCGCGGCCGATCACGCAGAGCACGTCGCCCTCGCGCAGGCGGGTGTTACCGGTCGGGTGCAGCAGCTGGTTGTCGCGGAACAGCGCGGCAATGCGCGTTTCGCGCGGCATTTTCAGATCGCGCAGCGCGGCACCGACGCACCACTTATCGGCACCCAGCTGGTAGACGAACTGCTCCCACGGGTTCTCCGGGTGGATATCCAGCCCGACGCGCGAGATCGGCGAGGCGGTCGGCGGCACGATCACCCGCGCCTTACGCGCGGCGTAGCCGAGCGAGGTGCCCTGAACCATCAGCGACACCAGCACCACGAAGAAGGCGATATTAAAGAACAGCGATGCGTGCGGCAGGCCCGCCATCATCGGGAATACCGCCAGGATAATCGGTACCGCGCCGCGCAGCCCCACCCAGCTGATAAAGAAGCGTTCGCGGATATTGAAGCCGCGGAACGGCAGCAGGCCGACCAGAATTGACAGCGGGCGGGCGACCAGAATCAGCCACAGCGACAGCAGCATCGCCGGCAGGGCGATACTCCACAGATCGGCCGGATTGACCAGCAGCCCGAGCACCAGGAACATGCCGATCTGGCTCAGCCAGGCCATGCCGTCAAAGGTCTGCAGAATGCCGTGGCGGTTGCGGATCGGCCGGTTGCCCAGCACAAAGCCGCACAGGTAAACCGCCAGAATGCCGCTGCCCTCCATCACCGTGGTCAGGGCGAACACCAGGATGCCACCGCTGACCGCCAGCAGCGGATAGAGGCCGCTGGCGAGAGGAATACGGTTAATCAGCTGCTGAATGCCCCAGCCGCCGCCCATGCCCAGCACGATGCCGAGGCCAAACTGCTGCACCAGGTGCACGACAAACATCCAGCTCAGTCCGGTCTGCCCCTGCTGGATCATCTCAATCAGCGTGATGGTCAGAAACACCGCCATCGGGTCATTGCTGCCGGACTCAATCTCCAGCGTGGCGCTGACGCGCTCGTTAAGGCCTTTACCGCCGAGCAGGGAGAACACCGCCGCGGCGTCGGTAGAGCCGATAATCGCCCCGACCAGGAAGCCGTTGATCAGGTTCAGGTCAAACAGCCAGGCCGCCGCCAGCCCGGTCAGCCCGGCGGTGATCAGCACGCCGACGGTGGCCAGCGACAGCGCCGGCCCCAGCGCGACGCGAAACGAACTGGCCTGGGTGCGCATGCCGCCGTCCAGCAGGATCACCGCCAGCGCCAGGTTACTGATCAGATAGGCGGCCGGATAGTTATCAAAAACGATGCCGCCGATGCCATCGACGCCGGCCAGCATGCCCAGCGCAAGGAAGATCACCAGAATCGGAATGCCGAGGCGGGATGAGAAAGAACTGAGCAGAATGCTTGCGGCAACCAGCACTGAACCAATGATAAATAAACTGTAAATCGCGCTGGCTTCCAATCGGGGCTACTCCTGGCAGTGATATGATTTTTTAACAGTGTGTTTTAAGTGCGGGTAAAAAGTCAAAAACTGAACGCCAGTCTACCCCAATCAGCGCAGAGAACGGCACTCTGCAACAGGGTAACCTAAAAAAAGCACGCTAAACGGCCGCTGAGGGGATAAGTTTGCTTTTTTTTCAGCGGATTGCTGACAGGACCGGCGGCGGGGAGCCGCCGGTAGGGCAGGAGGTTAATAGCTCTCTTCCACCTGTTTGCGGAACAGTTCACGGAACACCGGATAGATATCCTCCGGCTCACGTATATGCTGAATGGCAAAATTATCGAAGGTTGACTGCAGATGTTCATATTCGCGCCACAGGGTCTGGTGCGCACGTCGGGTAATTTCGATATAGCTGTAGTAACGCACCACCGGCAGGATCTCTTTCGCCAGAATCTGATGACAGAGCGGCGAATCATCCGCCCAGTTATCGCCGTCAGAGGCCTGTGCGGCGTAGATATTCCACTGCGCCGGGTCGTAGCGCTCTTTTACCACCTCCGCCATCAGCTTCAGCGCGCTGGAAACGATGGTGCCTCCGGTTTCCTGTGAATAGAAAAACTCCTGTTCATCGACCTCTTTCGCCTGCGTATGGTGGCGAATATAGACCACGTCGACGTTCTTGTAGGTGCGGCTCAGGAACAGATAGAGCAGGATATAAAAACGTTTGGCCATATCCTTGGTGGCCTGATCCATCGAGCCGGACACGTCCATCAGGCAGAACATCACCGCGCGGCTGGACGGCTCCGGGCGCTTCTCATAGTTGCGGTAGCGCAGGTCAAAGGTATCGATAAACGGCACCCGCTGAATGCGGGCGCGCAGTTCCGCAATCTCCTGGCGCAGCCGCTCCTCTTCCAGCAGCTGCGCCGGCTCGCTGGTTTCCGCCAGCTGCAGTTCGGCTTCCAGCTCCTGCAGCAGACGTCGCTTGCCGGCGGTCATTGCCGTACGCCGTGCCAGCGAGTTCTGCAGCGAGCGCACCACGCTGATATTCGCCGGTACGCCGTTGGCGGTATACCCCGCGCGGTGGGTTTTGTACTCGTTAAGCTGACGATGCTGGTTGCGCTTCAGGTTCGGCAGCGCCAGGTCCTCGAACAGCAGGTCGAGGTACTCATCTTTGGAAATCTGGAAAACAAATTCATCCTGACCTTCGCCGTCCTTGCCGGCCTGGCCCTGACCGCCACCGCCGCCACCGCCGCCGCCCTGTGGCCGCTCTACGCGATCGTTCTGCACGAAATGGTCGTTGCCGGGGTGCACGCGGTAACGCTCCCCGCCGCGCCCCTGGTGAAAAATCGGTTCGTTGATGTCTTCAATCGGGATCGAGACGGACTCGCCGCTCTCAACGTCGGTAACCGAACGCTTGTTAATGGCCCCGGCGATTGACTGTTTAATTTGCGACTTGTAGCGGCGCAAAAAACGCTGGCGGTTAACCGCGCTTTTGTTTTTGCCGTTCAGTCGCCTGTCGATAAAGTAGGCCATAGCTCCCCCAAACACCGTTGCAGCTCGGGCCGGAGGTGAACCCCCGGCCCGTTGTCAGGCATATCCTGTGCAGGATAGCGCCGGTTACGATGATTTTCTTACCCGCAGATACCATTCGCACAGCAGGCGCACCTGTTTACGCGTATAGCCTTTCTCCATCATGCGGTCGACAAAGTCATCGTGCTTTTTCTGCTCGTCGGTCGAGGTTTTCGCATTAAACGAGATCACCGGCAGCAGCTCCTCGGTATTGGAAAACATCTTCTTCTCGATCACGGTGCGCAGTTTTTCGTAGCTGGTCCAGTTTGGATTGCGGCCGCTGTTGTGCGCCCGGGCGCGCAGCACAAAGTTAACGATCTCATTACGGAAGTCTTTCGGGTTACTGATCCCGGCCGGCTTCTCAATTTTCTCCAGCTCGGCGTTCAGCGCTTCGCGGTCAAACAGCTGGCCGGTATCCGGGTCGCGGTACTCCTGATCCTGGATCCAGAAGTCGGCATAGCTGACGTAACGGTCGAAGATGTTCTGGCCGTACTCGGAATACGACTCCAGGTAGGCGGTCTGGATCTCCTTGCCGATAAACTCGGCGTACTTCGGAATCAGGTAGCCCTTCAGGTGTTCCAGATACTTCTCCGCCTGATCCTGCGGGAACTGCTCGCGGTCGATCTGCTGCTCCAGCACGTAGAACAGATGCACCGGGTTGGCCGCCACTTCCGCGTGATCGAAGTTAAACACCCGCGAGAGGATTTTAAAGGCAAAACGGGTGGATAAGCCGTTCATCCCTTCATCCACGCCGGCGTAATCGCGATACTCCTGATATGACTTGGCCTTCGGATCGGTATCCTTCAGGCTTTCGCCGTCGTACACGCGCATTTTCGAGTAGGTGCTGGAGTTCTCAGGCTCTTTCAGGCGTGAAAGGATTGAGAAGCGGGCCAGCGTTTCCAGCGTGCCGGGCGCGCAGGGTGCATGGGTCAGCTCGCTGTTGACCAGCAGCTTCTCGTAAATTTTCATCTCTTCAGACACGCGCAGGCAGTAAGGCACCTTGACGATATAGACGCGGTCGAGGAAGGCTTCGTTATTTTTGTTGTTGCGAAAGGTCACCCACTCGGATTCGTTGGAGTGCGCCAGGATAATGCCGTTAAACGGCAGGGCGGAGATGCCCTCAGTGCCGTTGTAGTTGCCTTCCTGGGTGGCGGTCAGCAGCGGATGCAGCACCTTAATTGGCGCTTTAAACATCTCGACGAACTCCATAATCCCCTGGTTGGCCCGGCACAGCGCGCCGGAATAGCCGTAGGCGTCCGGATCGTTCTGCGCGTGGTTCTCCAGCTTGCGGATGTCAACTTTACCCACCAGCGCGGAGATATCCTGGTTGTTTTCATCGCCCGGTTCAGTTTTGGCAATCGCCAGCTGTTCCAGGATTGATGGCCAGACCTTCACCACTTTGAAGCGGGTAATATCGCCGCCGAAGTCGTGCAGGCGTTTAGCGGCCCACGGCGACATGATGGTGCCGAGGTAACGGCGCGGAACGCTGTACTCTTTTTCCAGAATCTGCGCATCCTCCTGCGGATTAAACAGGCACAGAGGATGGTCGTTAACCGGGCTGCGTTCACCGTCGGCGCTCAGCACGTAGATCGGCACACGCTGCATCAGCGACTTCAGGCGTTCTGCCAGCGAGGATTTACCCCCGCCGACCGGGCCAAGCAGATAGAGGATCTGTTTTTTCTCTTCCAGGCCCTGGGCGGCATGTTTGAGGTAGGAGACGATCTGTTCAATTGCCTCTTCCATGCCGTAGAACTCTTCAAACGCCGGATAACGCGCAATCACGCGGTTGGAAAACAGACGGGAAAGACGCGGCTCCTGGGCAGTATCGACCATCACTGGCTCACCAATCGCCATTAACAGTCGTTCCGCCGCATTGGCGTAAGCACTGCGATCTTGCCGGCAAATGGTAAGATATTCCTGCAGTGTGAACTCTTCGTCCTTGGCAGCTTCGTAGCGCTGACGATAGTGATCGAATATATTCATAGAGATGCCCGTCCTGTTAGAATCATTGGGAACACAAGGGTCAAACTGTATTTCTCAGTTATGCCAACCAATCGAATCAAGGTCAAAAATGCGTCTGGGTCCTTATTGTTATGAGCGTGTATCCTCGAAAGATCAAGTATTAACGGGCAACGCATAATCTGAATGGAGCTCACATTTTGTGCGAGAATTAGCATAAAATACTGCTAAAATGTCACTATTCAGAAGATGAGTGGTGAATGTGACGGTGTCAGGCTTTAAAGATGCGAATATAACCACCGCGGCAATGGTTGGTAAATTCTTGTATGCCAGAGTCGATCACAAAATGGCACAGAAGCTAACGCATTCCATAGCTTACCGCTGTGGCGATCGGGCAATGCGCAGGGGAGGGTGCAACTATCACCTGGTAAATTATCCCGGCAGGACATTAGCGTGGTTAATTGATTCTAAGTGCTGTATTTGATGTAAATTTATTACCAACTGCGTATTCCTGGTTAGAATGTTAAGTCTGTCGTTTTTATTTATGGATCGAATTACTTGTGAGCTACGTAAAACTCTCTGTCCTGAGCAGCGCCGTTTCGCTCTGCCTGGCGTCCTCTTTCGCCCACGCTGCCCCGTTAACCCTTGGCGCTTCGCTGCTGTACAGCGAAAGCCCGTACAAAAGCGGCCAGGACCGTTACTATCCGGTCCCGGTAATCAACTACGACGGTGACAGCTTCTATCTTAAGAGCCTGCAGGCGGGCTACTACCTGTGGAAAGATCCGACTAATCAGCTGTCGCTGACGGTGCTGGGTTCGCCGCAGAACTTCGACCCGAACGACGTTGATGATGGCGACATGCGCGAGCTGAACAAGCGCCGCTGGACGCTGATGGGCGGCCTGGCTTATCGGCACAGCGCGGACTGGGGTATCGTGCGCACCACGCTGGTCGGCGATATGCTGGACAACAGCAACGGGATCATCTGGGACTTGACCTACCTGTACCGCTTTGAGTTCGGTCAGTTCAGCCTGACGCCGGGCATCGGTGCGCTGTGGAACAGTTCAAATCAGAACGATTACTACTACGGCGTCTCGTCTGGCGAATCTCAGCGTAGTGGCCTGAACCGCTATGAAGCCGATGACAGCTGGAGCCCCTATCTGGAGCTGACCGGCGCATGGAGCATCAGCGAGCACTGGAATGCCACCGTCTCCGGCCGCTACATGCGCCTGGGCGATGAGATTAAAGACAGCCCGATGGTTGATAAGAGTTCCCAGATGCTGCTGTGGACCGGGATAAGCTACACCTTCTGATACGGCGAGAGATCGTGTCAACATGAAACAGGGCGCTTAATGCGCCCTGTTTTTTTTTGCTGCAGCAGGACAGGCTTTTCAACAGGCCAGCGTTTTAACGCTGACCCGTAACCCCAGGCTCAGTGCCCGGCCATCTGAGGCTGTGCAGCCATCCGATTAGCCCTGTACCGCCGTACGTTTACGCAGGCGGAAGGTCGTCGCCAGCCTGGCGGGTTGTTCACCGGCGCTCTGCAGCGGCTCAGAGATGCGCGCGGTCTCCACGCAGACCATGGTTTTATACCCTTCGTTCGCCATATCCCCCATGCTGCAGGAGAGTTCCGGGCCGGGGTTCCAGGTGACAACGTCACTTTGATAGTGATGATAAACCTCGACAACGCGTTCACCGCGCGCATCGTCAATGATGCTGCAGTCTGCCGGGGCGGTAAAGACACGGTCAATGCGGCCCGGATAGGTCTGACGGCCGTCCGTCGCGGTGCCCGCCGCGCCGTTATTAACCTTGTCCAGATAGTCTGGCCCAAGCCCGCTAACGGTGACGCCGGCGATGTCGGCCACCGCAAAGTAGCTGTGCAGGGCGGCCGTCGCCTGGTAGTCACCGTGGGCTTCCAGTTCAATTTCGCAGTGCTCGCCGAGGCGGAAGCGGGCCAGCAGCGTAAAGTCATGCGGCCACAGCTTTTTGGTCTGCTCGCTGCTTTCCAGGCTGAATGTCAGCATCACACATTCGTCGTTTTCATCATGGGCGGAGAGCGTCCAGGGCAGATTACGCGCAAAGCCGTGCGCCGGCTCGCCTGCCGGGCCAAACCATGGCCAGCAGATCGGCACGCCACCGCGAATTGCCTTGCCCGCGGTCAGCGGGGTCTTCTCACTCAGCCAGATAACCGGCCGTTCGCCGGAGGGTTGCCAGGCGACCAGGTGCGCGCCCTGTAGGGTGACGGCGGCGCGCACCTTCGGATGGGTGACCACCACCACCGGCAGTTCGCCGAGCTGGCGCTGGGAAAGGTAAGGGCTAATCTGATTGATGACCGGCAGTGAAAAAAGGGATTCGTTCATGATGATCCTCAGACGTTAAGCAAAAAAAAAGGGCGACCGTAGTCGCCCTCAGATTTAGTTCACGTCGCTTATTTTTTAGCGATGTGAGCAACCAGGTCCAGGACCTTGTTGGAGTAACCGGTTTCGTTATCGTACCAGGAAACCAGCTTAACGAAAGTGTCGCTCAGTGCAATACCGGCTTTCGCATCGAAGATAGAGGTCAGCGTTTCACCGTTGAAATCGGTAGAAACCACTTCGTCTTCGGTGTAGCCCAGCACGCCTTTCATTTCGCCTTCAGCAGCGTCTTTGATCGCGGCACAAATTTCTTTGTAGGTCGCAGGCTTAGCCAGACGCGCGGTCAGGTCAACCACAGAAACGTTAGGGGTTGGAACGCGGAACGCCATACCGGTCAGTTTGCCGTTCAGCTCAGGGATCACTTTACCTACCGCTTTAGCTGCACCGGTAGAAGAAGGGATGATGTTCTGAGATGCGCCGCGGCCGCCGCGCCAGTCTTTGTGAGACGGGCCATCAACGGTTTTCTGAGTCGCGGTGGTGGCGTGTACGGTGGTCATCAGCGCTTCAACGATGCCGAACTTGTCGTTGATGACTTTAGCCAGCGGTGCCAGGCAGTTGGTGGTACAGGACGCGTTTGACACGATATCCTGGCCGGCGTATGACGCGTGGTTAACGCCCATAACGAACATTGGGGTGTCATCTTTAGACGGGCCAGTCAGAACGACTTTCTTGGCGCCAGCTTCGATGTGTTTACGCGCGGTGTCGTCGGTCAGGAAGATACCGGTGGCTTCAGCAACCACGTCAACGCCCGCTTCGTTCCACTTCAGGTTAGCTGGATCGCGCTCAGCGGTAACACGGATGGTTTTGCCGTTAACAACCAGATGGCCGTCTTTGACTTCCACGGTGCCCTTGAAGCGGCCGTGAGTGGAGTCATATTTCAGCATGTAAGCCATGTACTCGGCGTCGAGCAGATCGTTGATGGCAACGATTTCTACATCAGAACGTTCCTGAGCAGCACGGAAAACGATGCGGCCGATACGGCCAAAACCATTGATACCTACTTTGATAGTCATATATTCCACCAGCTTGTTGATAGTGAATAAAAGGTTGGCAGTAAAATTACAAAAACCGCGCCAGGCGTCAAGCGGAATCGTGTCAATTGTTGCGACAGGTCAAACCTTGAGACAGGAATAATTCAAAAAATGTGCGTTCCTCTGGCGCGTGCCAGTGCTACATATTGGGGCTTTTTCCCGGAAAGAAAGCAACTCTTTCGTCAAAGGGTGATCTGGCTCACACTTCTTCCGAAGAAGCGTTTTCCGCTCACGGGCTGCAAGAAAAATTCACCTGATGTTGTTATGTCTTTGTTAGAATCAGGGTTCAGATTGACAGAATAACCTAGCCAGAGAGCAGACCATGGCCGATAACACTTCCCCTCATTCACCCGAAAACGAACTGACCGAGATGCAGCGCTACGTGACCCAGCAGCACGGCACCGAACCGCCATACTCCGGTAAACTGCTGCACAATAAAAGCGAAGGCCTTTACCACTGCCTGATCTGCAAGGCACCGCTGTTCTATTCGACCACCAAATATGATTCAGGCTGCGGCTGGCCGAGCTTCTATCAGCCCTGTAGCGACGACGCCATTCGTTATCTGGAAGACGATACGCACGGCATGCAGCGCGTTGAGATCCGCTGCGGCAGCTGCGATTCGCACCTGGGGCACGTGTTCCCGGACGGACCGCAGCCGACCGGCGAACGTTACTGCGTCAACTCCGCTTCGCTGAGTTTTACCGATGATGAAGGCAACACCACCCAGGGGTAACGGAGCAGCAATGGAACTTAACGAGATGATTGCCGGCATGACCGAAGAGGTCTATCAGCGGCTGGCCACGGCGGTGGAAACCGGCAAGTGGGCCGACGGCGTGGCGCTGACGCCGGAGCAGAAGGAGAACAGCCTGCAGCTGGTGCTGTTGTGGCAGGCGCAACACAATGATAACCCACAGCATATGAGCGTGGCGAAGGGCGGTGAGATGGTGATGAAGAGCAAAAAACAGCTGAAAGAAGAGTTCGGTATCAGCGATCCCGACGTTACCCGCATTCGCCTGCAGTAATTATTCCTGAATCTATTCCTTCAGGAATAATTTTACCTGAAAAGCGCTAAACCTGTTCAGCAGATTGCTGAACAGGTTGGCTGGCCGCCGACGGTGAATTTAGTCCGCCGTCAGCTCACCGCGCAGGTTGGTTTGCATCAGCCTGCGGATCTCATCACTGCTCAGGTCCTGGCTCAGCAGCCAGTGCAGTTTGGTCAGCGTGGCTTCGACGGTCAGATCGGCCCCGCTGATCACCCCGGCGTGCGCCAGCGCGTTGCCGGTGGCATAACCGCCCATATTCACCTTACCGGACATGCACTGCGTCAGGTTGACCACCACAATCCCGCGCGCCGACGCGTCCCGCAGTTCCTGCAGGAACTCTTTGTTCTGCGGCGCGTTACCGACGCCGTAGGAGCGCAGGATCAGCGCCTTCACCGGCTGCTGCAGGAAGTTACGTACCACCTCGGCAGAAATCCCCGGATAAATGGTTACCACGCCGATCGGCTGTGGGGTGATAGGGTGCACGATCAGCTCGCCCTGGCCGGCCGGTGCCGCCGGGGTGTTCAGGCGGCGAATGTGGATGCCGGCTTCCAGCAGCGGCTCCAGGTTCGGGGAGTCAAAGGCGTTGAAGCCATCTGCGTGCGCTTTGGTGGTGCGGTTTCCACGGTACAGGGTGTTATTAAAGAACAGGGTCACTTCGTTAATCGGGTAGTTGGCGGCCACGAACAGCGAGTTCAGCAGGTTCTGCTGACCGTCGGAGCGCAGCTGCTCCAGCGGAATTTGTGACCCGGTCACAATAACCGGTTTAGCCAGGTTCTCCAGCATAAAGGAGAGGGCAGACGCGGTGAAGGCCATGGTGTCGGTGCCGTGCAGGATCACAAAGCCATCATAGCGGTCGTAGTTGTCGCGGATATCATCCGCAATCGATTGCCAGTCCTGCGGCGTCATATCTGATGAGTCGATCAGCGGTTGATACTCATGGATGGTAAAGTCCGGCATCTCCGGGCGGTGGAACTCCGGCATGTTCGCCACCTGCTGCTGCAGGTGGCCGGAAACCGGGATAAAACCCTGTTCGGAACGCTGCATGCCGATGGTTCCGCCGGTATAGGCGACATAAATCGATTTTTTTTGCATGGATAAAAACTCAGGCTTGGCGAAAACGCGCAGTATAAGGGGATTGGCGGGGAAAAACAGCCCGGCAACGCGTTGCCGGGCGGAATAGTGAGTTACTTCACATCACCACAGGTCAGACAGTACGCATAGCGGTTCTGCGGGTCGTTGAGGCTGCCCAGCAGGCCGGGTTGCTTCTTCATCGACGCCATCACGTCATACAGCGGGGCCGGCAGCCATGCCTGCAGCGCGGCGGGCAGAACGGCCTTTGCTGAGGCGTCCATCTGGCTGAACAGCAGGTCGATCATCCCCGGCTGATCCTGATACCACTTCAGCTCCGGTTGGCTGATTTTCGCCAGCTCGGCGGCCTTAGCCACCGCGTCGTCGAAGTCGCCCAGCGCGTCCACCAGACCGTTGGCTTTGGCATCGCTACCGGTCCACACGTGCCCCTGCGCAATCGCATCAATCTGCTCCGGGGTTTTATGACGCGAGTCCGCCACCAGGCCGAGGAAGTTCTTATAGCCGTACTCAATGCTCAGCTGCATCATCTGCTGCACTTCCGGCGGCAGGGCCTTGGTGGTGGCGATGTCCGCCAGCGGAGAGGTGGCCACGCCGTCGGTATGCACGCCGATGCTGTCCAGCGAGTTCTCCACGGTGTTGATCACCCCGAAGATGCCGATCGAACCGGTCAGGGTGTTCGGGCTGGCGATAATGTAGTTAGCCGGCGTTGAGATCCAGTAGCCGCCGGAGGCCGCCAGGCCGCCCATCGACACCACCACCGGCTTACCGGCCGCTTTCGCCGCCGCCAGCTCTTCACGGATGGTTTCCGACGCGGTCACGCTGCCGCCGGGGCTGTTGACCCGGAGGACGATCGCCTTAATCTCTTTATCCAGACGCGCTTCGCGGATTTCCGCCGCGGTGGTGTCGCCCCCGACGCTGCCCGGTGTCTCTTCACCGTCCATGATCGCGCCGCTGGCCACGATCACCGCAATATTGCCTTTTTTGTCGGCCGTCGCGGTGGGCTTCAGCGGATAGTTGTAAATGCTGGTGCCGGCGTAAGACTTTGCGTCTTTATCCCAGCCGAAGGCCTTCACCAGCTGCTGTTCGGTGGCGGCCGGCCCGGCCAGTTCGTCGACCAGCTTGTTCTCTTTGGCATACTGAGCGGTATCGCCGCCCAGCTTCTGCAGGTTGTCGAGAACCCCCTGCGCGCCCGGGAACACCTGCTGTGCGGTCAGCTGACGGTTAGCGGCCAGCTGGTTCAGGTAGTTCTGCCACAGTTCGCCGACCCAGCGGCTGTCCGCATCGCGTGCCGCCGGTGACATATCGTCACGCAGGAACGGCTCCACCGCCGATTTGTAGGTGCCGACGCGGAACACGTGTGAGCTGACCTTCAGCTTATCCAGCAGCGTTTTGTAGTAGAGACTGTTGGTGGCGAAGCCGTGCAGGTCGACGCCGCCCTGCGGCGACAGATAGATCTTATTCGCGAAGCTGGCGAGATAATACTGCGCCTGGCTGTAGCTCTCCCCGGTGGCGTAGATCGGCTTGCCCGCGTCGCGGAACTCGCGCAGCGCCTTACCGATGTACTGCAGCGAAGGCTGGTCAGCGCCGGCAAAGTTGCGCAGATCCAGCACCATGCCGGTTATCTTATCGTCACTTTTCGCCTGACGAATCGCATCCACCACGTCAAACAGCGAGTTCTCCTGCAGGCGGTCGCTGCCTGCACCCAGCAGCTGGCGGCCAATTTTGCTTAACTTATTGCTGACCGACGGGTCGTCAACCACCACCCCGGTCAGATCGACGGTCAGCGCGCCTTTCTGCACATCTGACGGCGCGTCGCTGCCGTGCAGCTGGACCCAGATCCCGGCACCGACCAGGATCAGCAGGATCAGAAACAGATTGAGGATAAACTCGCGGATAAAATTCAGTACCCGCCAGCTCCATTTAAAAATGCCAGTGACAACTCGCCACAACACGCGCATACGCTCTCCATCGTCGCCATGAATACCCGGCCGCGCCTGCATCAGGGGACGCAGGTCGCAGAGCGGGCAGTAATGCAGACATCCTAATTAGCAGGGGCGGAATTGTCAGCATTAAAAAGCGCAAAGCTGTAACAAATCATCATCCTGTGCTAGTTTCAGCGCAACGTTTCCCAAGTCAGGAGAAAGTGATGGACGCTCTGGAATTACTGGTTAATCGCCGTTCGGCATCACGGTTAGCGGCGCCGGCACCGGCAGGTGAGGCGCTGGACAACATTCTGCGCGCGGGCATGCGCGCCCCGGACCACGGCGCGCTGCAGCCGTGGCGCTTTATCATCGTTGAAAACGACGGACGCGAGCGCTTCAGCGCCCTGCTGGAGCAGGTGGCCCGCGACGGCGGCCAGGACGATAAGGCGATTGAGAAAGCGCAGCAGGCCCCGTTCCGCGCGCCGATGATCATTACCGTGGTGGCGCACTGCGACGACCATCCGAAGGTGCCGCGCTGGGAGCAGCTGGTCTCTGCCGGCTGTGCGGTGATGGCGATGCAGATGGCCGCCGTGGCCCAGGGCTTTAACGGCATCTGGCGCAGCGGGGCCTGGACGGAAAATCAGGCGGTACGTGAGGCGTTCGGCTGCCGCGATGGGGATGCCATCGTCGGTTTCCTCTATCTCGGCACCCCGCAACTGAAGTCGTCCACCACCGTGCTGCCGGCCGACAGCGCGCCGTTTGTCCGCTATTTCTGAGTGGCAAGCTGAATGCGTCTGTTTATTGCCGAAAAACCGAGCCTGGCCCGTGCCATCGCGGACGTGCTGCCCAAACCCCACCGGCGCGGTGACGGTTATATTGCCTGTGGCAACGACCAGGTGGTCACCTGGTGCGTCGGCCACCTGTTAGAGCAGGCGCAGCCTGACAACTACGACAGCCGCTTTGCCCGCTGGTCGCTCGCCGACCTGCCGATCGTGCCCGAGAAGTGGCAGCTGAAGCCGCGTCCGTCGGTGGCGAAACAGCTGGGGGTAATTAAAAAGCTGCTGGCGGAGGCCAGCGAGGTGGTGCACGCCGGTGACCCGGACCGTGAAGGCCAGCTGCTGGTGGATGAGGTGCTCGACTACCTGACGCTGCCGGCGGAGAAGCGTAGCCGCGTGCAGCGCTGCCTGATCAACGACCTTAACCCGCAGGCGGTAGAGCGTGCTATCGGCCGCCTGCGCGAAAACCGCGAATTTATCCCGTTGTGCGTCTCGGCGCTGGCCCGCGCGCGCGCCGACTGGCTGTACGGCATCAATATGACCCGCGCCTACACGCTGCTCGGGCGCAACGCCGGCTACGACGGCGTGCTGTCGGTCGGTCGGGTGCAGACGCCGGTGCTCGGGCTGGTGGTGCGTCGTGATGAAGAGATTGAAAACTTTATCCCGCGCGACTACTTCGAGGTCAAAGCGCATATCGTCACGCCGCAGGATGAGCGTTTTGTGGCGCTGTGGCAGCCGAGCGACGCCTGTGAGCCTTATCAGGATGAAGAGGGGCGCTTGCTGCGCCGCGATCTCGCCGATCACGTGGTGGCACGCATCGGTGGCCAGCCCGCCAACGTCACCAGCTATAACGACAAACGCGAAAACGACACCGCGCCGCTGCCGTTCTCCCTCTCCGCGCTGCAGATCGAAGCGGGCAAACGCTTTGGCCTGAGCGCGCAGACGGTACTGGACACCTGCCAGCGGCTTTATGAAACCCACAAGCTGATTACCTACCCGCGTTCGGACAGCCGCTACCTGCCGGACGAACATTTTGCCGGCCGCCACGCGGTGCTGAACGCCATCAGCGTGCATCAGCCGCAGCTGACGCCGCCGGCCGATTTCGACAGCGATCGCCGCAACCGCTGCTGGGATGACGGCAAGGTCGATGCCCACCACGCGATTATTCCCACCGCGCGCAGCAGCCGCTGCAACCTGAACGAGAACGAGCAGCAGATCTACCGGCTGATCGCCGTGCAGTACCTGATGCAGTTCTGCCCGGACGCGGTGTTCCGTAAGTGCGTGATCGAGCTGGAGATCGCCGGCGGCAAGTTCGTGGCAAAAGCGCGCTTCCTGGCCGAAGCGGGCTGGCGCGCGCTGCTGGGCAGCAAAGAGCGCGACGAGGAGAACGACGGCACGCCGCTGCCGGTGGTGGCGAAGGGCGACCAGCTGCTGTGCGAGCGCGGCGAGGTGCTGGAGAAACAGACCCAGCCGCCGCGGCCGTTTACCGACGCCACGCTGCTGTCGGCGATGACCGGCATCGCCCGCTTTGTGCAGGATAAAGAGCTGAAAAAGGTGCTACGCGCCACCGACGGGCTCGGCACCGAGGCCACCCGCGCCGGTATCATTGAGCTGCTGTTCCGCCGCACCTTCCTGTTTAAGCAGGGGCGCTACATCCACTCCAGCCCGGCGGGACGGGCGCTGATCCACTCGCTGCCGGAGATGGCGGCCCGGCCGGATATGACCGCGCAGTGGGAGTCAACGCTGACCAAAATCAGCGAGAAGCAGTGCCGCTATCAGGACTTTATGCATCCGCTGGTTGAGACGCTGCATAACCTGATTGGCCAGGCCAAACGGCAGCCCGCCGCGCACGCCTTCCGTGGACTGCCGGCACCTGCCGCCGCCGCGAAAAAACCCCGCCGTAAAGCGACCACAGCGAAGAGGAGCCCGACATGAAAGGTGTAGTGAACGCGGTATTATTGCTGGCGACGCTGACGGCAGCGGCCCAGGCGCAGCAGAGCTATATCAGCAGCGGCCATAACGGCCAGCAGGGCGGTGCGGTGGTGGTTGACGTGCCGCCGGAGGTGTTTAACCGCGGCGGCGACAGCGCGGCCCCCTGCCAGCGCTGCTGCATTTATGAGAACCGCAGCTACAGCGAAGGTGCGGTGCTGAAGACGGAAGGGGTACTGCTGCAGTGCGTGCGCGATGAGCAGAGCCTGGGCACCAGTAATCTGATCTGGCGGATAGTGAAATAACCCTGCAATCAGAAGCTGAACTCTGCCCACACCGGCGCATGGTCTGAAGGTTTTTCCATGCTGCGGATCTCATAGTCGATGCCGGTCGCCGTGCAGCGATCGGCCAGCGACTGGCTGGCCAGCAGCAGATCGATGCGCAGGCCGCGGTTGTCGTCAAAGCCCTTCGAACGATAGTCAAACCAGGAGAAACGGTCGTTGACCCCGGCGTTCTGTACCCGCCAGGTATCGACCAGCCCCCAGCCGAGCAGACGGTCCATCCACTCACGCTCTTCCGGCAGGAACGAGCACTTGCCGGTGCGCAGCCAGCGCTTGCGGTTCTCTTCACCAATACCGATGTCGAGGTCGGTGCTGCTGATATTCATATCGCCCATGATCAGCACCGGGTTGCTGGCCTGCTGCTGCTGCAGCAGATAGTCCTGCAGGTCGCGATAAAACTTCTCCTTGGCCGGGAACTTGGTCGGGTGGTCACGGCTTTCGCCCTGCGGGAAGTAGCCGTTAATTACCGTCAGCGGCCCCAGCGGACTGTCGATATCCGCCATGATGATGCGGCGCTGCGCGTCTTCTTCATCGCCGGGAAAACCGCGGCGTACGGCGATCGGCGCGGCTTTGGTCAGCAGCGCCACGCCGTAGTGGCCTTTCTGCCCGTGATAAAACACGTGGTAGCCGAGTTTTGCCACCTCTTCCAGCGGAAACATATCATCGTGGACCTTGGTTTCCTGCAGGCCGATCACGTCCGGCTGGTGCTGTTCTACCAGCGCCTGCAGCTGGTGCGGACGGGCGCGCAGCCCATTGATATTAAAAGAGACAAATTTCATAGTGGCGGCCAGATAGCATTCAATTGAGGCGGGAATGGTAGCAAAATCTGGTCGGAAAATGAATGAGGGCAGAGCGAAAGAGCGGATGACAAAAGCAAGTGAGAAATCAAAGTCGGGTAGGGTGATAACAACAGAACAAGGAGATTAAGGAGAAACAGAGAGATTCAGGTGAAAGAAGGTAACGCAGAGGGCGGTCAGAAATGGTGGTGGGGGAAGGATTCGAACCTTCGAAGTCGATGACGGCAGATTTACAGTCTGCTCCCTTTGGCCG
>NZ_JRZZ01000008.1:102025-160869 GCF_002865965.1 Erwinia sp. B116
GGGGAAGCGTGTTAACTCAGCAACAGCGGTATCAGTGCCTGCTGTCCGTCAGGACTTAAGCGTCTTATCAACCCGGCCCGGGCGATAAATCTGAGAAGCCATCTTCAGCCGCTGGTCAGGTGAAGAAGATGGTGGTGGGGGAAGGATTCGAACCTTCGAAGTCGATGACGGCAGATTTACAGTCTGCTCCCTTTGGCCGCTCGGGAACCCCACCACTACTGGCCTTGCTGCTGTGCGTGTTAAGCGGGGCGCATCATATCAAATGCGATGACGCTGTAAAGCCCCGATTTGCATAAATGAATCCGTTTGCAGGATTTTTGCACATGATGCTGTTTTGTCAGCCAAAACAGCATCATGTGGCTTACAGAATAATGGTGCGGTTACCGTAGACAAACACCCGCTGCGCCAGTACCTGGTACAGCGCACGGCTGAGGGCGTTTTTCTCCACGTCACGACCGGCGCGCATCATATCTTCGGCGGTGTAGGTGTGATCGACGTGGATCACGTCCTGCATGATGATCGGGCCTTCATCCAGATTGTCATTCACGTAGTGCGCGGTGGCACCGATAATCTTCACGCCGCGCTCATATGCCTGGTGATACGGACGCGCACCGATAAACGCCGGCAGGAACGAGTGGTGAATATTGATGATCTGGTTCGGATAACGCTGCACGAAGCCCGGCGTCAGCACGCGCATATATTTTGCCAGCACCACGTAGTCCGGCTGATAGCGGTCAATCTCTGCGGCCATTCTGGTGTCGTGATCGTCCCGGGTCAGACCTTCGTGACTGACCAGCACGAACGGAATATCAAAACGTTCGACCAGCGTGCGCAGCGTTTCGTGGTTGCCGATCACCGCAGCGATCTCCACGTCGAGCCCGCCGTAGGCGCTTTTCATCAGCAGGTCGCCGAGGCAGTGCGCCTCTTTGGTCACCAGAATCACGATGCGGCGGCGGCCGGCAGGCTGCAGCTCACGTACGGAACCGACCGGCAGGGCGCTGTCGAGATCGGCCAGCAGGGTGCTGTCGTTAAAGATGCCTTCCAGCTCGGTGCGCATAAAGAAGCGCCCGGTGCGGTGGTCGACGAATTCATTGTTCTGCACAATGTTCAGTTCGTGCTTGTAACAGATATTGGTGATCTTGGCGATCAGCCCTTTAGCATCCGGGCAGATGGTGCGTAGTACTTTTCGTTGCATGGTTTGCGCTTGCATTGCGATGGTAATCCTGTCGATACAAAAGGGAAATCAGGGGTCAAGACTGACCACAGCACTTCTTATATTTACTGCCGGAACCGCACGGGCAGCGGTCGTTGCGGCCGACCGGCGGGAACACGCCGTCGATATAGTACCAGCGTTGATCCTCACGAAGGAAGCGTGAACGTTCATATATAAAGCGTTTATCTTCTTTTTCGAGGAATTGCGCGCAGAACGTCACGTAGCCCTCGTTGCCGCCGGGCTGCAGGGCGGTTTCAATCACCCGCAAACCCAGCCAGCGCGTCTGCGCGTAGCTCTCTTCGATACTGTCGGCGAAACGGGCGGCGTTACAGCTGGGGTGCCAGCTGGCCACCAGGTAGCCCGTCTGCTGCCTGACATAGGCGCTGTAGCGCGAGCGCATCAGCGCTTCAGGCGTCGCGGGATGGGACGTCCCGTTTAGATACGGCTCGCAACATAGGTTATACTGCGATCCGCTCCCGCATGGACAAGGTTCAGACACGGTTGACTCCGGTGATATGGGTCGTAAAAGTGGATGGCGCATGGTAACTGACGCAATGCGGTGATGTCATTTTTGTTATGTAAGACCAGGGGTGGAATGCGACAGATAAAAATCGGACTGGCGCTGGGCGCGGGCGCGGCCAAGGGCTGGTCACATATCGGGGTGATCCACGCGCTGGAACGCGCCGGCATCCGCATTGACGTCGTCGCCGGCTGCTCGGTTGGCGCGCTGGTCGGGGCGGCGTATGCCTGCCACCGGCTGAAACCACTGGAAAAATGGGTGCGCTCCTTCAGCTACTGGCAGGTGCTAAGGCTGATGGACTTCTCCTGGCAGCGCGGCGGCCTGCTGCGCGGCGAGCGGGTGTTCAGCCACGTGCGCCGGCTGATCGCGGAAGATCAAATTGCCGGCTGCGCATTGCCGTTTGGTGCGGTGACGACTAACCTCAGTACCGGCCGCGAGCTGTGGCTGACCGAAGGCGACCTGCATCAGGCGGTTCGCGCTTCCTGCAGTATGCCGGGGCTGCTGGCTCCGGTCAGCTGGAACGGCTACTGGCTGGTGGATGGCGCGGTGGTTAACCCGGTGCCGGTGTCGCTGACCCGGGCGCTGGGGGCCGACATAGTCATTGCGGTGGATCTGCAGCACGACGCGCACCTGATGCAGCAGGATCTGTTCTCGGTGACGCCGCAGCCCGACGATACGCCACAGGCGAGCAGCTGGGGCGGCCGGCTCCGTCAGCAGCTGGGCCGCATGACCCAGCGCCGCAGCGTGCAGTCGCCGGGTGCGATGGAGATCATGTCGACCTCGATCCAGATCCTTGAGAACCGTCTGAAACGTAGCCGTATGGCCGGCGATCCGCCGGACGTTCAGCTGCAGCCGTTCTGCCCGCAAATCTCGACGCTGGACTTCCACCGCGCGGACGAAGCCATAGAGGCCGGGCGTCTGGCGGTGGAGAAAAAACTGGATGAACTGTTACCTCTGATTCGTGACAGACAATAACGTGGTCAAATGAGACTGTTACTTAGGCCAATTCTGACAGGCACAATGTCAATTTTTGAACCACTATATAGGTATCTGTTATGCCGGGGGGAGCAATGGAAAAACCGTTAAGTGGGAAACGCATTCTGATCGTCGAGGACGAAGCCGTTTTCCGCACCCTGCTGGATAATTTTCTTGTGGCGCTGGGTGCGGTTACCAGCCTGGCTGAAGACGGCTTGCAGGCGCTGGAAAGCCTGAACCATACCGTGCCGGATCTGATGATTTGCGACCTGGCGATGCCGCGTATGAACGGTATGGCGCTGGTCGAGCATCTGCGCAGCTCCGGCAATACTTTACCGATTCTGGTGATCTCGGCCACCGAAAATATGGCTGATATCGCCAAAGTTTTACGGCTGGGCGTGCAGGACGTGCTGCTGAAACCGCTGAAAGATCTGGCTCGCCTGCGGGAAGCGGTGTTCGAGTGCCTCTATCCGTCGATGTTTACCTCGCAGGTTGAAGAAGAGGAGCAGCTGTTCCAGGACTGGGACGCGCTGGTCAGCGATCCCCAGGCGGCGGCTAAGCTGCTGCAACAGCTGCAGCCGCCGGTGCAGCAGACCCTCGCCAGCTGTCGCGTTAATTACCGTCAGCTGACCATGGCCGAGCAGCCGGGGCTGGTGCTTGACGTGGCCGCGCTGTCCGAACGCGATCTGGCATTTTACTGCCTTGACGTCACCCGGGCCGGGGATAACGGCGTGCTGGCCGCGCTGCTACTGCGCGCGCTGTTTAACAGCCTGCTACACGAACAGCTGTCGGGGATGTCGCAGCGGTTGCCGCAGCTGAATACGCTGTTAAGGCAGGTCAACCTGCTGTTGCGGCAGGCTAATCTGCAGGGACAGTTCCCGCTGCTGGTCGGCTATTATCACCGCGAACTGCGCAATCTGATCCTCGTTTCCGCCGGCCTGAACGCCACGCTGACCATTCCCAATCACCAGATCCAGCTCAGCAACGGCGTGCCGCTGGGCACGCTGGGCAGCACCCACCTTAACCAGATCAGCCAGCGCTGTGACGGCTGGCAGTGCCAGGTATGGGGCGCCGGCGGGCGGTTGCGGCTGATGTTGTCTACGGAGTAGGCGGTTCGCCGCCATTTGTCGCGCCGCGGGCAGACAGCGCCTAAGATAACCTTTACAATTGGGTAAAAGTCCTAATTTATGCACAAATGAATATCCAGGATAAATCCGCGTGAATTTGGCTGGTATACTCATTTCGTTTTTAACCAGACAGATCAAGCAATAACTTGAACGGCCTAACGAGAGGTATTTTGATGTCTGCCTATAAGTCTAAAGTAAAAAAAGCGGTTATCCCGGTTGCTGGTTTGGGAACGCGTATGTTGCCTGCTACCAAAGCTATCCCGAAAGAGATGTTGCCTCTGGTGGACAAGCCGTTAATCCAGTACGTGGTTAACGAGTGCATCGCAGCCGGTATCAACGAAATTGTTCTGGTTACCCACTCGTCTAAAAACTCGATCGAAAACCACTTCGATACCAGCTTCGAGCTGGAAGCGATGCTGGAAAAGCGCGTTAAACGTCAGCTGCTGGAAGAGATCCAGTCAATCTGCCCACCGCACGTGACCATCATGCAGGTGCGTCAGGGTCTGGCCAAAGGCCTTGGCCACGCGGTGATGTGTGCCCAGCCGGTGGTTGGCAACGAGCCGTTTGCGGTGATCCTGCCGGACGTGATCCTGGATGAGTACGAATCCGATCTGACCAAAGATAACCTGGCCGACATGATGAAGCGTTTCGATGAGACGGGCCACAGCCAGATTATGGTTGAGCCGGTTGCGGACGTGACCGCTTACGGCGTGGTCGACTGCCAGGGCGCTGAGCTGCAGGCGGGCCAGAGCGCACCGATGGTTGGCGTGGTTGAAAAACCGAAAGCCGATCAGGCTCCCTCTAACCTGGCGGTCGTCGGGCGTTACATTCTCTCTGCCGATATCTGGCCGCTGCTGGCGAAAACCCCTCCGGGCGCCGGTGATGAGATCCAGCTGACCGACTCCATCGCCATGCTGATGGAAAAACAGACCGTCGAAGCCTATCACCTGAAAGGCGTCAGTCACGACTGCGGAAACAAGCTGGGCTACATGCAGGCCTTCGTCGAGTACGGCGTTCGTCACAGCACGCTGGGCGATGATTTCAAGGCGTGGCTGGAAAGCGCCGTCGGCATTAAAAAGTAAGTTTCATTTTAACCGGGACAACTCAATGAAAGTCACCGTATTTGGTATCGGCTATGTCGGTCTGGTTCAGGCTGCGGTTTTAGCCGAAGTCGGCCATGACGTTCTTTGTATCGATGTCGACGCTAACAAGGTCGAGAATCTGAAGAAAGGGATCATTCCAATTTTTGAACCAGGGTTGACGCCGCTGGTTATGCAAAACTATGAGGCCGGTCGCCTCAGGTTTTCCACTAACGCTGAAGAGGGCGTTAACCACGGCGTGATGCAGTTTATCGCCGTGGGCACGCCTCCTGATGAAGACGGCTCTGCGGACCTGAAGTACGTTACCGCCGTCGCCCGTACCATTGCGCAGCATATGCAGGACCACAAAGTGGTGCTGGATAAGTCGACCGTGCCGGTCGGCACCGCTGACCGCGTGCGCAAGGTGATGGAAGAAACGCTGCAGGCGCGTGGTCAGAATCTGACCTTTGACGTGGTGTCTAACCCTGAGTTCCTGAAAGAAGGTGCCGCCGTCAGCGACTGCATGCGTCCTGAGCGCATCGTCATCGGTACGGACAATGACGACGTCGTTGAGTTGTTACGCGAGCTGTATGAGCCGTTTAACCGTAATCACGATCGCATGATCCTGATGGATATCCGCAGCGCCGAGCTGACCAAGTACGCCGCGAACTGCATGCTGGCGACCAAAATCAGCTTTATGAACGAAATCTCCAACCTGGCCGAACGGCTGGGGGCAGATATCGAAAAAGTGCGTCAGGGCATCGGTTCTGACTCACGCATCGGCTACTCGTTTATCTATCCTGGCTGCGGCTACGGTGGATCCTGCTTCCCGAAAGACGTGCAGGCGCTGATCCGCACCGCAGAGCAGATCGGCTACACGCCGCGTCTGCTGCAGGCCGTGGAAGACGTCAACGACGCGCAGAAGAACAAACTGCCGACCTTTATCAAGCATCATTTCGGTGACAATCTGCAGGGCAAAACCTTTGCGCTGTGGGGGCTGTCATTTAAGCCGAATACCGATGACATGCGTGAAGCCTCCAGCCGCGTGCTGATGGAAGCGCTGTGGCAGGCGGGTGCTACGGTGCAGGCGTTCGATCCGGAAGCTATGGATGAAGCCCAGCGCGTCTACGGCCACCGTGACGATCTGAAGCTGATGGGCACCAAAGAAGCGGCGCTGCAGGGCGCAGATGGCCTGGTGATCTGCACCGAATGGCAGAACTTCCGCGCTCCGGACTTTGACGTGATTAAAAATTCACTGAAAGAAGCCGTGATTTTTGACGGTCGTAACCTGTATGATCCGGAAAGAATCAGCAAGCGCGGCTTCGTTTATTATGCAATCGGCCGCGGAGCATCTCTGAACATTGCATAATATTTGAGGCGAGTATGAAATATCTGGTCACCGGCGCAGCAGGTTTTATTGGCTTTCACGTCACGCAACGTCTGCTTGCCGCCGGTCACCAGGTTGTCGGTCTCGACAACCTGAACGACTATTACGACGTTAATCTGAAGACCGCACGCCTGGCATTGATCGCCGACTGTCCCGACTTCATCTTTATTAAAGCCGACCTTGCCGACCGTGAGGGCATTGCGGCGCTGTTTCGTACCCACGCTCCTCAGCGCGTTATCCACCTGGCTGCCCAGGCCGGGGTGCGTTATTCGCTGGAGAATCCGCTGGCCTATGCTGACGCTAATCTGATCGGGCACCTTAATATCCTGGAAGGCTGCCGTCATCAGCGCGTTGAACACCTGCTGTACGCCTCCTCCAGCTCGGTGTATGGCCTGAACCGCAAGCTGCCGTTCTCTACCGACGACACCGTAGACCATCCGGTCTCGCTGTATGCTGCGACCAAAAAAGCCAATGAGCTGATGGCGCACACCTATTCCCATCTGTATGCTATTCCGACCACCGGGCTGCGCTTTTTTACCGTTTACGGCCCGTGGGGACGTCCGGATATGGCGCTGTTCAAATTTACCCGAGCGATGCTGGCGGGCGATGCTATCGACGTCTATAACAACGGCGAAATGCAGCGCGACTTTACCTATATCGATGATATTGCCGAGGCGATTATGCGCCTGCAGGACGTTATTCCCGCAGCGGATAATAACTGGACGGTAGAGAGCGGCAGCCCGGCGACCAGTTCTGCACCTTACCGCGTCTATAATATCGGTAACAGTCAGCCGGTGAAGCTGATGGACTATATTCAGGCGCTGGAGAAAGCGCTCGGTATCGTGGCGGTAAAAAATATGCTGCCGATGCAGCCGGGGGACGTGCTGGACACCAGCGCCGATACCCGTGCGCTGTATCAGGCGATCGGATTTAAACCCGCCACCGACGTTGAGCAGGGTGTGGCACGCTTTGTCGACTGGTACCGTGATTTTTACCGGGTCTGATGCCGAAAAGATGCCATAGAAAAAAGGAAGCCTGAGCTTCCTTTTTTTGCGCCTGGATAAAAATCAAAACAAAAATGGGACCAAATCCCCATCCGGGACGGGGATAATAAGCAGGCCCTGAGCGGTTTACCGCCAATTACAGCAGGAAGTCTTCCAGCTGTTTACCTTGTTCTTCGATCGCTTTTTTAATCACGGCTGGGGTACGGCCCTGGCCGGTCCAGGTTTTCACTTCGCCGTTCTCTTCGGTGTACTGATATTTAGCCGGACGCGCAGCACGTTTCGCTTTACCCGGAGCTTTCGCAACGGTCAGGCTGTTCAGCAATTCGTTAGGGTCGATACCGTCGGCCAGCAGCATTTCGCGGTACTGCTGCAGTTTACGGGTGCGTTCTTCAACTTCAGCCTGGGCGTGGCTGTCTTCCTCACGACGCTCGTTAACCACCACTTCCAGTTTCTCAAGCATCTCTTCCAGGGTTTCCAGGCTGCATTCTCTTGCCTGCGCACGCAGGGTGCGGATATTGTTTAATACTTTAAGCGCTTCGCTCATGGGCCAATTCTCTTAATAATATTGATGGGGATCGTTCTGTCCTGGCAATAATAGTGATGGCGTTTGCGAACTGCAATAGATAATTTTGTAAGAAGTTAAAAACTGCTAATTTCCAGGCATTTTCCCGGTTATGGCAATGCTAAATAGTCACAGACTATAAATAGCGGGCACGGAAGATGTCCACGGCGCCTCGCCGGCAGACAATAAACCAAAAGTGGTGCATCCACCTTCGCCGCGGCTTCATGATACACTGGCGGCCTACAGTTGACTTCCGGAGTGGGGCTTGATGGCTCAGCTATATTTCTATTACTCGGCGATGAATGCCGGTAAATCCACCGCATTACTGCAATCTTCCTATAATTATCAGGAGAGGGGGATGCGTACGCTGGTGTATACCGCAGAAATTGATAACCGCTACGGCGTGGGGACAGTCAGTTCGCGGATTGGCCTTTCTTCTCCAGCCCGGCTTTATAATAACAGCAGTGCATTATTTGACGAAATTAGTCAGCAGCATCAGCTGGAACCGGTTCACTGCGTGCTGGTGGATGAAAGTCAGTTTCTGACCCGTGAACAGGTCAGGGCGCTGGCAGATGTGGTGGATATTCTGGATATACCTGTACTTTGTTACGGCCTGCGTACAGATTTTCGCGGTGAGTTATTCACCGGCAGCCAGTATCTTCTGGCCTGGTCAGATAAGCTGGTGGAGCTGAAAACCATTTGCCACTGCGGCAGGAAAGCCAGCATGGTGCTGCGCCTCGATGAAAAGGGTAAGCCCTTTAACGAAGGGGAGCAGGTACAAATTGGCGGGAATGAACGTTACGTTTCGGTGTGCCGTAAACATTATACCGAAGCACTGAACGGCGGTTCAACGCAGGCCATTTTCGGCGGCAAAAAAACCTGATTCTGGAATAATTCCCAACCGTCCACCGGCGTATCGATCCGGCAGGGTGGTCTTTAGTTGATTAGCGCAGCTAACGAATTAAAAAAACAAACCCGCCGCATGGCGGGTTTATTCGGCTTACGGCGCGATTATCTTCTCGCTTTTTTTAATGCTTTGACGTTGCTTTCAGCGTCAGCCAGCGCCTCTTCAGGCTTAACCCCTTCGCTAAACTTGCGGCCGTAATAGCTGTCCAGCAGGATCTGTTTCAGCTCGGCAATCAGCGGATAACGTGGATTGGCCCCGGTACACTGGTCGTCAAAGGCGTTTTCCGCCAGCTGATCCACCTTCGCCAGGAAATCGGCCTCCTGTACGCCAGCCTCGCGAATCGACGCTGGAATATCCAGCTGTACTTTCAGCTCGTCCAGCCACGCCAGCAGCTTTTCAATTTTCTGCGCGGTGCGGTCGCCCGGTGCGCTGAGGTTCAGATGGTCAGCGACCTCGGCGTAACGACGGCGCGCCTGCGGGCGGTCGTACTGGCTGAACGCGGTCTGCTTGGTCGGGTTATCGTTGGCGTTATAACGAATGACGTTACACAGCAGCAGGGCGTTGGAGAGGCCGTGCGGAATATGGAACTCTGAGCCCAGCTTGTGTGCCATCGAGTGGCAGACGCCGAGGAAGGCGTTGGCAAACGCGATGCCGGCGATGGTCGCGGCATTGTGCACCCGCTCCCTGGCCTGCGGATTTTTCGCCCCTTCACGGTAGCTGGCCGGCAGGTTTTCCTGCAGCAGTTTCAGCGCCTGCAGCGCCTGGCCGTCTGAAAACTCGTTGGCCAGTACCGACACGTAGGCTTCCAGCGAGTGGGTAACCGCATCAATACCGCCGAAGGCACAGAGTGATTTCGGCATATCCATCACCAGGTTGGCATCGACAATCGCCATATTCGGGGTCAGCGCGTAGTCGGCCAGCGGGTATTTCTGCCCGGTGGCATCGTCGGTCACCACCGCAAACGGCGTCACTTCAGAACCGGTGCCCGAGGTAGTGGCAATCGCCACCATTTTGGCTTTCACGCCCATTTTTGGGAATTTATAGATGCGTTTACGGATGTCCATAAAGCGCAGCGCCAGCTCTTCGAAATGGGTTTCCGGGTGCTCGTACATGACCCACATGATTTTCGCCGCGTCCATCGGGGAACCGCCGCCGAGGGCGATAATCACGTCAGGCTTAAAGGCGTGCATCTGTTCTGCGCCTTTACGCACCGTGGTCAGCGTCGGGTCCGCTTCCACTTCGAAGAACACGTCCGTTTCCACGCCGTGCGACTTCAGCACGCGGGTTACCTGCTCGGTATAGCCGTTGTTAAACAGGAAACGGTCGGTAACGATAAACGCGCGTTTTGCGCCGTCGCTGGCCACTTCATCCAGCGCGATGGGCAGGGAGCCGCGGCGGAAGTAGATGGATTCAGGAAGCTTGTGCCACAACATATTTTCTGCTCGCTTAGCCACGGTTTTTCTGTTGATCAGATGTTTCGGGCCAACGTTCTCAGAGATTGAGTTGCCCCCCCATGAGCCACAGCCCAGCGTCAGCGACGGTGCCAGCTTGAAGTTGTACAGATCGCCGATACCACCCTGGGACGCTGGCGTGTTGATCAGGATACGCGCCGTTTTCATCCGCTCGCCGAACAGGCCCACGCGCTCGCGCTGGTTATCCTGGTCGGTATACAGGCAGGAGGTGTGGCCGATGCCGCCCATCGCCACCAGCTGTTCGGCTTTGCCGACCGCATCGCTGAAGTCTTTCGCCCGGTACATCGCCAGCAGCGGCGACAGTTTTTCGTGGGCAAAAGGTTCAGACTCATCAATCAGCTGTACTTCACCGATCAGAATTTTGGTGCCGGCCGGCACGCTGATACCGGCTAAGGCAGCAATCTGCTCCGCCGACTGGCCGACGATCGCCGCGTTCAGCGCGCCGTTTTTCAGGATCACCGCCTGCACCGCCCTGAGCGCATCGCCCTGCAGCAGGTAGCCGCCGTGGCTGGCGAAACGTTCGCGTACCGCATCATAGACGCTGCCGACCACGATCACCGACTGCTCGGAGGCGCAGATCACGCCGTTGTCGAAGGTTTTTGACATCAGAATCGACGCCACGGCACGTTTGATATCGGCGGTTTCATCAATCACCACCGGCGTGTTACCCGCGCCGACGCCGATGGCCGGTTTACCGGAGCTGTAGGCGGCTTTCACCATCCCCGGGCCACCGGTAGCGAGGATCAGGTTGATATCCGGGTGGTGCATTAACTGATTAGAGAGATCCACGGTGGGCGCATCGATCCAGCCGATAATATCCGCCGGGGCACCGGCCGCCACGGCGGCACGCAGCACAATTTCAGCGGCTTTATTGGTGGCATCTTTGGCACGCGGGTGCGGGGAGAAAATGATGCCGTTACGGGTTTTCAGGCTGATTAGCGCTTTAAAGATCGCGGTGGAGGTTGGGTTGGTGGTTGGCACGATGCCGCAGATCAGCCCGACGGGCTCGGCGATAATCATGGTGCCGAAGGTGTCATCGCTACTCAGCACGCCGCAGGTCTGTTCATCCTTGTAGGCGTTGTAAATGTACTCTGAGGCGAAGTGGTTTTTGATCACCTTATCTTCAACGATGCCCATGCCCGACTCGGCAACCGCCAGTTTGGCCAGCGGAATACGCGCATCGGCGGCGGCGAGGGCGGCAGCGCGGAAAATCCGGTCTACCTGAGACTGGGTGAAGCTGGCGTACTGCTGCTGAGCCAGTTTGACCCGGGCGACGAGCGCATTCAGTTCAGCGACATTAGTAACGGCCATAATAGCTCTCCTGATGGAAGTTTAAACTCTGTTAGTAAACCGGCTGCTGCCCGAGAGAGGGAAAGGCCATTCGGTTCAGACAAGGTCTGCGAAATGGCGTCAGGGCGGTTTACTAACAGCGTCTTTGTGGCTCTCCTCAGTGCCTGTATTCCGTGTCGAGGTTAGATTTATCTGATGCCTAAGCATAGTCACTGCCACCCGGAGAAATACTGATGCAGATCATGAAAAGTGCAAGCTGACACCATTCAGCATGGATAAAAAACGATCCGGATCAATAACGCCCACCCGTCAGCGGCGTGCAGCGGGCCTGGCCGCTGCACGCCGAGAGCTGGCAGCAGCAGGCATGGTGAGAAAATGCGTTATTTCAATAAATTGCAGGATAACTGACGGTGTCGTCCCTGCTTCAGATATACTTTACGCCAGCGCGTTACCTCATTTTATTACGTTTGTTCAGGAGCTGCCGTGAACCCTGCTATTTCAGACCTCTCCGTCTATATCAAATTCTTTATCGGCCTGTTTGCCCTGGTCAACCCGATCGGCATCATCCCGGTGTTTATCAGTATGACCAGCTATCAACCGCCTGCCGCCAGAAATAAAACCAACCTGACCGCCAACCTGTCGGTGGCGATCATTCTGTGGACCTCGCTGTTCCTCGGCGACGCCATTCTGCGCGTATTCGGTATCTCCATCGACTCGTTCCGTATTGCCGGCGGCATCCTGGTGGTGACCATTGCCATGTCGATGATCAGCGGCAAGCTGGGGGAGGATAAACAGAATAAACAGGAGAAGTCGGAGACGGCGATCCGCGAAAGTATCGGCGTGGTGCCGCTGGCGCTGCCGCTGATGGCCGGGCCGGGTGCCATCAGCTCGACCATCGTCTGGAGCAGCCGTTATCACAACTGGCAGAACCTGCTGGGCTTCAGCCTGGCGATCGCGCTGTTTGCCTTCTGCTGCTGGCTGGTGTTCCGCGCCGCACCCTTAATGGTGCGGCTGCTGGGGCAGACCGGCATCAACGTGGTGACGCGCATAATGGGCTTGCTGCTAATGGCTCTGGGGATTGAGTTTGTCGTCACCGGGGTGAAGGCGCTGTTCCCCGGCCTGTCAGCCTGAACGGATTATCCTGTGTAAGATGTAAAAGGCGCATAATATGCGCTTTTTTTTTTATGCGTTGAATTTGATGCACCATAACGGTGCATAAAAGGGATTATTTGCACCATTTTAGGATCGTTATCTGATTTTCTTATTTAACCCACCTCTGAATTAGTTGTTTTAATGAAAATGACTTTTCATCGCAGGTCGTTATGGCGGCATGTGATCTCTCTCACCTTTTTGTTATTCCTTTAAAATCCATAAAACCAGCATTTTTTGCTGGTTAATTACAACAATTATGATTTTTGCGCTGTATTGCGCTTCTGTAGCGATGTTGAATAAAATTTCTCCTTGATTTAGTCTCTTGGCGGTCATAACGCATTTTTTCAGGTTTTTTATATTTTATATCAATGAGTTAATCGATATTTCCTGTTGAAAAATAAGTGAGTGGCCCTGCCGTTGATGCGGATAAAAGAGAAATGGTTAACATTTTTGTTAAATGGTCTTAGGGAAAAGGCCTCCGCTCTGCTAGTTTTTTCCAAAAGGTGCAACAACTGGCACCGGATGTGCAGTATCACAACGGACTCGGCTGCCAAAGCCTGAGGTAAGTCGATGGAGGGATTCATAATGAACCAGTTTTTGTCAGCCGGTGCCGCAGGCAGCGGTGTGCTGCTGCTGGCGTCCGCTGCGCTGCCGGTGACGGCGGCGCAGGTTCCCGCCGGGGTCACGCTTAACCCTGCACAGCAGATGGTGATCAATAACGGCACCGAGGTGGCGACCCTCGACCCGCAAAAGAATCAGGGCGTGCCCGAGAGTAACGTGATGGTTAACCTGCTGGAGTCGCTGGTCGGCACCGACAATCAGGGGCGGCTGGTGCCGGGCGTGGCGGAGAGCTGGCAACAGCAGCAGTTTAAAGTCTGGACTTTTACGCTGCGCGACGATGCTAAATGGAGCAACGGCGACCCGGTCACCGCCGCCGACTTCGTCTGGAGCTGGCAGCGCCTCGGCGATCCTAAAACCGCCTCGCCCTATGCCAGCCTGCTGCATGACGCGCATCTGCTGAACGCCGACGCGGTCATCGCCGGCAAGCTGCCGGTCAGCGAGCTGGGGGTGAAGGCGCTGGACGACCGCCACCTGCAGGTAACCCTGAGTGCGCCGGTGCCCTGGTTCCTGGCGATGGCGGCCAACACCGCGCTCAGCCCGGTACACCGTAAAACCGTGGAGCAGTGGGGCGATAAGTGGACGCTGCCTGAGCATTACGTTGGCAATGGTGCCTACCGGCTCAGCCAGTGGGTGGTTAACGAAAAAATCGTGGTGACCCGCAACCCCCACTACTGGAACAACGCCACTACGGTAATTGAGCAGGGCACCTTTCTGCCGATCGCCTCATCATCCAGCGCCATTAACCGCTACCTGAGCGGTGAAATCGACATGACCGAAGGGGCGCTGCCGCCGGAGCGCTTTGCACAGCTGAAAAAAGATCTCGGTAGCCAGGTACACGTCAATCCGCTGCTCTGCACTTTCCTCTATCAGCTGAACAGCGGCCGGCCACCGTTTAACGACCAACGGGTACGTACGGCGGTGAAGATGACGCTGGATCGCGACGTTATCGCCAACAGGATTATGGGCCAGGGGCAGATCCCGGCGTACTCGCTGACGCCGCCGTTCACCCGCGGCGCCAGCCTAAGCCCGCCGGCCTGGTTCGGGCTGAGCCAGGCAGAGCGTAATCAGCAGGCGCGTGCGCTGCTGGCGGAAGCCGGCTACGGCGCGGCCAATCCGCTGCGCTTCTCGCTGCTTTACAACACCTCCGACGTGAATCAGAAGCAGGCGATTGCGGCGGCCTCGATGTGGAAAAAGAACCTCGGCGCCGAGGTCACGCTGCAGAACCAGGAGTGGAAAACCTCGCTGGACACCGTGCGACAGGGGCAGTATGACGCGGCGCGCGCCACCTGGTGCGGCGACTATAACGACCCCGCCAGCTTTCTGACCATGATGCTCAGCCACTCGTCCAGCAACACCTTTTTCTATCGCAGCCCGGCGTTTGACCAGCTGATGCAGCAGTCGCTGACCGCCGGCGATGACGCCGCCCGTGCGGCGATCTACCAGCAGGCCGAACGCCAGCTGGATAACGACTCTGCGCTGGTGCCGGTCTACTACCGGGTCAGCGCACGGCTGATTAAACCCTGGGTCGGCGGCTTTACCGGCCGCGACCCGGCCGATCTGACCAACCTGAAATACTATTATCTGACCCAACACTGACCCTGGGGCGTTGCCGTGGGGCGGGGTGATAGCAGCAGTACCACAATAATAAGCAGTAACACGATAACAGGAAGCACCGGGCGGCATCGTTCGTCGCCCGCAGACAGTATCCCGCTAAGGGGGCCGTTCGACGCCCTCACGGGTCATGACCATAACTGGAGTAGGACAATGATCAACATCACGAAAAAAAGTCTGATTGCGGCAGGCATCCTTACCGCGCTGGCGGGCACGGCGGCGCAGGCGGCGGTCGTACCGGCAGGAGTACAGCTGGCGGAAAAGCAGGAGCTGGTCAGGGGTAACGGCGCCGAAATCCAGTCGATGGATCCGCATAAAATTGAGGGCGTGCCGGAGTCAAACGTCAGCCGCGACGTGCTGGAAGGGCTGGTGATTACCGATGAAAGCGGCAAGCTGGCACCGGGCGTGGCCGAAAGCTGGGAGAGCAAAGAGGGCGGCAAGGTGTGGATTTTCCACCTGCGCAACACCGCCAAATGGTCAAACGGCGAGCCGGTGACCGCGAAAGACTTTGTCTACAGCTGGCGACGACTGGCCGACCCGAAAACCGCCTCGCCTTACGCCAGCTACCTGCAGTACGGTCACCTGCTGAACGTCGATCAGATTATTGATGGTAAAGCTGCCCCGGATACGCTGGGCGTAAAAGCGCTGGATGACCATACGCTGGAAGTGACGCTGAGCGAAGCGGTGCCGTACTTCGACAAGCTGGTGATCCACCCGCCGATGTCACCGCTGTATCAGCCGGTGATCGACAAGTTCGGTGAGAAGTGGACCCAGCCGGCTAATTTCGTCGGCAACGGCGCGTTTAAACCGAAAGAGTGGGTGGTGAATGAGCGCATCGTGCTGGAGCGCAATCCGCAGTACTGGGATAACGCCCACACTGTGCTGAATAAAGTCACCTTCCTGCCGATCCCGTCTGAGGTTACCGACACCAACCGCTACCGCAGCGGCAGCAGCGATATGACCTACAACTACCTGCCAATTGAGCTGTATCAGAAGCTGAAAAAAGAGATCCCGCAGGAGATCCGCGCCGAGCCTTACCTCTGCACCTACTACTATGAGATCAACAACCAGAAGCCACCGTTTAACGACGTGCGCGTGCGTACCGCGCTGAAGCTGGGCCTGGATCGCGACATCATGGTCAAGAAGGTCAAGGCGCAGGATGAAGATCCGGCCTGGAGCTTCACCCCGCCGTACATTGACGACATCAAGCTGCAGGCGCCGGAGTGGACCACCTGGACCCAGGAAAAACGTAACGAGGAAGCGAAAAAGCTGCTGGCCGAAGCGGGTTATACGGCGGATAAACCGCTGACCTTCGACCTGCTGTACAACACCTCCGATCTGCATAAAAAGCTGGCGATCGCCGCCGCCTCGATCTGGAAAAAGAACCTCGGCGTCAACGTTAAGCTACAGAACCAGGAGTGGAAAACCTTCCTCGATACCCGCCATCAGGGCAACTTTGACGTCGCGCGTGCCGCCTGGTGTGCCGACTACAACGAACCGAGCACCTTCCTGAACATCATGCAGTCGGACAGCAGCAGTAACACCTCGCACTATAAGAGCGCGGAGTTTGACAAAACGCTGGCCGAAGCGCTGACGGTGGCGGACGAAGGCAAGCGTGCTGAAGTCTATGCCCGCGCCGAGAAAATTCTCGATAACGACTCTGCGATTGCCCCGGTCTATTACTACAAAAACATCCGCCTGGTGAAACCGTACGTCGGTGGCTACACCGGTAAAGATCCGCTGGATAATATCCGCGATAAGAATCTGTACATCATTAAACATTAAGAAGCGCGGGTAACCGGGTTGCCCCTTTTAAGCAATGTCGCCGCAGCGCCTGTGCGCTGCGGCATCAGCCAGCAGGTACGGCAATGTTAAAATTTATTCTACGACGCTTCCTTGAAGCGATCCCGACGCTGTTTATTCTGATCACCATCTCGTTCTTTATGATGCGGCTGGCACCCGGCAGCCCGTTTACCGGCGAGCGGGTGCTCAGCCCGGAGGTGATGGCCAACATCGAGGCCAAATACCACCTCAACGATCCGATGTGGAAGCAGTACCTCAGCTACCTCGGCCAGCTGGCCCACGGCGACTTTGGCCCGTCGTTTAAGTACAAAGACTATTCGGTGAACGATCTGCTGGCCACCTCGTTCCCGGTTTCCGCTAAGCTCGGCGCGGCGGCCTTCCTGTTTGCGCTGGTGATCGGCGTGACCGCAGGCACCATTGCGGCGCTGAAGCAGAACACCCGCTGGGACTACGCGGTAATGGGAGTGGCCATGACCGGCATCGTCATTCCCGGCTTTGTGGTAGCACCACTGCTGGTGCTGCTGTTCTCGATTACCCTCAAGTGGCTGCCCGGCGGCGGCTGGAATGGCGGGGCGCTGAAATATATGATCCTGCCGATGGTGGCGCTGTCGCTGGCCTATATTGCCAGCATCGCCCGTATCACCCGCGGGTCGATGATTGAGGTGCTGCACTCCAACTTTATCCGCACCGCGCGCGCCAAGGGGCTGCCGATGCGCCGCATCATCCTGCGCCACGCGCTGAAGCCGGCGCTGCTGCCGGTGCTCTCCTATCTCGGCCCGGCCTTTGTCGGCATCATTACCGGCTCGATGGTGATTGAAACCATCTACGGCCTGCCGGGCATCGGCCAGCTGTTCGTTAACGGCGCGCTGAACCGGGACTACTCGCTGGTACTCAGCCTGACCATTCTGGTCGGTGGCCTGACTATCCTGTTTAACGCGATTGTTGACGTGCTGTACGCCGTGATCGATCCGAAAATCCGTTACTGAGCAGGGGTCGGATAATGATTTTAAGTAAGAAAAACAGCCAGACCATGGAGAACTTCAGCGAAAAGCTGGAGGTGGAAGGGCGCAGCCTGTGGCAGGACGCCCGCCGGCGCTTTATGCACAACCGCGCGGCGATCGCCAGCCTGGTCCTGCTGCTGCTGATTGCGCTGTTCGTGGTGCTGGCCCCGCTGCTGTCGCCGTTCACCTACGATGATACCGACTGGGCGATGATGTCGGCCGCGCCGGATCTCAGCAGCGGCCACTACTTCGGCACCGACTCCTCGGGGCGCGACCTGCTGGTGCGGGTGGCGATCGGCGGACGCATCTCGCTGATGGTCGGCCTCGCCGCCGCGCTGGTGGCGGTGGTGGTCGGCACCCTGTACGGCACGCTGGCGGGCTACCTTGGCGGTAAAACCGACGCGGTGATGATGCGCCTGCTGGAGATCCTCAACTCCTTCCCGTTTATGTTCTTTGTGATCCTGCTGGTGACGCTGTTTGGTCAGAACATCCTGCTGATCTTTATCGCCATCGGCATGGTATCGTGGCTGGATATGGCGCGTATCGTGCGCGGCCAGACGCTGAGCCTGAAGCGCAAAGAGTTTATCGAAGCGGCCGAAGTCGGCGGCGTCTCCACCTTTGCCATCGTGATGCGCCACATCGTGCCAAACGTGCTTGGCGTGGTGGTGGTCTACGCCTCGCTGCTGGTACCGGGGATGATCCTGTTTGAATCCTTCCTCAGCTTCCTCGGCCTTGGCACCCAGGAGCCGCTGAGCAGCTGGGGCGCGCTGCTCAGCGACGGCGCCAACTCGATGGAGGTCTCGCCGTGGCTGCTGCTCTGGCCTGCCGGCTTCCTGGTGGTGACATTGTTTTGTTTCAACTTTATCGGCGATGGCCTGCGTGATGCCCTCGACCCGAAAGATCGTTAAGGAAAGTGCTGATGAACAACACAGAAACGACGGCGGCTGAACCCCGCTTGCTGGAAGTCAGCGACCTGCGCGTTACCTTCCGCACCCCGGACGGTGACGTCACCGCCGTTAACGACCTGAACTTCAGCCTCAGCGCCGGTGAGACGCTGGGCATCGTCGGCGAGTCCGGCTCCGGCAAATCGCAGACCGCCTTTGCGCTGATGGGGCTGCTGGCCGCCAACGGCGTCACCGGCGGCTCGGCGCGCTTTAACGGCCAGCAGATCCTCAACCTGCCGGAAAAGCAGCTGAATACGCTGCGCGCGCAGCAGATGGCGATGATCTTCCAGGACCCGATGACCTCGCTGAACCCTTACATGCGCGTCGGCGAACAGCTGATGGAGGTACTGAAGCTGCACAACGGCCTCAGCAGCGCGCAGGCGTTTGAAGAGTCGGTACGCATGCTGGATGCGGTGAAAATGCCGGAAGCCCGCAAGCGCATGCGCATGTTCCCGCACGAATTCTCCGGCGGCATGCGCCAGCGCGTGATGATCGCCATGGCGCTGCTGTGCCGGCCAAAGCTGCTGATCGCCGATGAACCGACCACCGCGCTGGACGTCACCGTCCAGGCGCAGATTATGACCCTGCTGAACGAACTGAAGCGCGAGTTCAACACCGCGATTATTATGATCACCCACGATCTGGGGGTGGTGGCCGGGATCTGCGATCGGGTGCTGGTAATGTACGCCGGGCGCACCATGGAGTACGGCAGCGCGCGCGACGTGTTCTATCAGCCGTCGCACCCTTACTCGATCGGCCTGCTTAACGCGGTGCCGCGGCTGGACGCCGACGAAAACGACACGCTGGTGACTATTCCAGGTAACCCGCCCAACCTGCTGCGCCTGCCGAAAGGCTGCCCGTTCCAGCCGCGCTGCGCCCACGCCACCGAGCGCTGTGCCGACACGCCGCCGCTCAGCCCGTTTGGTCAGGGCCGCCTGCGCGCCTGCTTTAAATCACCGGAGGCACTGGTATGACGCTGCCTGCTGAGAAGAAGGTGCTGCTGGAGATCGCCGATCTGAAGGTGCACTTTGAGATTAAAGACGGACGCCAGTGGTTCTGGCAGCCGCCGAAAACGCTGAAGGCGGTCGACGGCGTCAGCCTGCGGCTGTACGAGGGCGAAACCCTCGGCGTGGTCGGCGAATCCGGCTGCGGTAAGTCGACGCTGGCGCGGGCGATCATCGGGCTGGTCAAGGCGACCGAAGGGCGGGTGGCCTGGCTGGGGCGCGATCTGCTGGGGCAGAGCGCCGAGCAGTGGCGCGAGGCGCGCAGCGATATCCAGATGATTTTCCAGGATCCGCTGGCTTCGCTCAACCCGCGCATGACCATCGGCGACATCATCGCCGAGCCGCTGCGCACCTACCACCCGGAGCTGACCCGGGCGCAGGTGACGGAGAAGGTGCGCAGCATGATGCAGAAGGTCGGCCTGCTGCCCAACCTCGTCAACCGCTACCCGCACGAGTTCTCCGGTGGCCAGTGTCAGCGCATCGGCATCGCCCGCGCGCTGATCCTTGAGCCGAAACTGATTATCTGCGATGAACCGGTCTCGGCGCTCGACGTGTCGATCCAGGCGCAGGTGGTAAACCTGCTGCAAAAGCTGCAGCGCGAGATGGGCCTGTCGCTGATCTTTATCGCCCACGATCTGGCGGTGGTAAAGCATATCTCCGACCGCGTGCTGGTGATGTACCTTGGCCACGCGGTGGAGCTCGGCACCTACAGCGAGGTGTACCAGAACCCGCAGCACCCTTATACCCGGGCGCTGATGTCGGCGGTGCCGGTGCCGGATCCGGATCGGGAGCGGAATAAAACCCTGCAGCTGCTGGAGGGGGAGCTGCCTTCGCCGATCAACCCGCCGTCCGGCTGCGTGTTCCGCACCCGCTGCCCGGTGGCCGGGCCGGAGTGCGCCATCACCCGGCCGCTGCTCGAGGGCAGCTTCCGTCACGCGGTCTCCTGCCTGAAGGTCGACCCGCTGTAATACCGCGCCAGGCGGGTGGTGGCGTCTGTCACCACCCGCTTCAACGGGCATCTGTTTTGCTGCGCGACAGGCAATAAAAAACGGCTACCGTTGTCCGGTAGCCGTTTTTTAATCGTCTGGCAGAGAGGGTGAGACCGTCGGTTACATCCTGCAGACAGCCTGCCTCACTGCTCTGGCAGCGGCCTACTCACGCCACAGAATATGGCACAGCTTGTGGTCTTTCTCGCGGCACAGCAGCACGCGGGCAAACACGTCGGTGATCGGCTCACCGTCGGCTTCACCCAGCCCAATCACCACTTCGGCGAAGAAGTCCGGGTTGAGATCGAAATCAACGTGCTCGGCCCAGTCTTCGGCCGGGTCAAACAGCTCCGCGCCGCCGCGCTCCTCAAACTGCAGGTTGAACAGAATCACATCGGCCGGATCGAGGTTATCGACGGCCAGCTCAAGAAAAATATCGTAAGCCTGTTCCAGCGTTTCATCTTCGGTAAGGCGGTTGTTTAAATCCATAACATTTCCTGTAAGCCCGCGGGCTGGTGAACAACTTCGCCCGTTTTACAGCAAAGGGCTGAAGAAGTAAAACAGACGTTCGACGATGCGCTGCCACCAGGCGCGACGGTTCCAGCGGCTGGCGTCCAGCAGCCGTGAGCGGGCGATATAATCCGCCTGTACGCAGGCCAGATCGGTACCGAAACCGTCATCGTCCACCACCAGCGTCACCTCAAAGTTCAGCCACAGGCTGCGCATATCGAGGTTAACGGTGCCGACCAGACTGAGCTGACCGTCGACCAGCACGCTTTTGGTGTGCAGCAGGCCGCCCTCGAACTGGTAGATTTTCACCCCCGCCTCCAGCAGTTCGGCGAAGAAGGCGCGGCTGGCCCAGCCGACCAGCAGCGAATCGTTGTGGCGCGGCACGATAATGCTCACCTCAACGCCGCGCCAGGCGGCGGTGCAGATGGCGTGCAGCAGGTCATCGCTGGGCACGAAATAGGGGGTGGTCATAATCAGCTGTTCGCGCGCCGAATAGATGGCGGTCAGCAGCGCCTGGTGGATCATATCCTCCGGGAAGCCCGGTCCGGAGGCGATGGTCTGAGTGGTATGGCCGCTTTCGGCTTCAAACGGCATCATATTGGCGTCCGGCGGCGGCGGCAGGATGCGCTTGCCGGTTTCAATCTCCCAGTCACAGGCGTAGATAATGCCCATGGTGGTGGTCACCGGGCCTTCCATCCGCGCCATCAGATCCACCCACTGGCCGACGCCCGCGTCCTGTTTAAAGAAGCGCGGGTCGACCATATTCATGCTGCCGGTGTAGGAGATGGCGTTGTCGATCAGCACCATCTTACGGTGCTGGCGCAGGTCCATACGGCGCAGGAACACGCGCAGCAGGCTGACCTTCAGCGCTTCCACCACGTCGACGCCGGCGTTACGCATCATCGCCGCCCACGGGCTGCGGAAAAAGGCCACGCTGCCGGCCGAGTCCAGCATCAGGCGGCAGTGCACGCCGCGCCGGGCGGCGGCCATCAGCGCTTCGGCCACCTCATCCGCCAGACCGCCCGGATTCCAGATGTAAAACACCATCTCGATGTTGTGCCGCGCCAGCCGGATATCGCGGATCAGCGCCTGCAGCGTCTCATCGGTGCTGGTCAGCAGCTGCAGCTGGTTGCCCTTAACCCCGCCAATGCCCTGGCGGTGTTCACACAGCTGAAACAGCGGGCGGGCTACATCGCTGTTGCCCTCGGCAAAAATCGCCCGGGTTGACTTCAGCTCGTTGAGCCAGCGGGCGGTAAACGGCCACATGGTGCGGGCACGTTCGGCCCGGCGCTTGCCAAGATGCAGTTCGCCAAACGACAGATAGGCGATAATGCCGACCAGCGGCAGAATGTAGATTACCAGCAGCCAGGCCATCGCCGAGGTCACGGCGCGGCGTTTCATCAGGATGCGCAGCGTCACGCTGGCGATCAGCAGCCAGTATCCGAAAACCAGCAGCCAGCTCATCACGGTGTAAAAAGTGGTCATTAAGTGGAAATCCTGTTCGCGCCCGGGTGCTCAGAGTTTACGTGCAGATGACAGCGCAGGGAACCTTTTCGAAAGTATTCACCGATTTAACAGGTCTGATTGGGTGCGGCGGAAAAAAAGGCTATACTCGCGCCGCAGGTTTTGCCGGTCCACAAATCCGAGAGAGGGTGTCATGAGGAAGAGCAGGAATGAAGTCGCGCGCTGGCGCATGATGCGGCAGGTGCACCGCCGCCGGTCGCGCTGGTTAGAAGGGCAGTCCCGCCGCTATGGCCGTATGCACTCCTTCCGCCACCAGGTGGCCCAGCAGCAGCGCCGTTCGATCCTGTTTATTACCCAGATCCCCTGAGCGTGAGTGACCGGGCGACAGACGCGCCCGGTTGACCCGATGGGTGAGCGTGGGCGGCAAAGCCGACCGCGCGCCACGGGTCAGAACACCCGTTTGAATGGCTTCACCGCCACTTGCCGGTATACACCCGCCGCGACATATGGGTCGTCCTGCGCCCAGGTCTGCGCCTCTTCCAGCGAGGTGAACTCGGCGATCACCGTAGAGCCGCTGAAGCCTGCGGCACCGGGGTCGTTGCTGTCGACGGCGGGCATTGGCCCGGCGATAATCAGGCGTCCTTCATCGCGCAGCAGCTGCAGCCGTGCCAGGTGTGCAGGGCGCACCGCCAGCCGTTTTTCCAGTGAATCAGCATGATCTTCAGCGTATATTACGTAGAGCACTTTCGAACCCCTGTCGAAATAAATAGTTGCGCCACGTTAAGTGATCACCAGCGTTTGTGCAAACGAAAGATAAACGGAGGGAATCTGACCCGCCGGGCGGTGATTTAAGGGCTTATTGTCAATTGGATGCCGCTGGTTGTTGAAATTGATTGCTATTTGCATTTAAACTCACCCCTTCACATTTTGACCATAAAGACTATGACGACGCTGACAACCCCACTACCAGGCCGTTCACCCCTCTCGTTGCTGGTTTCCGTTGTACTGCACGGTACGGTGATCGGTGCGCTGCTTTACGCCTCGTACCACCAGACGACTGAGATGCCGAAACCGGCACAGCCCATCAGCGTGTCGATGGTCGCGCCGGAAGTGCAGCCGGAAGTGCAGCCTGCGCCGCCAGAGCCGGTGATCGAACCTGAGCCGGAACCTGAGCCAGAAATCGTTCCCGAGCCGCCAAAAGCCGAGCCGGTTCCGATTCCGATCCCCGAGCCGAAGCCCAAACCGAAGCCGAAGCCGAAGCCGAAACCGAAGAAGGTGGAAGAGAAGCCGAAGCCACAGGTGAAGCCGCGTGAAACGCGTCCGCCAGCCCCGGTTGAAAAGCAGGTCACCGAAGCACCGAAAGCGTCTACCGCGCCGACAACCAACCCGGCGCCGCCGTCGAATACCGTCTCAACCGGTACGCGGGCGATTAGCCAGGGCAACCCTGATTATCCGTCGCGGGCGCTGGCGCTGCGCGTGGAGGGTGCGGTCAGGGTGATGTTCGACGTCAACGCCAGCGGGCAGGTAGAGAACGTGCGTATTGTCTCCGCCGAACCGCGCAATATGTTTGAGCGTGAGGTGAAAACGGCCATGCGCAAGTGGCGTTACGAACCCGGCAGGCCGGGGAAAGATCTGAAAATGACCATCAAGTTCAGGATCAACGGCACCACCAGCCTGGAATAAACGGCCGGAGTCAATCAACAGGGCGCAGCCCCTGCGGACGGGTAAACACCCCCACCTGGCGGTGGTGGGGCTGTTTACCCGTCTTTTTCTTTATTTTGTGCTTAGTGCTCTGCAACCTGCTGTAAATTGCCCGACGATACCTGCCGGCCCTGCACTTTCATCCCATTCCATCCTGTTCTGTGGTTGTTCAACCCACCCGTTTTGGCAAAAACAAACTGACCTGTTAAACGCTAAGCTGACGGTAAATGACGCTGTTTTCAGTCGGTCAGGGCATCCTGCTGAAGGCCGTAAACCATTAGCACCTTCTGACGGCAACCCATACCAGGAGGTTATATGTCGTTAATTGAAATCGGGAGTGCGGAACTCAAAGCACTGGGTGCTTTCCCGCTCAGCTTTGACGTGGAAGAGCGGGTATCCGGCAACGCGCAATACCGGCTGGATATCGAGTGCCGCAGTGCGTCGATAGATTTCGACGCACTGCTTGGTAAGAAGATGACGAGACGCAACAGCGAGCGTCATGGTCGCTATGCCTGACGAACGCAGCAGCGCCGACCTGTTGAATTCCCTTTTCCCCCTCTTTCTGACTCATGCTCGGGCACGCCGGGTATGAGCATTTCTGCGCAGGTAACAGTTTTTTCAGTTAATACTCTATCCACGTGAAGGGTGAGGGTACGTGGCGAATGATTCATTTTACTTATGAATGCAGCAAAGCTGAGGAATTTTGTCGGACGGGAATTAACGCTTATCGTAAAACATCCGGTCACCGTAAAAGCGTCTCTCCTGAAGTTAAAAAAAGCTCATGGAAAATATATTGTTCAAAAACATGATCTTACACTCACTACCGTTCTGTATTTATCACATTAACGCCCGATAAAAATCATTTTTTCAATGATTTCAACATGTCCAAAATTTTTATACTGCATTTGCAAAAAAAAGATTTCACTGCTGCAATTGTAGCCAGAAAATGAGGGTTCATTTTTTTTAATGATTTTAACTTGCGGAAAAACCTTATTTTTAGTTAACAAATATTATGATTATAATAATATTTGATTAAAAAAGTTTTTTATCGAAGTAATTATACGATTTTAACAGGTGGTTTTTTAGTAAAAACGATGACATAAAAAAACTTAAATGAACCGTTAATAATGCTTATTGCTTTTGACGATCGATATCAATTTATTGATAGATGAAATCTATAATTGAGTGCTGATTAATTCTCACAAACAATTGGGTGTTAATTAATTTTGTTTGATAAGGTGATTTATACAAGGACGAGCTATGCATGCCCCTGTGACAGAAAAAGTACTGCTAATCCACGCTGAGGATAGAATTATGGATGATTGCGCTTATTCTTACGGACCGAATGAAGATATCAAGTTTGATCCACTCTATGTTGATGTTGAATTATCTCTGGCTAAATTCGATGAAATTGACGATCCTCTGGGCTATACGCTTCCGGAAGAAAAGTTTGACTGGTATAAAATCAGAGATAACTGCAGTCACTTAATATCAAAAAATTTTGACCTGCGGGTTGAACTCTGGTTACTTCGTGCGGAGTTGAATCTGCGCGGTGGGATCGTACTCTTTGAGAGTATAAAAAAAATAGAACATTATCTTCTTGACCTGTCAATAACGGAAGTCGCTGAGGATAAGACGCTGTTACTCAATGGTGATGGAGCCGCAGCGCTGAGCTGGATTTCATCAGTACCGTGCCTGAGCCTGATAAAAAAGAGTCAGTTAATCCCTGGGGGAGGATTATCTTATGATGATATTTTTTCACGCGGGCTCTCATCCGACAGTACGGAATTGAGTTATTCACAAATTGTATCCGCTGTTTCTCAGGTAAATGAAGTCTACCATCAGGCCGGACTGCCGGCGTTATCAGAGCAGCTGCTGCTGATCCATGGTTCGCTGAAAAACATAGAGTTTTTGGTCAATAAGGATAACGAAGGATATCAACTGGATTGTCGGTTGCTGCTGGAATGGATTGATGTCCTGCGGAATAAAATAGCTCATATCACTGCAAGTAGTGATGACGACGCGGTTTTATTGGAAAGTCAGAGTTTGCCAGCACTCACGCCAGACGGTTTTTCGAGTCGTCAGGATGTGATTATCATGCTGGATAAAGTTATCGACTATTTTGAACGGTGTGAGCCGGGTCATCCGGCACCGGTGCTGATTCGGCGGTCGCAAAAAATGATCGGTATGGATTTTTTAGCGATCGTTGAAGATATGCTGCCGGACTCACTGTCGACGTTACAGCAGTTTATTGGTAATAAATAAAATACCGAGGAGAGGCTGATGGCCAGGGATACTGATTCACAAAAGTTTATCGGAAAGAACAATGCACCCCGCGTTCAGATTGAGTATGACGTTGAGCTTTATGGTTCGCAAAAGAAGATCGAGCTACCTTTTGTCACCGGTATCATGTCCGATCTTTCCGGTAATCGTAAAACCGATCTGCCTGCTATTGAAAAACGTAAATTTCTGACCTTCGATCAGGATAATTTTAATGACCGCATGCGGGCAATAAAACCCCATTTGCAATTCTACGTGGAAAATACGCTGAGTGAGGGCGATGACCTGATCGATATCGATCTGGAATTCGAATCCATGGAGGACTTTTCTCCCGCAGAACTGGCACGGCGCATTCCACAGATGGCGGCACTGCTGCAGGCCCGTGAGCATTTTTCCCAGCTGATCACCTATATGGACGGGAAAGCCAGCGCGGAAGAGGTAGTAAAAAATCTGTTAGAACGTCCCGATTTTCTTAACGATCTGATCGTGAAAGGCGCGGATATCTTCAGTGAGAGCGAAGGCGAGCCGGATCCAGGCAGCAGGACAGAGGAAGGGGAAGGGCAATGACAGAGACTAATCCGCTGGCTGAACATCTCATTCACGATCGGCGGGAATATGATGAACCTGTAGACGTCGGCGATGAGCTGGACGCGCTGTTGAAAAAGAGCTTTCGCCCACGCACGCAGGAAGCATCGCTGGCGGTACGCAGTGCGATCGGCACCCTGTCGGACTACGTGAGCCGAAGCCAGGTCAGGGTCAGCAAAGACGTGATTTTCACCCTCGAGCGTTTGATTGCTGAAATCGACGAGAAACTGTCACAGCAGATGAACCTGATCATTCATCAGCCGGCTTTTCAAAAACTGGAGGCGGCATGGCGCGGTCTTAGCTATCTTGTTGATAATACTAATGTTAATGAAACACAGAAAATCCGTGTTCTTAATATTACTCAGCAGGAACTCATGAGCACGCTGAGCCGCTACCGGGGTACGGCCTGGGATCAGAGCCCGATTTTCAAACAGATCTATGAAAATGAGTATGGGCAGTTTGGCGGTGAACCCTTTGGCTGTCTGGTTGGCGATTACCCGTTCGATCACAGCCCGATTGGCGTGTCGCTGCTGAGTGAAATTGCCAAAATTGCCGCCGCTGCGCACTGCCCGTTTATTGCTGCGGCGTCACCAGCGCTGCTGCAGATGAACAAATGGGCCGAACTGGGCAACCCGCGGGATATTGGCAAGATTTTTACCACGCCGGAATATGCGGCATGGCGACGATTGCGGGAAAGCAACGACGCGCGCTATCTGGTGCTGACGCTGCCCCGCTTCCTGGCCCGCCAGCCTTACGGGGCCAAAACCAATCCGGTAGAGGCGTTTTCTTTTGAAGAAGTGGTTCGCCCCGAGCAGAGTGACGATTTCTGCTGGGCCAACTCGGCCTATGCCATGGCGCTGAACATCAACCGGGCCTTCCATGAATATGGCTGGTGCTCAAGAATTCGCGGCATCGAATCCGGCGGCGCGGTGGAAGAGCTACCGGCGTATGCCTTTCCCTCGGAGGAGGGCGGTTATGAGCTGACCTGTCCCACCGAAGTCGCTATTTCTGATCGGCGGGAACAGGAGCTGTCGGATGCGGGATTTCTGCCGCTGGTTTACCGTAAACACTCTGACTTTGCCGCTTTCATTGGTTCATGCACGCTGCATGCGTCCAGGCGCTATGAAAATGATGATGCGACGGCGAATGCGAAGTTATCATCGCGATTGCCTTATATTTTTGCCACCTGCCGTTTTGCCCACTATCTGAAATGTATTGTCAGGGACAAAATAGGATCATTCCGCTCTCGTGATGATATGCAGTTATGGCTGAATGACTGGCTGATGAATTATGTTGACGGCGATCCTACGGTATCTACCGAAACTACCAAAGCTCGCCGCCCTCTCGCCGCAGCGGAAGTCAGCGTGGAAGAGGTGGCTGACGATCCGGGATATTATCGTGCGCATTTTTATTTGCGCCCCCATTACCAGTTAGAAGGCATGACCGTTTCATTACGGTTAGTGTCCAGACTTCCCTCTGCCAACATGGATGGGAAAAGATGAAAATGAATCAGAGTGATGAAAGCCGGATAGTGCGTTAAAGCACAAAATCCTGGCGTTCTGCACTGTGCATTTTTATCCGGATATCTGCCGGTACAAACCGGCGTAACGCAATCAAGGAGATTAAGATGGCAGCGTTAGTTGATTATTTTTTAAAAATAGATGGCGTTGATGGTGAATCGCCTGATGAACATTATCGTGGCTGGATCCAGCTTGATGCCTGGCAGTGGTCAGAAGAGAATGCCGGCCGCTGGGGAATGGGTAGCGGCGGTGGAGCAGGAAAAGTTGAAATGAAAGATTTTGAATTCCGCATGATCAATAACAAATCCTCCCCCAAACTCTTTCTGATGTGTGCAACGGGGGCGCATATTGAAAAAGCCCGGCTGGTCTGCCGTAAATCCGGTCAGGGTCAGCAGGACTTCCTCACGGTGGTGTTCAGCAACTGCCTGGTGTCGTCCTATAAAACCGTGGGTAATATGCCTATTGATCCTATGTATATTCACAAGGTCGATACGGTTTTGCCAACCGATCTGATCAGGCTCAATTTTGCCAGGATAGAGATTGAATATAAGGAGCAGAATAATGACGGAAGTATGGGGGCCGTTATCCAGTCCGGCTATGATCTTAAGCGAAATATAAAAATCTAATCCGCACCCTGGCTGCCCGTTTACGGGTGGCCAGGATAAAGGAAAATACAATGATAATATCACGGCCTGCGTTATTCGATAAGCTCAGCACGCTACCTGTGGCCATGAGTATGGCGGGGTGGCGGGAAATATTGCTGCGCGATATTGAAAGACTGCTGAATGATGCCACGCGCAGCGGCACGTTATCGTTAGAACATTACTCATTCTGCGCAGGCTCGGTGATCAATTACGGACTGCCTTCACTGAGTAAACAGATCCCGATCAGTGAAAATGTATCGGCGTTGGCCAGACACATACATCGCATCCTGGTGACGTTCGAGCCGCGTCTTGATCCGGTGAGAATTACGGTGAAGCCGGTATTTGAAACGCGACAAACGCTGGCACTGGCGATCTTATTTGATATCAGCGGCGTTCTGGCCGTTCCACAAGACGCCACGGTCATCAATTTACGCATTGCGCTGGATTACTCATGTGGTGCCATTCAGGTTATTTGAGGCGAAAATCATGCCCGACGACGACTTTTTAGCCCTGTACAACGATGAACTCCGTTACTTCCTGCAGGCCGGTGAGCAGTTCTCACGTGAAAATCCGCAGGTCGCCAGGCATCTGGGGATGCATCATGACGGGGTACGCGATCCTTTTGTTGAGCGACTGCTGGAGGGCGCAGCCTTTCTCAGCACCCGCGTTCAGCAGCGCCTCAATTATGAGCAGCCTGAGTTCGCACTCAATATGCTGGCCCGGCTGGCACCCTACTGGTCGGCCCCGGTGCCCTCAATGGCGCTGATCGCCATCCGTCCCGACCTGACTTATCCGCAGTGGGATACGCACACCACGCTGCCTCGCGGCAGCAAGGTGGTATTAAGCGATCCGTCACTGCACGGCAGGACGGCAACCTTCTCAACCGGCACAGCGCTGCACCTTCAGCCGGTGGTGATTGAGGAGGCCAGCTACGCGCTGCTGGCCCCCGCGTCCCTGCCTGAAGGGGTGGCACGTCATTTTCAACACAGTCAGTCCCACCTGCGCATCCGGCTGAGCACCCGGGGCGTGGTTGCCGTCTCACAGCTGCGATTTTCACCGCTGCAACTGACGCTGGCCGGTCACCAGGTCAAAGCCAGCCAGCTGCTCTCGCTGATCCTGCTGCACACGCAAAAAATAGTCGCCTGGGCGACCTGCGACCGGCAGACAAAGGTTGCAGAACTGCCCGCCAGCGCATTACGCCTGGGCGGGCTGGGTGATGAGGATTCACTGCTGCCGCAGGTCACGGGCGAGCTGCCGGGCTGCCGGATCCTGCGCGAGTACTTTGCCGCACCCGGCCTGTTCTGCCGTGTTGATATCGCCGGGTTGCAGCCTTTCCTCAGTGAGTGCCGGCAGGCGCGGGAGTTTGAACTGTTTATTCTGCTCGATCGGAAGGTGGTGACGCTGCTGAACCAGATTGGTGCAGCCGATTTCGCCCTGTTTGCCACGCCGGTGATTAACCTGTACCGCCGTCGCTGTGACCCGGTATTACTCAACCACGATCGCGTTGAACATCCGCTGATTGTCGACCGGCTGAACGCGTCGCTTTACGACGTTCACAGCCTGTGTCAGGTACAGGGCGTCAACCCGCAGGGGGAACCGATCCCGCTGGCCTCACCGCAGGGCGATCGCCGTTATCATCAGCCGGGCATTCCGGCCGTCTGGTCGTTACGCCGTCGGCGTGAGCCACGCGCATCGCGCTATCACAACAGCGGGTTACCGGAAGAAGAACTTTTTATCGCGCTCTCGATGGGGGAAGCCAGTGGACCAGCGCACGCGCTGAAAGCGCTGGCGGTGGAGGCGCTGGTCTGCGAACGGCATCTGATCCCGGCCGGGTTACAACAGCCGGTGTTCCAGCTGCAACAGACGTTGCCGGTGCATCAGACGGAGATTATTCGTCATCCCTCCAGCCCACAGGCGGTGCCGCCAGCGGATAAGAGCTGGCAGGCGTTACAGCTGCTGGCCGTTAACCCGCTGCACTATGCCCGGCCGCAGGTGGCGGACTGCTCTGCCTTACTGAAGGAGTGGCTGATGCTGTTTGCCGACCCCCTGCAGCCCACCCATCAACGCCGTCTGGACAGCATTGAGCACAGCGCGATCGGCCACCGCTTTGAGCGCTATCGCGGGGCGGGGCCGCTGGCCTGGACCCGCGGGGCAGAGATCGCGCTTAACCTGCGGCGCGACCATCATGCCGATCACGGTGCGGTGGTCTTCGCGGCGGTGATCCATCATGCGCTGAGCCAGTACTGTGAGCTGAGCCAGACGCTGCGCATGACGCTCTCTCTGGATGGCGAACCGCAAATCAGCTGGGAGCAAGAGCATGTCTGCTAAGCCGCTGCCGCCGCTGGCGTGGGGCACGTTCAGCGCCGATCGGGACTTTTTCGCCCTGCTGCGCGAGTTTGAACATCTCTGCCCCGGCCAGCCGCAGCTGGGAGAGAGTCGCGATGGTTCGTTGTCGCGCATACGCATTACCCAGCGGGCAGACGCGGCGTTCGCCCCGCGTGAGGTGGCGGATGTACAGACAAACGACGGCCGGCTGGAGGTGATCACCCGCTACTTTGGTTTTTTTGCGCCATACGGCCCGTTACCCCTGTACGTCACCGAACACGCGCATGCAGAGGCCTTTTCACAGCGCAACCGGGCCTTTGAGGCCTTTATGGCGATTTTCAGCCAGCGGCTGGCGCTGTTTTTTTACCGCGCATGGAGCCAGCTTAACCCGATAGTCGGGCACGATCGCCCGCCGGAGCAGAACCGGTTTGACCGCCGCCTGCGGATGGTCGCCGGGATACCGGCGGCCCAGCCTCTGGAAACTCACCTGAGCCGTCTGCGCCTGGCCTGGCCCGGCGCGTGGCTGCCGGGGCGGGGTTCGGTAGCGGAGTTGCAACGGATGCTGACCCACTACTTCTCCGTCCCGGTGCGGGTGCGCACCCGACAGGGCAGGTGGATTGGCGATGAGCCTGGCGTTCATCCGGTGGGCAACCTGCTGGGCGCCACCCGACTCGGAAGGCGTTTCTATGATGCGCAGCACGCCGTGCGGATAGATATTGGTCCGCTGGACGCCAGCGAGTATTCGACATTTCAACGCGGGGCACCGGCATTGCTCTCTCTGGCGCACTGCTGCCGGGCTTTTTTTCGCCACCGGTACGTGATGGATATTGTGCTGCTGATCCGCACCTCACCTGCGATGGCCTGCCGTCTGGGGCAGGGGCGTGCGGGGCGCAGCGGCTGGTTGCAGGCCAGGGAAAAGATCGTCTCCCAGCCTGTCTGGTATTCGACAACCTGAAATAAGGAAGGTTAAAGGTGTATCAGCGAGAACGTCTGTTTTCCCTGTTGGGAGCGTTTGCCAGGGCAACCTTTGTTGACGCAACCCGGCTGTGCCGCAGTTTCCGCCACGAGACCGTGGAGCTGGAGCACTGGCTGAGCGTGCTGGTCAGCGAGGATCGCGGTGATATCCCGCTGCTGTTCAACGCCTGTGAGGTCAGCCAGTCACGGGTGGCGAACGCGCTGAAGAAGATCCTGCACACTCAGCCAAACCGCGAGGGGACGGTGAGCGACCTGTCAGCCAGCCTGATCCGTGCGGTAGAGCACGGGGTGGTGGTCAGCCAGCTTAACCCGGCCGGTGGCCCGGTGCGCACCGCCCATATTCTGCTGGGTATCCTGCAGGATCCGGCGCTGCAGCGCGTGTTGTACCGACTCTGCGATGAGTTCAAAAAGCTGCCGCTGCCCAAAATTTTTGACGACTATCCGGCGATTATTGCCTGCTCCATTGAGCAGGTAAACGCTGACCCGTTGTCGGTCAGCCCGCCGCCCGCGGCCGCAGACGCCGGGGCAGAGAGCGCCGTGCTCACCCGCTGGTGTGCCGATCTGACCGCCCAGGCCGCCAGAGGTGAGATTGATCCGGTCATTGGTCGTGAGCAGGAGCTGCGCCAGCTGATCGATATTTTGCAGCGCCGGCGGCAGAACAACCCGATGCTGGTAGGCGAGGCGGGCGTAGGCAAAACCGCGGTGGTCGAGGCGCTGGCCAGCCAGATCGTCAGCGGCCAGGTGCCGCCACGCCTGCAGGGGGCGCGTCTGCTGTCGCTGGATCTCGGCAGCCTGCAGGCGGGTGCCACGGCGCGCGGGGAGTTTGAGGCCAGACTCTGCGCGTTGCTGGACGCCATCCTTGCCTCCGGCAGCCCGGTTGTGCTGTTCTGCGATGAGGCACATGGGCTGGTCGGTGCAGGAGGGCAGGCCGGAACCGGTGATGCGGTGAATCTGCTGAAACCGATGCTGGCGCGCGGTGAGCTGAGGATGATTGGGGCCACCACCTGGTCGGAGTATAAGCAGTTTATAGAGCCGGACGCCGCGCTGACCCGTCGTTTTCAGACCGTGCTGGTCAGTGAACCTGATGAGGCGCACGCGGTCGCCATGCTGCGCGCCATCGCGCCGAAATTTTCCGCCTTTCATCAGGTGTCGATCCGCGAATCCGCGCTGCTGGCGGCGGTGCGCCTGTCGCAGCGCAATCTGCCCTCGCGGCAGCTGCCCGACAAGGCGATTGCGCTACTGGACACCGCCTGCGTGCGGGTCGCCCTCAGCCAGCACGGGCAACCTTACGCCATCGGTGACGCCCTGGCCGAACTCGATGCGCTGCGGCGGGAAAGCGACAACCTGCGGCAGGAACCGCTGGCGGCGGAGGAGAAAGAACCACGGCTGGCGGCGCTGCAACAGCGACAGTCGGCGTGCCGGCAACGGCTGGACAGCCTGCGCCAGCAGCATCAGCAGGAGCAGCAGATCTTCCAGCGTTATCGTGCCAGGCAGCAGGAAGGGGCTGAGCCAGCGCTGGCGGAACCGCCGGACGGGCTGAACGAAACGCCGCTGGTCTCTCCGTGGGTGGATGAGCGGGTGATTGCCGACGTGCTGTCTGACTGGACCGGAATCCCCTCCGGCCGCATGTTGCAGAGCGATATCGACAACGTGCTGCAGCTGGAGTCACGGCTGGCGGCGCAGATCTTTGGCCAGCCTGCGGCAATAGAGCAGCTGGCCCAGGCGATACGGGTGTCGCGTGCTGGTTTACAGTCGCCGGAGCGCCCGTCTGGCGTCTTTCTGCTGGCCGGGCCGACCGGCACCGGGAAAACGGAAACCGCCCACGCGCTGGCCCGGGCGATCTATGGCGGAAGCCATAATCTGATCGCCTTTAACATGAGTGAATTCCAGGAAGCGCACAGCGTCTCCACGCTGAAGGGGGCACCGCCGGGTTATATCGGCTACGGCAAAGGGGGAAAGCTGACCGAAGCGGTCAGGCGTAAACCCTGGTCAGTTGTCCTGCTGGATGAGTTTGAGAAAGCGCACCCGGATATTCATGACCTGTTTTATCAGGTGTTTGATAAAGGGCTGATGGAGGATGGGGAAGGGCGGCAGATCAGCTTCCGCCACTGCTTCTTCCTGCTGACCTGCAATGCCGGCGGTGATGAAATTGAGGCCGCCGCCGCCGAACAGCCGCTCATGCTGTCCACGCTGCGGCCGCGGGTCCATCAGGCGCTGAGCCGGGTCTTCTCTCCGGCGTTGCTGGCGCGCATGACCCTGATCCCGTATCTGCCGCTCAGCGACGAGGCTCTGCGGGCGATCGTCCGCTACCAGCTGGACGCACTTAACGCCCGGCTGACGGCCGGTGCCGGGGCCGGAACCCGGCTGACGGTGGCGGCAGACGTTATGGACTGGCTGACGGCCCGCGCCCGACAGCACCCGTCCAGCGGGCGCGCCGTCGAGGGAATATTGCAACAGACGGTGCTGCCGCCGATCGGCCTTGAGCTGCTGCAACGCCAGCGCACCCGCCAGGTATTGCACGAAATTCAACTGAGTATCGAAGACGATTGCCTGACGCTGCATTTCGTCTGAACCGCGTCATCTGTACAAGGAGGTTGTATGTCTTTACTTGAGATCGTAAGTGATGAGCTGAACGCGCTGGACGCCTACCCGCTCAGTTTTAAGGTAGAGGAGGGGATGTCCGCCAATGCCGCGTACGCTCTGGAGGTCGAGTGCCGCAGCGCGGAGGTCGATTTCGACCCGCTGCTGGGTAAAAAGGTCACCGTCTCCGTTGAGTTGCCCGGCGGCAGGCGGCGGCCGTTTAATGCCTGGATTATCGCCGGGGCCGATCGCGGGCAGCAGGGCACGCATTTTGTTTATCAGTTCAGGCTGAGTGGCTGGCTGTGGTTTCTGCAGCAGAACCGCAACTGCCGGATCTTCCAGAATCTGAACGTGCCTGACATTGTCACGCAGATTTTCTCGCGTTATGGCGCGGCGGATTACCGCTTCGAGCTGGAAGGCACCTATCCGCCGCGGGAGTACTGCGTGCAGTTTGCCGAAAGTGACTTCGATTTCGTCAGCCGCCTGCTGGAGGATGAAGGCATCAGTTACGTGACGGAACACGGCGAGGATCGCCACACGCTGGTGATCCAGGACCGGCAGACCTGGCCCCTGCTGGATGCCCCCTGGCAGGGGCTGCGCTACATCCCCGACGGCGAAGAGGGGCGCGCCATTCGCGAAGGCATTCAGCGCATTCGTCGCCAGCGCAGGGTCAGCCCGAATGAGATTGTCCTGCGTGATTTTGACTATCTCAATCCGCGCAATAACCTGCAAACCCGGGCCGAACAGCAGGACAACCGGCTGCGGGAGACGCCGCTGCAGTGGTATGACTATGCCACGGGTTACCGGGATACCGAACGGGGCGAACGGCTGGCGCAGATACGCCTGCAGGAACTGCAGGCACAGGGGCTGCTGCTCAACGGCGAGAGCAATGCCACAGGCTTACGGCCCGCCCGCCGTTTTGCGCTGTCACTGCACCCTGACCCGCAGCGCAACCGGGGCTACAAACTGCTGCGCTGCGACTATGACTTTATTCAGGACGGGCCGGACAGCAGCAGCCAGGGGCGCAACGTCATCTGCCGTTTTATCGCGATAAACGACGACATCGCCTGGCGGCCACCCCGCGTCACGCCACGGCCGCAGATGTCCGGTTTGCAAAGCGCCACCGTGGTCGGCCCGGCTGAATCTGAAGTACACACCGACCAACACGGCCGTATCCGCGTGCATTTTCACTGGGATCGTGACAAGAGCCATGAGGAGGACTGCTCGTGCTGGATACGGGTGGTGCAGGCCTGGGCGGGCAAAGGCTGGGGCGTGCTGGCGATGCCGCGCGTCGGGCAGGAGGTGCTGATCACCTACCTTGACGGCTCGCCTGACCGGCCGGTGGTCACCGGCATCGTTTATAACGGCGATAATCCACCCCCTTACCGGTTGCCGGAGCAGATCAACTACAGCGGCCTGGTCTCCCGGTCGCTGAAGTTTGGTCAGCCGCAGCATGCCAGTCAGCTGACCTTTGATGACAAGCGCGGCGGTGAACGGGTGATGATGCACGCGGAGCGCGATCTGCAGACCTCGGTTGAGCGTAACAGCGCCACCGATGTCGGGCAGGATCTCTATCAGGTAGTCACCCGCACGCTGACGGAACAGCTGCAGAACGCGGTTTCTTACAAAGCGAACGCCATCGGAGTGACCGGTAACAGCGTTGCCGCCACCGGCAATCAGGCCAGCCTGACGGGCAATGCGGTCTCCCTGTCCGGCAACAATCTCTCCGTCACGGGCAATGGCAGCGCGTTTACCGGGATGAGCAGCGCGGTCATCGGCAGCAGCCTCTCCACTACCGGCAGCAGCGTCAGCCTCACCGGCTGTAGCAGCAGCTGTACCGGAAGTTCAACCGCCGTGATCGGGGATGCCAGCAACTTCACCGCCAGCTCAACCTCCTTCCTCGGACAGGGAACCGCCTTCACCGGCGTGTCATCATCGATGACTGGCGTGTCATCGTCGATGACCGGCAGCGAGGTGGTGATGACCGGGTCCAGCACCATGATGTATGGCTCGATGGTACAGATGTTAGGTTCCTGGGTGAACTTCACCGCTTCCGTGTTTATGAACAATGGTTCAAATATCACCAATATCGGCTCCAGCATCATAACCACCGGTTCAAGTATCACCACCACCGGTGTCGGCGTCTCGGTGGCCGGTGCCAGTATGCAAACCGTCGGCGTGAAAATGTCGAACTAAGGAAGGGTGAAAAGATGAGAATCATCAAACCGCAGCAGCTGATTGTGCTGAAGTCGGGCTATCAGATCGGTCAGGAAAGTTTTCTGGGGATCAGCGTGGTGGCGGGCTGCTATCTCAGCCGCCCTGACCAGTTTGCCACCGAGGCAAAAATCTGGCACGCCTGGAGCCGTGCCCCGCACATGATGTCGGTGCTCGACTGCGCCGAGCCGAAACCGCATGCGGAATATCTGCTGGCAGGCTGGGTGTTGCGCGATCCTCCCGCCACGCACGCCGAGGTGAGCATCGCGGTGGGGCGGCTGAGAAAAAGCTGGCATATCGTCGGCGATCGCGAAGCCGGGCGGCTCAGCCCTGAGCCCTTTACCCGGATGCCGCTCGACCACCCTCAGGGATGGTGCGGTGAAAATGGCAGGCTCAACCCGGCCGGTAAACCGCTGGCCAATATCGAAATCGCCGGTGAACCGCTGACGTGTAAGCTGGGCGCGGCCACGCCGGTACCCCATCATTTTCCGGAGCGTGATATCTACCTGCAGCCGGTACGGGCGGAGATGAACGGTGCCGCTTACCGCGATACGGTTTTTCCCGGCTTACCGGAGAATATCGACCCGCGTTACTTCCAGATGGCGGCAGCCGAACAGTGGCTGAACGCCCCGGAGTGGCCTGACGATGTCGCATTAACGCTGACCGGTTTCAATAATGACAGCGAGGTAAACTGCACGCTGCCTGCGGTACGGGCCGTGGTACTGGCGCGCAATGGCGACAAGCCCGTTGAACCGGTCAGGCTGGAACGTAAGACGCTGTGGCTGTTGCCGGACAGCGATCTGGCGTTAATTATTTTCACCGGCCGGCTGCCGCTGGACGATGCCCTGGATGAATCGGTGAGCCTGATTATGGCCGGTCTCGACGCCGTGCAGGCACCGCGTACCGCGCAGTACTACGCCGGGATCGTGACGCGGCGGACGGCAACGGACGCCCCGCCGCTCAGTTTCCTTTACGATCCGGAGCTGATGCCGGAAGGGGCCGCACTGGACGTGATCGCGTCTGCGGAGCAACATCCTGATTCTGCTGAAGCCCCGCACGGCCCGCAGGATCCGGCCATTGCCCGTGACTTTTATCAGCAGATCCAACAGCTGATCGCGGCGGACCACGCCAGGCCGGAACCGCTCTCCGCGCGGGATTTCACCGACTGTCATTTACCCGGTACGCCTGACGCCCTGTCACTGCTCCGGCAGCACAGCCTGCTGGAGGATAAGACCTTCTCAGCGCTGACCCTAAGCCAGCTGCACGGGAAAACGTTCCGCCGCTGCCGCTTCAGCCAGGTCAGTTTTCTGGCGGCCACGCTGCAGCAATGCCGGTTTGAGCACTGCAGCTTTGACCAGTGCTGCTGGCAGGGCAGCCGGCTGGAAGGGGTGCAGTTTGAACATGTCACCCTGACGGCGTGCGACCTGCGCAGCGCGCACTGGCAGCAGGTCAGCGCACAATATTTCAACGCTGAGCGCTGCCTGCTTGGTGAAATCCGCTGTGATAACTGCCAGTGGACCCACTGCCAGTTTGTGAAGTGCGATCTTGCGCAGAGCCGCTGGCACGATAACCACTGGCGGGGCGTTTCACTGGATGAGAGTCAGTTACCGGCGGCACAGCTGCTGCACAGTACCCTGACGCAGTGCCTGTTTAACCAGTGCGACGCGGCGCAGCTGCAGATGACCCGGGTCACGGCCACGGCCACCTCATTACTGGGCGGCAACTGGCAAAAAAGCGCGTTTAGCGAGTGTCAGCTGGTCAGCCTGACCGCCGCGCTGGAGAGTGATTTCACCGGCGTCCACTTTTCTCACTGCTGGCTGCAGAAAATGGGCTTTAAAGGCGGGATATTGCCCGAAGCCCTGCTGGAACACTGCGTGGTCGAAGAAGGCAACTTCGATCGGTGCAGGCTAACCGGCAGCCGTTTTCTGCGCTGTGATATGGCGGGGAGCCGCTGGAAAGATGCCCGGCTGGAAAACACCTACTGGCTGGACTCCAGCCTGCAGCAGGGGCAGTTCTACCGGGCCAATCTTTGTGCTGCCCACTTCCGCGACTGCAATCTGATCGGCGCGAGTCTGGCCAGAACCCGCTGCGACCGGGCCACGCAGTTCAGCGACTGTCTGCTGGAGGGGGCAACCCGTCTGCCTGCGCTGCCCCCGGATATGCCGAAGAAACGGGGGAGCGTATGACGGATAACCCGCAGATACCGCCGCAGGACCCGATGTGGACATCGCCGGACGCGGCGCTGGCCGGCGTGCCGGAGAGCCCGACCGTGCTCAGCGGGCAGCACTTTAGCGCGCACAACCCGCCCGCCGGGGCGTGGCGCAATATGCACGTCACCGACTGCCAGTTTAGCGGGCTGACACTGCAGGTGTGGCAGCTGGAAGGGGTACGCTTTGAACGGTGCCAGTTCACTGACGTCAGGGTCAACGGCGGATCGTTTCGCCACTGCGATCTCTTTCAGTGCCGGCTCAACAACGTCAGCCTGCATCAGCTGGAGGTCAGCCACCTCTACAGCCACCAGAGCCAGTGGGAAAACCTGCAGCTGACGCAAAGCCGGCTGAGCCACGTCACCCTGCAACAGGACAGCGGCCAGCTGCTGTGCGCGGAGCAGTGTCACACCGCACACTGGACGCTGATTGAGGTCACACTCAGCCAGCTGCGGCTGCTGAACGGCCAGGCGCAGGACTGGAATTTCAGCGACTGCACCCTTGAGCAGGGGCACTTCCAGGCGCTGGCGCTGGTCCGCTGGGTGGCGGCCAGCAGCCGCTTTGCGCACTGCCGCTTCAGCCTGCTGCCGGGGCGCGGACCGGTCTGGTTCAAATGCCAGCTGGAAGCGTGCGTGCTACAGCAGCAGACGCTGCCGGGCATCAGTTTCCACCAGAGCCGGTTAACCGGCTGCGACCTTTCAGCTAGTGATTTCAGCGGCGGGATCTTCAGCGCTGCCTGTCTGACGGACTGCCTGCTCAATGATACGGAGCTGCAGGCGGTGCAGGGGGCCGATCTGCAACTGGCGCAGTGCCAGCTGCGTGGGGCGCGGTTGACGGCGGCCCATCTGCAGCGGGCTGCGTTGAGCCATTGTGCGCTGGCCACCAGTGACTGGACGCGGGCTGACCTGCGCGATGCCTGCCTGGACAGGCTCGACGCCGCTGAACTGGCGACGGCACGACTGTACGGCAGCCATCTGCCGGAAGGCGAACCCGCCAGGCCTGCCGACCCGCTGCTGCAGGCTATCGAACGCTGGTATGCGCAGTTTCAACCCGGGCCGCACGCCGGCCTCTCATTTCCTTCTTTACCTTCAGGAGTCAGCCGTTATGTCTGATCACGCAACAGTATTACGCTTCAGAAAACTATCCCGCCGTCAGACAGGGGGCGCGCCCGTTGCCCCTTCTGCCCCCGAATGTATTGCCAGGCTGGCGACCTTAGAGGCCGATAAAACCGGGCTGCTCTATATCGCGGGTTATCGTCATCGGGTGTTGAAAATTGCCGTCAGCTGCCTGACCCAGCCCGAGGTGGGCGATCGGGTCAGATTTATTGAAGCGGGCGACGAACTGATCGTTCTCGATCTGCTCAGCTGCGCCGATACCGGACGTTGCCTGACCTTAAGCAGCCAGCAGGCCAGCCTGAAAATTTACGCGCAGCAGCTGGCTATCGAAGCCCGCGATACGCTCAGTCTGTCCAGCGATCATCTCTCCGTGGTCTCGCGCACCTGCCGCTGGCTGGCCGATTGCCTGCAGCAGTGCGCCCGTTTTCTGCATCAGCGCGCGGTACACGCCGAGCGGCGGGTGGAACAGTGCGACACCGTGCTGGCAAAACACCTTGTGCAGACTGCTGAACAGAGCTACCGGCTGGAAAGCAGGCTCGCCGCCATCAATGCCAGCGCCGTGCTGAAGATCGACGGCGCTCAGATCCATATGGGGTGAACGATGACCGCAGCCAACAACAACGCCGGCGGGCTGAGCTTCGCCGGCTGTGACCCGATGATCCCGGCCCCCGGCCCCAATATCGCGCCAAACGCCACCGGCGTGCCGAACGTGGCGAACTACTTCCTGATGGGCAGCAACCAGCAGAATATGGCGACGATCCGCACGACCACCGTGGATAGCGGCGGCGTGGTGGGGACCGGCTCGGGCACCCACTCTGCGCAGATGCAGCCGATGCAGGGATCAGGAAAGTATTTCCTGCAGGGGATGCCGGTGACGCGCCTTGGCGATATGAGCATGACCAACAACAACAACACCGTTGCTGCTCAGATCGCACCCAGCCAGACCAAATACTTTATCAACGCCTGATGGACACCAGACAGACTGACGCAGGGAGCAGCTAATGGAACGATTTTCTACACAACGTATCGCCTGGGTTGAAGGCATGCTGATGGAACCCCAGCATTTTCAGCAGCAGGAACGTTTCTTTGAGCACCGCATCAACCAGCGGGTGGACGCGCTGGAGCCCTTCCACTGGGGGTTCAGCCAGATTGAGATCAATCACGCGCTGCTGGAGCAGGGGAAGTTCGCCTTAACCCGCGCGCGGGGTATTTTCCCGGACGGCACGCCGTTCAGCCTGCCGGACGATGCTCCCTTGCCGCTGCCGCTGGTGGTGGATGAAACCAGCAGGGGTAAAAGCATCTGCCTGGTGGTGATGATGGATCTGCCCGGCGTTCCGCTGATGGACCTTAAACGGCAAAGTGAAAAAAGCCGTTTTAACACCACGGACGCCGATATCGCCGACAGCAACCTCGGCGTCAGTAGCGAAGGCTCGCCGCGCACGATCACGCTGGAGCTGGGGCGGCTGAACTGCCGCCTGCTGTTGCAGGAGGAGGTCAGCAGCGCCGAGTCGTCACTGGCGATCGCGATGATTACGGACCGACAGCACGATGGCCGCGTGCAGATAGCCGAGGAGATACTGCCCCCGCTGCTGGATGTGCATGCCTCCCGCTGGCTGATGGCCGCCACCACGGAACTGCTCGGGTTAATTACCCAGCGGCTGGAAAATGTATCCCGCGCCGACGTGCCCGCGGCGGTCGGCGGGCTGTCGGAGCTGCTGGAACTGCTGCTGTTGCAACTGCTCAGCGAATATCAACTGCGCTTCAGCCATCTGCTGGACAGCCCGCAAACCCACCCGGAAAAACTATACCAGACGCTGCTCGGGCTGCTGGGCCGGCTGAGCATCATTCCCGACGGTGAGAAAGCCTGGAGCCGCAGCGATCTGCACTATCAGCACCCTGCGCCACACCGCTGCTTCTTTCCGTTAATGCAGGCGATCAGGCGCGCGTTGTCACTGGTGATCGAAGCGCCTGCCGTAGCCCTGAACTTCAGCGAACGTGGCGACAATATTCTGGTCTGTCAGAACGACGGCCAGCTGAGGCTGGAAAAAGTGGTGTTTGCCGTCAGCTCCGCCTTACCGGGTGATATCCTGCGCAGCTATTTCCCGGCGCAGGTGAAACTGGGGCCGGTGGAAAAAATCGTGCATCTGATTGACCTGCAGCTGCCGGGCGCGCGCATTGTGCCGATGTCGTCGCCGCCGAGGCATGTGCCCTGGTACCCGAACAGCGTCTATTTCGAAACCGACACCGCAGACCCGCTCTACCGGGAGATGATGGCGGGGGCCGCGATGGCGCTGAGTATTGTCGGCGACTTCCCGGAACTGCGTATTGACAGCTGGGGCCTGCGCCAGGGACGAATTGGATGAGTGACGTTGAGCGCAGGATGAAAGCCGTGATACCGGGTGACGGTGCGGAGACATTCGCCACGGTGATGGCTGACGGCGGCCCGGCGGCGTTGGCAGTACAGGGTGCGCCCACCCAGCCGGCGGGCCGCAGCGGAAACTGGTCTAATCCGATTATCCAGGCGGCGATGCCCGCGCTGCTGCTGATGGAGCGCAACCGTGGCCAGCAACAGGATGAGGGGGGAGGGACGCGGGCTCAGCTGATCCGCGAGGCCGATCACTTTCAACAGGTGCTGCTGAAACGCTATCCGGCGGATGATGTTCATCGTCTGGTCTACCTGCTCTATTCCTGTATTGATGAAACACTGGGGGATACCAGGAGCAGGGAGGCGCTGGGCATCACGCTCAGCGTGGAGTTTTATCAGAATGCCTGGGGCGGTGAAAAATGTTTTGAACACCTGCAGCAGTACTGCCGCGAACCTGAAAAGCACGCTGAAATTCTCGCCTTCTACGACCTGATCCTCTCCCTCGGGTTTACGGGTAAGTACCGGATTATGGATCGAGGTGCCGTGCTGCTGGCGGATCTGCGGCATCAGCTGGACAAGCAGCTGTACGGTCAGCGTCCGCTGCAAAGTCTGGCACAGGTTGCCGGGGTTACGGCTCCCGCTGCGGGCAGACGGCTGCGGCCGCGCCACCTGTTTTGCGGCGGCTTACTGCTGCTGCTGGCCGGCTGGGCGGCGGCCGCCTGGTCTCTGCACGATGCGTCCCGTGCGCTGCGCAGCGCGATCCTCACCTGGACACCGGTTGCACCCCGGCGCATCAACCTGATGGCCACGCTGCCCCAGCCCCTGCCACGCATTCTCAGCGAAGGCTGGCTGGAGGTGCGGGAAGATCCGCGCGGCTGGCTGCTGATTTTCACCTCGGACGGCGCGTTTGCCACCGGTAAATCCGTGCTCTCCGCCGATTTTCAGCGCAGGCGTAACATCGAACGACTGGGCGAAGCGCTGGCTCCCTGGCCCGGCGATCTGGAGGTTATCGGCCACACCGACAGCCAGCCTTTCAGAAACAATACCCAGGCCTCGAACCTGAAACTCTCTGCCGCCCGGGCGGCAACCGTGGCCAGCGTATTACGCGCGGTGATGCAACCTGATGACCGGGTGCCGAGGGCGATCGTCTCGCTGGGGAAAGGAGAGAGCGAGCCGATCGGGGATAATGCCACCCCGCAGGGGCGCAGCAGGAACCGTCGCGTCGATATTCTGTGGAAGATTGGCCATCGCGACAACGGGCAGAGTAGCGGGGATGACGCGGACAGCAGTGACGTCAGGCAGCTGTTGCGCGATATCCGTGAGAAGAGACGTCAGACACCATAAGGAAGTGCTATGTTACGGCGAACGTTTATCGTGCTGCTGGCGCTGCTGCTGAGCGCCATTATCTGGTGGGTCGGGCCGCTGGTTTCCGTCGGCAGCTGGCGGCCACTAAGCAGCGTGGTTGTCCGGCTGCTGTTGATTGCCGCCCTGATCCTGCGGGCAGTCTGGCCGTGGATCGCGCAGTTTACCGGCGGGCTTTTCCGCCAGGCGCAGGCCAGACGCTCTGCCCCGGAAAAGAGCCGCGCGCGCGATCGGGTCAGCCAGCGGTTTTATGATGCCATGAGCACCCTGAAAAGTGCCGGCCTGGCGCAACAGCGCAGCGGCTGGCAGCGGCTGCGCTATCGTGTTTTTCAGCGTTACCTCGACGACCGCCCGTGGTTTATGATCCTCGGGCCAGCCGGCAGTGGCAAAACCGCACTGCTGAGCGAGAGCGACCGGCGGTTTATTTTTGCCGGACACTACGGCATGACGTCGACCGTGGAGCCGGGGCCGACCCGGGATTGCAACTGGTGGCTGACGGAGCAGGCGGTGTGGATCGACACCGCCGGTGACTGGGTGCAGCTTAACGGGCTGAGTGACGAGACGGCAAAAGGGCTGCCGCAGCTGTTCAGGTTATTGCGCCGCTTTCGCAAACGCCCGGTGCTCGACGGCGTGTTTCTCTGCCTGAACGCGCACGACATCCTGCATGCCTCGCTGACCGAACGCAAATCGCTGGCGGATGCCTTACGCGCCCGGCTGCTGGACATTCCCCTGCTGACCCGCAGCGATCAGCCGGTGTACCTGCTGCTCACCCATCTCGATCGGCTGACCGGTGGCGAGACGCTGCTGAGGCTGCTCAGCGAGGATCTGCTGCAGAAAGGCCTCGGTTTCAGCGTGCCTTTTGGCAACAGCGGGTTACAGAACTGGCCTGTCGCTGAACAGGGCTACCGGCAGATGGTCAGCCGCGTCAGTCAGTTTACGCTGGAACGGCTGCATGACATTTCATCGGCGCAGCAGCGCCAGCAGCTGCTGTTTTTTATCGAGGCGCTCGGCGCGCTTGGCAGGCCGCTGTTCAGCCTGCTGGAACAGATCTTCCCTGCCTCCTCGCGGGGCTACATGGCCCGCCTGCAGCAGGTGTGGCTGGGCAGCACGCGCACGCTGGGCGAAGACAATGCCGCCGCCGGTGGCAGCGATCCTGACGCAGCGGGGCCTGCCGGAACCCTCTACAACGCCGCCTGGCAACAGGCCATCGCCCGCCGCTATCTGCCGCTGCGCAACCACGGCAACGTGCCGGCGAGCGTGCGGTGGCGCAGGATGGCAAACTATGCCGCCGTGCTGCTGCTGTTAGCCGCTGCCGGCGGTCTACTGGTCAGCCGTTACGCCTGGGAAAATGACTATCTCGCATGGGTGGCTGCCCGTTTTGATGAGAGTCGCCGGGTCGCCAGTGAAGTACCGGTGACCAACCGGGCCGGCGACGATCTGCTCGTGGCCTACGCTCAGCTCGACTATATGAACGTACAGCTACAGGCGCGGCCTACACCGACGGCCAATCCTTACTTCGAACACCGGTTAATTAACGAGGCCTCACGGCACAGCTATCAACGCCATCTGCGGACGTTTTTCTGGCCCGCGGTGGAAAATTATGTTGCCTGGTCGCTGGCGCAGGACGCTGCCGCAAAGGATGACGATGTGTACGGCACGCTGAAAGTCTACCTGATGCTGGCAGAGCCGCAGCACCGTGAGGCGGATGCGCTGGTCAGCTGGTTTATGGCCCGCTGGGATCGCTTTGCCCCGCAGCAGGGGGGCGGCATGGACAAACGCCTGTTCCGTTATCATCTGCGGCAGCTGTTTGCTTCCGCTGGCACACCGGCGATGAAAGCCGATGACGCGCTGGTGCGGCGGGCGCGGGGTAAAGCGGCCGATATCCCGCTGCAACAGCGCGTCGTGCGCCGCGTTGAACAGAGCCTGGCCGGTTCGGTTCTGCCGGATATTACGCTGGCCCTGGCGGCCGGATCGGACGTTACGCTGACCCTGCGCCGCAAAAGCCAGGCCACGGTCAGCGATGTGGCGGTCAGCAAATTTTACACCCGCGCCAGCTACCGCGACCTGTTCCTGCCGCAGGTACAGCCGATGGCGGAAAGCGTCATTAAAGAGCAGGCCTGGGTAATGGGCAGCAGCGGCAGCGCCGACAACGTCAGGACGCTATTGTCGGGGCAGAAGCTGGCGGATGAAGCGCGTAAGCTCTACCTGCTGGAGTATGCCAACGGCTGGAACGCCTTCCTCACGGATATCCGGGCCCGGCCGGTCAATGGCCTGGAGGATGCCGCCCAGCTGGCGCGACAGCTGGGGGATCCCTCCTCGTCACTGGCTAACCTGGTGCGCTTTGCCACCCGTGAAACCAGCCTGACCGGGAAAGATTCGGCCGGGGCAACCAGCTGGTTTGACCGCCAGCGCTACCGCTTCGAACAGCAAAAGCGCGAGGTGGTGGATGAACTGAGCGGTGAGCGTAGCCGCTTTCGCCTGACGCCGGAAGACGCGGTGGAGGACCGTTTTCTGACGCTGCGGCGTACCGGCCTGGCGCTGTCACAGGCGAACCGCGGCGGTGGCGATCCGCTGTCGCGCCTGTTTGACGAGCTGTTCAACCAGCTCTCCGCGCTGGCGACCTCTCTGCACAGCGGCCAGCGGCTGCCGCAGGGCGGGCTGGAGCGCGCCCGGCTGGATGCCGCCCGACAGCCGGAACCGATCCGCAGCGTGGTGATGGACCTGATCCAGCAGGGCAGCCGTGAAAGCCAGCGGCAGAACCGTCTGAGCATCGGAAAAGGGGCCTCGTCGCTGGCGTCGGGTTTGTGCAACAGCACCGTCAGCCGTCGTTATCCTTTTTCGCGAAACGCGCGTACTGAAGTGGGCATTGACGACTTTGCACGCCTGTTTGGCCCCGCTGGAGCAATGAAAACCTTCTTCGACAGCCAGCTGGTCGACCTGATTGATATCAATGCCGACCCCTGGAAGGCTCGCGACGGCGGGGCGATTAACGCGGCCACGGTGCGGGCATTTGAGAATGCGGCAAAAATCCGTGAAACCTTCTTCGCCGGCGGCGAGCGTCCCGCCTTTACCCTGTTTATCCGCCCGGTCAGCCTCTCGCCGGACATCGCCAGCGCCACGCTGGATATTGATGGCCAGCCAATTGAATACGCTATCGGTGAGTCTCAGCCGGTACGTATCGACTGGCCGGGGCCGAAAGGCGGCAGCTATATCCGGCTGAGCTTTAAAACCGCACAGGGAGATATTCATACCGCCCTGTTTGAAGGCCCCTGGGCGCTGTTTCACCTGTACGACGCCAGCGACGTCACCCCGGTTGACGGCAACCGGCGTCAGCTGCGGATGCGAATGGCGGGCGTCAGCGGCAGCCTGCTGCTGGAGCTGCGTTCAACGATGAAAGATTTTCCACTGTGGTCGCGGGCACTGGGCAACTTCAGCTGCCCGCAGGCCCTGTAACGGGCTGGCCGGGTGGTCAGCTCATACGTGAGTGTTATCAAGGAGAGAGAAAACGATGTTAGATCCCAAAGCAATTATTGCCACCATCGAAGCCGCCATGAGCCAGGTCCAGGGGGCGCACGCGTCACTTTCGCAACAGTTTATGTCCGGCGTCAGCGGCATGAATTTGTCAGGCAGCGACTCGGCCAGCGCGGTGATGGACAGCACCAGCCAGAGCTGCCGGCAGATGATGGAGCAGATGGAGAAAACCTTCGCCAGCCTGCAAAGTAATCTGGATGCGCATCAGGCGATGCAACGGCAGGAGGTGACGGCCGATTTTAACCAGCAGAAGAACGATCTGCGGGACACCCTTGCCCGCGGCTTCCCGGCGGAGGATCCGGCATTTCTGCAGGGTAAACCCAGGCTGTAGAGCGGGTAACCGATGCTGATACGGGCTGAACGTGATGCCTGAAAACGCCTGAAAGCACTTTTCAGGCGTTTTATTCACCGTGCCGTAAGGCGGTTCGTCCGCACGGAGAGGATATCAGGCTTCAGTTATCCTCGAGCTGCTGTTTGTCCTCGGGCAGCGGGCGCGGTTTGCCGTCCTTATCCACGGCAACATAGAAAAATACCGCTTCGGTCGTACAGTAACGCTGGCCGATCGGCTCCGATGACACCTTCTTGATCCACACTTCAATATTAATGGTCATTGAGCTGGTGCCGGTGCGGATGCAGCGGGCGTGGCAGCTGACCACGTCGCCGACCGCCACCGGTTTCAGAAAGGTCATACCGTCGGCACGCACGGTGACCACGCGCCCGCCGGCAATCTCTTTGGCAAGAATTGCGCCGCCCATATCCATCTGTGACATCAGCCAGCCGCCAAAAATATCGCCGTTGGCGTTGGTATCCGCCGGCATTGCCAGGGTGCGCAGCACCATCTCGCCCTGCGGTGTTCGAACTGCTTCGCTCATGGTTTGCTTCCGGTTAATTCCCTGAGACACGCTTCTGCCGCCGGGATGAAGGCAGAGTGCGCAGTTAAGGGTGGGAGTAAAAAAATCCCGCTCAGAATAGCGGGACTGGCAGCTTATTTTTCTTCTTGTTGTGGCATTAAGCGATAGATATAGATCCCGCTGAGCAGGGTAAACAGCAGGGTCAGCGCCGTCAGGCCGAACACCTTAAAGTTGATCCAGACGTCCTGTGACAGCCAGAAGGCGACGTAGATGTTCGCCAGGCCGCAGACGAAGAAGAACAGCGCCCAGGCGAGGTTCAGGCGACGCCAGGCGAAGGCGGGCAGCTGCAGCTCTTTACCCAGCATCTTCTGAATCAGCGGCTGCTGCATAAACAGCTGGCTGAACAGCAGGGCGAGGGTAAACAGGCCGTAGATGATGGTCACCTTCCACTTGATAAAGTCCGGGTTATGCAGCGCGATGGTCAGGGTGCCAAACACCGCCACCAGGGCAAAGGTCACCAGACTCATCTTTTCAATCTTACGGTACAGCAACCAGCCGGCGGCCAGCGCCAGCGCGGAGGCGGCGATCAGCGCGCCGGAGGCAATATAAATGTCATACATCTTGTAAAACACAAAGAAGATGACCAGCGGGATAAAGTCGAGTAACTGCTTCATAGGGCTTCCAGATTACGGACCAACATGCGTTATCATCATTCAGGAAAATGCCTCCTGTCGAGGCATTCCCGCACAATTAACGTAACAACATGGTCAGTCGTGACAGATAGATAATCAGCAGCGCGGAGACCACGTTGCTCAGGCCGTTCAGCACTACCGAGGCGACGTTGGCCGGCAGTATGGTCAGCGAAGACGCCAGCAGCATCAGGATCAGCTTGGCGACGATCCACAGCAGCACCGCCGGGGCGACCAGCCTGACATGGCCCCAGACCAGCCGCAGGCTGGCGCGCATGGCGGCAAACACGCCGATCTTCTCATTGACCATGATCATCGGCGACAGCGCCAGCAGCACCGCAAGGATAATCCCCGGCAGCACCAGCACCATAAAGCCGAGCTGGATAACCAACGTCATCAGGAAGGTCAGCAGCAGCAGGCGCGGCAGCATCGGCGCGGAGGCACCGATCGCCCGCAGGGCGCTGATGCGCTGGCCGCCGGAGACCAGCGGGATCAGGCTCAGCATACCGCCCAGCAGCAGGGCGTTGCCGATCAGCGCGGCAAAGGTGCCCGCCGCCGAGGCGCGCAGCAGAACCTGCTGCTGCTCCGGCGACATATTCTGCACCATCTCCATCAGCGTGGCGGCCGAGCCGGCGTCGCCCTGGCTGAGGATCGCCATCTGATCGGCTCCCGGCGTCAGCGCCTGGCCGATCATCACGCTGATCAGCGAGGTCAGCATCGCCATCAGCACGATGGTAACTAACTGGTGGCGGAAAAAGTTTCCGGTGTCACGGTATAGCGAGGCCGCCGTGATAGACATGTACTCTCCTTGAAAGAAAACCGATTTAGACCGGAGGATTGTACATGCTCCGGCAAGGTGCTGGCACCTGAATAGACATAACTTTTGATTAATGACGGTGTTAGCGCAGAAGAGGGGCCCACCGCGGTGCGCGGGCAGAATCCGGTCTTAATTAGCGGTGAAAAAAAATCTGTAAATTGATCCAAATCAACTCATTGTTTTATATCAACTTTGCCGCAAATGATCTGCATGACCTTTCCGAAAAAAGAGCGTAAACCTGTGTCGCAACAATTTCTTGTGGCCTTAACGGCTTTCCGTGGAACTTTTACAGGAGTGTTCATGAAACTCAGAGCAGCAGTGCTGGCGGTCATCGCCTCTTTACCGGTGGTGGCTTCCGCCCACCAGGCCGGCGACTTCTTTATCCGTGCCGGTTCCGCCACGGTACGCCCGACCGGCGGTTCTGACGACGTGCTCGGCCTCGGTGAGTTTAAGGTCAGCAACGACACCCAGCTGGGCCTGACCTTTACTTATATGGCCACCGACAACATCGGCATCGAGCTGCTCGGGGCCACGCCGTTCCGCCACAAGGTTGGCCTGCAGCCGACCGGCACGCTGGCCACCGTGCGCCAGCTGCCGCCAACGCTGATGGCGCAGTGGTACTTTATGGGCAACACCAGCCCGTGGCAGCCGTACGTTGGCGTTGGCGTCAACTACACCATGTTCTACGACACCGACTTTAACCAGACCGGCCGCGCAGCGGGCTTAAGCAACCTCAGCGTGAAAAATTCCTGGGGCGTGGCCGGGCAGGCGGGCCTCGACTACCAGCTGAACGACAGCTGGATGCTTAACGCCTCGCTGTGGTATATGGATATCAACACCAAAGTGCGCTTTGACGCCGGTGACCAGCGCCAGAGCATCGATACCCATATCAACCCGTTTGTGTTCTTCTTCGGGGCGGGCTACAAGTTCTGACCTAAAGTAAGGCATTAAAAAAGGCGCGATTGCTCGCGCCTTCTGTCGGATCATGCTGGTTAACTGGTGGCCGAATCACCGGTCAATCGCTCAGCGGATCGGTTGGTCATCCTGCCAGCATCAGTCACCTTTACTTGATCTGCATATTGTTAACGACCGACTTCACGCCCGCCACGCCCTGCGTGATCTGTACCGCACGCTTAGCCGACTGCGGCGAGCTGACAAAGCCGCTCAGCTGAACGCGGCCTTTAAAGGTCTCCACGTTGATCTCGGTCGACTTCAGTGAATCATCACGCAGCAGTTCACCCTTCACCTTGGTGGTCACTACCGTGTCATCAATATAACCGCCGGTTCCCTCATGTGTCGCAGTCGGCGCACAGCCGCTCACGCCCAGTGCCAGTACCGCCGCCACCGCCATTGCCGACAAGACTTTAAATAACTTCATTGCTGTTCTCCCTGTTATCGATAAAAAAGCCTGGACCACCTGCTTAGGGGTCGGTTTAAGTGTTGGATAAGGTGGAGGAAATCGCAAGGGTGCGGCGATGAAAAACAGGGGGGGAATGTGCGGTGGGGCGGGATTAGCTCGGTTGTGGCAGGGCACCAGGCATCGAGTATGGCATTCATCCGCATTGCATTGTTCTTAGTGGGGAAGGTTCTCCAATCCTTCGCCCAGAACAGCCCCACATCCAGCCCCACTTGCCGAACTTTCAGCCATATGATTTTTATCTGTTAACGGTGTGAGTTTTTTGTTGCGGGGCAAAACTGTTTATTTTAGTATCGGTAGAACGTTCTACTAGAACGTTCTACTCACAAAAAAAACAGCGTGTGATCGACACTCAACGGGGTTACAACTCAGGGGAATCAGCATGAGTCTGGCATCAGGTTTCATGAAGTCACTATCTAAACTGTCAATGATCGGGCGTGCGTTAATGCTGCCGATTTCATTGCTTCCCGCCGCCGGTCTGCTGCTGGCCTTTGGCGATAAATTCAACCTGCCGCTGATGATGCACGCTGGCGGGGTTATTTTTGATAACCTGCCGATGCTGTTCGCCATCGGCTCGGCGGTGGGGCTGGCGTCGGAATCCGGTATTGCCGCGCTGTCGGCGGCGGTGTCGGTGTTTGTCACCAACATCACCATCAGCACCGTGCTGGGCATCACCCCGGAGATGGCCTCGCAGGGCGGAAAATATGCCATGGTGGTCGGTATCCCGTCGCTGCAGATGGGGGTGTTCGGGGGCCTGCTGTGCGGTATTCTCGCCGCCTGGTGTTATAACAAGTTCCATACCATGCGCCTGCCGGAGTTTCTCGGCTTCTTCGCCGGTAAGCGGTTTGTCGCTATCGCCACCGCGATCCTGTCGTTTGGTATGGGCATGCTGCTGCCGTATATCTGGCAACATATTCAGGCCGGTATCGATTCACTGTCGGTGATCGTCAACGGCGATAATCAGGCCGCCTCGACCTTTATCTTTGGCCTGGTTGAGCGCGCGCTGATCCCGCTGGGCCTGCACCATATCTGGTACCCTTCATTCTGGTATTCGTTTGGCGACTACACCACCCAGGCCGGCCAGGTGATCCACGGTGACCAGACCATCTGGTTCAAAATGCTGGAAGAGGGCGTCAAGTCGTTCAGCACCGACTCCTATCAGAACGCCGGTAAATTCATGCAGGGCGAGTTCCCGCTGATGCTGTTTGCTTTACCCGCAGCCTGCCTGGCGATGTACCATGAAGCGCATACCAAAAACAAAAAAATCGCCGCGGGTATTCTGTTCTCCGCCGCTCTGACCTGCTTCCTGACCGGTATTACCGAGCCGGTGGAATTCACCTTTATCTTTGTTGCGCCGATCCTCTACGTCTTTAACGCCATCATGGCCGGCCTGGCCTATATGTGTATGTACCTGCTGCATGCGCATATTGCTAAATCCTTCTCTGCCGGATTTATTGACTATCTCTCGTTCGGTATTCTGCCGTCATTTAACGGTTACCAGACCAACTATCTCAGCGCGATTATTATCGGCGTGCCGATGGCGCTGATTTACTACTTCACCTTCCGCTTCGTGATTCGTCGCTTTAACGTCAAAACGCCGGGGCGTACCGACGTCACCACCACGGCCAACGATAAGTCAGATGAAGAGCTGGCCAGCGAGATTATCGGCCTGTTAGGCGGTGAAAAGAACATCACCTCTGTCGGATCCTGCATCACCCGCCTGCGTCTGGAAGTGGCGCAAGGCGAGGCGGTGGATAAAGAAGGGCTCAACGCGCTGGGCGCGCGCGGCGTGGTCTTCGTCGGCGATAACGGCATTCAGGTTATCTTCGGCGCCCGGGCCCAGTTCATTGCACAAACCATGTCGAAAAAGACTGGAAAATGATAGGCTAAGCGGCCCTCCACCCAGGGTGGGTGGCCGCTGAATCTGGCTGGAAATGGCATTGAGTGAAAGGAGTTGATTTGAAGAAGGTGAGCATTATCGACGTGGCTAAACAGGCCGGTGTATCTGTTTCCACCGTCTCTCTGGTGCTGCGCCAGAAGGGAAAAATCTCCGATGCCACCATCAGTAAAGTTCGTGCCGCCATCGACGCGCTCGGCTACGTGCATAACGTGGCGGCGGCCAACCTTCGTTCAAATACCTCTAATCTGATTGGGCTGATCCTGCGTGACTTCAGCGACAGTTTTTCCATTAAGGTGATGGCGAGCATCGTGCAGTATCTGGAGCAGGAGGGCTATATGGTGTTCCTTGGCCAGCCTGCCGATGAAGATGAGCATCTTGAACGCTGCCTGCTGTCGTTTCAGCAGCAGGGCGTCGCGGGGGTGATCTACCTTGCGTCTGACCCGACGACGAAGCATCTGCCGGAAAAAATTCGCCAGTGCCCGCTGCCGTTAGTGGTCGTTTCACAGTCGCTGATGGAGGAGAACTGCAATCTGGTGATGCGCGACAATCGTCAGGCGGCCAGCCTGGCGACCCGCTATCTGATTGAACGCGGCCACCGCAGCATTGCCTATATCGGCGGTGATGAAAATGACCGCATCCGCCAGCAGCGGCTGGCGGGTTTCTACGGCGCGCTGAAGCAGTACGGGCTGGTGATGCGCGATGAGTCGACGCCGGCGTGCAGCGGCGGCACCCACGCCGCCGGCAGTGCCGCCCGCCAGCTGCTTGAGAGTAATAACAACATCACCGCGCTGCTCTGCCATTCGCCGGACGCGATGATCGGCTGTATCAGCGGTATTCATCAGGCAGGCCGTACGGTGGGTAAGGACGTATTCCTTGCTCAGCAGGTCGCCCTGGTCGGGTTCGAGGATATGTTGCATGTTAATTTAACCTCGCCCTCGTTTACCTATGTTTCGTCGGCCAGCGAAGAGAACGGCCGTCAGGCCGGGTCGCTGATGATCCGCAAGCTAAAGGATCCGGAACTGCAATTCCAGCGGATTACCCTCTCAGGGGAGCTGGTTATTCGCGAGTCGGCTTAACGCGGATAATAATTCGCGGGATTGATATTATTTAAATGTGATGATTTTTTAGTATTTAAAGAGTGCCGTTAATTTTAATTTATGCGCCGTCTCCTGATTATCAGGCGGTTCGCGCACGTCATAATATTGTTTAAACAGTGCAGAGCTATGCTATCTGCATTCTACTTTACGCATAAGGTTACGTATGAGACTGATCCCCCTGGCTACAGCTGAACACGTCGGTAAATGGGCCGCGCGCCATATCGTCAAGCGCATCAACGCTTTCAATCCAACGGCGGAACGTCCGTTTGTGCTGGGCCTGCCTACCGGCGGTACGCCGCTGACTGCCTATAAATCGCTGGTGGAGATGAATAAAGCCGGCCTGGTCAGCTTTCAGCACGTCGTCACCTTTAATATGGATGAGTACGTGGGCCTGCCGCAGGCACATCCGGAGAGCTATCACAGCTTTATGCACCGCAACTTCTTCGACCACGTGGATATTCAGCCGGAAAATATCAACCTGCTGAACGGCAACGCGCCGGATATCGACGCCGAATGCCGCCGCTACGAAGAGAAGATCCGCAGCTACGGCAAAATTAACCTGTTTATGGGCGGCGTGGGTAACGACGGGCATATCGCCTTTAACGAACCGGCCTCGTCGCTGGCTTCCCGCACCCGGGTTAAAACCCTGACCTTTGATACCCGCGTGGCCAACTCGCGCTTCTTCGGCGACGACGTTAGCCTGGTGCCGAAATGTGCGCTGACCGTTGGCGTCGGCACGCTGCTGGATGCCGAAGAGATGATGATCCTGGTGCAGGGGCAAGCGAAAGCGCAGGCGCTGCAGGCGGCCGTCGAAGGCAACGTCAACCATATGTGGACTATTACCTGCCTGCAGCTGCACCCGAAAGCGCTGATCGTCTGCGATGAACCCTCGACCATGGAGCTGAAGGTGAAGACGTTGAAGTACTTCACGGAAATCGAGGCTGAGAACGTTAAGGGGCTGTAGTTGAGATAGCCGACCGGGTTACTGCTGCACTGATGCCTGCCTCGTTCGCCTTGCGGGAGCGGCGCCGGGTATAGCGTAGTAAACGCTGGTGCAGCGTGACAGGGCAGGCTAATTTTTTGAAGCTGTGTGCCTGTTGTCTGAAATATGAGAGCAGACGCATTATCGCATCGACCCGCCCGATTCTGTTGACGTGATTAAATATCACGTCAACAAGCGAAGCTATCGCCCCGTTAAAATCAGAGCCGTCGCAACAGCCTCGCCGGATTCCCGGCATAAATTCCCTTTACCTCAACCGGCCTGACCACCACGCTACCCGCCCCGATCAACGAGCCGCTGCTCTATCATCAACTCTGCCGCACGCCCAGCGATTAAGATTTATACGACAATAACGTTTCATGACTGTCATTGAACTAAACAGTTAACATGGCGTGATGTTACGGGCGAAAAAGTGGCGATTTATCCTTGTGCCGGTGCCTGGTGCATTGATTAGTTGTTCAAATAAAACCAGGCGCTGTTTGGCTTTTTTTTCAGCTACTTAATTTGTTAATTAAGAGTATTCCTATATAAATCATATCACATTTCATGAATTTGCCTGTTGATTACATTGAGCTGGCTACTCTATAGTCACGTCTGTACACACAGGGAAAGTGTGCGAAATGCTCGCTTTCCGCTTCATTTTTACAGGAGTAATTATGAATGATGCTTATCAGAATGAAATCGCAAAAGCGTGCGTCACTATTTACCCTGGCCTGCATACTGTTCATGCCAGTGAGAAAATGGAGCTGCCGCTTAAATTTTTAGCCACCGGCACCCGCGTTCACACGCCATTTATCTTCCTTAGAGCTCCACTCATCCAGCCCGTAACTCTACAAGCGAGAAGGGTTTCTACGGCGTTTCGTTCTTTATGGCGTTGTTTGGTGCCGTCGCCGTGCAAAAAAATACCCGTGACAGTATGCACAGTATCAGGCACGAGCCTGTCGTTGCTGATGTGCAGCAGGAGTCCTGATCTGAAATTCTGAAGGGCAGAGTTTTTCTGTCCGCAGCTTTTCTCAGCGCCTGCGAGCCGGGCGCTGACTAAAAACCCCAATCTGCCTGACCTGATGCGCTTTGGTAAGTGAACAGCGATGGGCGGTAGCGTGTCCGGAAATAATGAGAGGGAAAATGGAAACTTCAGCCGTCCGGTTACGTCGCCTCAACCCTGACCCAGTGCACAAAGGCGAAGGCCGGGAGATCAACTTTTATAACATAGTGGTCCTGAAGGCCTCAAACCCTGGCAGCGATCGCCTGACGCAGCAGGCCGATGACGTTCCTGCCTGCTACTGGCCTCCTGATGGAATAACCGATTACATAATGGAGTCAACGCCATGAGCCTGACAGATACCCTGAATAATGCGCTGTCTGCGGTCGCCGGAAAGACCCTGAACCGCTATCGTCTCGATTTACCGTTCTGTACGGCGGATATCGACGTGGAGAACTTCAGCGGCTCGGAGGCGATGAGTGTGCTGTACAGCTACACCGTCAACTTCACCAGTGCAGACAAAAATATTGATGCCCGTCAGGTACTGAGCAAACCCGTCACCCTGACCATGGGAGCGGGTAACCTCACAGCCCTGACTGAGCGCAAGGTGGTGCATGGGGTGGTCACTCACTTCGAGCGCACCGGCGGCTCGGCGGATGAGACAAAATACTGCATCGTGCTGCAGCCGTTTCTGGCGCTGCTCGGGAATCAGTTTCGCACCCACCGATTTTTCGTTAACAAGTCGGTGCCGGAAGTGGTCACCGAAGTGCTTCAGGAGCATGGACTGAAAGGCTGGGAGTATGTGTTCACCCTTAAGGCGGACTATCCCAGGCGCGAACAGATTAACCAGTACCAGGAAAGTGATCTGGCGTTCATTGAACGCCTGCTGTCCGAAGTGGGGATATTTTACTTCTTCACCCTGCAGCCGGATACGCAGACTGAAGTGGTGCACTTTGCCGACAGGCAGAGCGCCTGGACGTTCGGGAAAACACTGCCGTTGAACAGCCCGTCAGGGGCGAACGACAACGGGGCCGACTCGGTGTGGGGCGTGCATGTCAGGCATAACGTGGTGGAACGATCCGTCACCGCCAGTGACTATAACCACCGTGAAGCCCAGAATGTGCTGATGTCCGTCCCGGCGGACATGACCCGGGGCGATGGCGAGGGCATCACCTACGGTGAGGTCTACCACTACCGTCCACGCCACCTTGAACGTGGCGACAAACTCAACCCGGGAGCAGAGACCGGTAACTTCTGGGCCCGACTGGATCATGAACGCTTCCTGTCCAGCCAGACCATGGTGACCGGCTCCAGTACCGATCACACCCTGGGCCCGTCACAGGTCCTGACCATCACCGAAACAGCAATCCCGTCGACCCTGCCCCAGGAAACGGAGAATGGCGTCATTATCATCAGCGCCGGTTATTCCGCCAGCCGCCAGAATGCCCTGAAGGTGGAGTGGGCTGCAATGCCGTACTACGAAAACCGCTGCTGGCGTCCGGCGGCGAAGAAGCGCCCGGTCGTCAGCGGCACCCTGATGGCCCGCGTCACCAGCGCAAAAGCCAATGATATCTACGCCTGGCAGGATGCGGCGGGCCTGTACCGGGTGAAATTTGATGCCGACCAGGACGACAAGGCGCGGGGCCAGGAGAGCATGCCGGTGCGCCTGGCTAAGCCCTACGGCGGCGACGTTTACGGCATCCACTTCCCGCTGATTCAGGGCACGGAAGTGGCGATTGCCTTCCACGAAGGCGACCCCGATCGCCCGTACATCGCCCATGCGCTGCACGACTCCCGCCACGTGGACCACGTGACGGAAAAGAACGGCACCCGCAACGTGATCCGCACCGCCGGGCTGAACAAGCTGCGCATGGAAGACAGGCGCGGGGAAGAGCATATCAAGCTCAGCACCGAGTACGGGGGTAAGACCCAGCTTAATCTGGGGCATAATGTCAATGCAGACAGGGTGTTACGCGGCGAAGGTGCAGAACTGCGAACTAATGACTGGGTCAGCGTTCGTGGTGGTAGAGGCATTTTGCTGACCGCGGATGCTCA
>NZ_JRZZ01000009.1:0-1056 GCF_002865965.1 Erwinia sp. B116
GTCCTGCTCCCCACCACCGCGGCGCTGATGGTGCTGTGGGCAGGCTGGATGCTGCTCTCCTTTATCAGCAACCGCACTGTGATCCAGGATGCGCAGGAGCAGGCCGCGCTCGCCGCCCGGCAGACGCAGCCGCTGGAGCAGCGCCTGCACGCCCTGCTGGCGTTGCAGAAAACGCTGGCCCGCCTGCAGTACCGCTCTGAGCATGGCGTGCCGTGGTATGAGCGGGCCGGGCTGAGTCAGAATAACGCCCTGCTGGCGACACTCTGGCCACGTTATCAGGACGGCGCCTTACCGCTGCTGCGTGATGCGGCAGCGAACCATCTGCAGAGCCAAATCACCGCCTTTAATGCCCTGCCGCCGGGCAGCCCGCTGCGCGAGCAGAGGGCAAAAACCACCCGGGAACGGCTGAAACTCTACCTGATGCTGGCACGCCCGGAGCATATGGACGCCGCCTGGTTCAGCTCTGCGCTGCTGCACCACTGGCCGACGCGTGATGGCGTGAAGGACGGCCTCTGGCAGGGCGTGGCCCCGTCGCTGCTCTCGTTTTATGGCGCGCAGCTGGCGGCGCACCCGCAGTGGCGCCTGGCGGCCGATGAAGGCCTCGTGAGCCAGGCCCGCACCCGGCTGGTTCGCCTGTCCGGCATGCGTAACAGCGAATCGACGCTGTACCAGAAAATGCTCTCTCAGGTGGCGCACCAGTACGCCGACCTGCGCCTGAGCGATATGGTGGCGGACACCGACGCCGCGCGGCTGTTCAGCAGCGAAGAGGTGGTGCCCGGGATGTTCACCCGCCAGGCATGGGAGCAGGCCGTTCAGCCGGCCATTGAAAAGGTGGTGAAAGCGCGCCGGGACGAGCTGGACTGGGTGCTGACCGACGGCAGGCAAAAGCCGCAGCAGGCAGGCTCGCCCGACGCGCTGAAACAACGGCTGACGGCGCGTTATTTCGCTGATTTTGCCGGGGCGTGGCTGGCGTTTCTCAACGGCCTGCGCTGGAACCACGCCGCCACCCTGTCGGACTCCATCGACCAGCTGACCCTGATGGCGGACGTCCGCCAG
>NZ_JRZZ01000009.1:1066-1377 GCF_002865965.1 Erwinia sp. B116
ACCCTGAACGTGCAGGGGCGGACCGGGCAGACCGGGGGAGCGATTTCCGACTCGCTGGTGAAATCGGCGAAAAATCTGCTGGGCAGCAACGACCGGGATGCCATTGACCAGAGCGCCGGCGTGCAGGGGCCGCTGGATGCAACCTTTGGTCCGCTGCTGGCGCTGATGGACAAAACCCGCGCCGGCGCGCAGGCCCAGAGCCTGCAGTCCTGGCTGACCCGCGTCACTCAGGTGCGATTACGCCTGCAGCAGGTGACCAACGCCGCCGACCCGCAGGCGATGACCCGGACGCTGGCGCAGACGGTGTTCCA
>NZ_JRZZ01000009.1:1387-109686 GCF_002865965.1 Erwinia sp. B116
AACACGGTGAGCCAGGCCCGCACCCGGCTGGTTCGCCTGACCGGCATGCGTAACAGCGAATCGACGCTGTACCAGAAAATGCTCTCTCAGGTGGCGCACCAGTACGCCGACCTGCGCCTGAGCGATATGGTGGCGGACACCGACGCCGCGCGGCTGTTCAGCAGCGAAGAGGTGGTGCCGGGGATGTTCACCCGCCAGGCATGGGAGCAGGCCGTTCAGCCGGCCATTGAAAAGGTGGTGAAAGCGCGCCGGAACGAGCTCGACTGGGTGCTGACCGACGGCAGGCAGCAGCCGCAGCAGGCGGGCTCGCCTGACGCGCTGAAAAAACGGCTGACGGAGCGTTATTTCGCTGATTTTGCCGGGGCGTGGCTGGCGTTTCTTAACAGCCTGCGCTGGAACCACGCCGCCACCCTGTCGGACTCCATCGACCAGCTGACCCTGATGGCGGACGTCCGCCAGTCGCCGCTGGTGGCGCTGATGAACCAGCTGAACGTCCAGGGGCGGACCGGGCAGACCGGGGGAGCGATCGCCGACTCGCTGGTGAAATCGGCGAAAAATCTGCTGGGCAGCAACGACCGGGATGCCATTGACCAGAGCGCCGGCGTGCAGGGGCCGCTGGATGCAACCTTTGGTCCGCTGCTGGCGCTGATGGACAAAACCCGCGCCGGCGCGCAGGCCCAGAGCCTGCAGTCTTATCTGACCCGCGTCACCCAGGTGCGTTTACGCCTGCAGCAGGTGACCAACGCCGCCGACCCGCAGGCGATGACCCGGACGCTGGCGCAGACGGTGTTCCAGGGCAAAGCGGTGGATCTGACCGAAACCCGCGACTACGGCAGCCTGGTGGCCGCCGGGCTGGGGCAGGAGTGGAGCGGCTTTGGCCGCACGGTGTTTGTGAACCCGCTGGAGCAGGCGTGGCAGCAGGTGCTGACCCCGGCGGCAGAGAGCCTGAACGCCCAGTGGCGGCAGGCGGTGGTTGCTGAGTGGAACGGCGCCTTCGGCGGGCGCTATCCGTTCAGCAGCGCCAGCAGCGACGCGTCGCTGCCGCTGCTGGCGAAATACCTGGACGCCGACGCCGGGCGCATCGCGCAGTTCCTGCAAACCCGTCTTAACGGCGTGCTGCACCGCGAGGGCAGCCACTGGGTGCCGGACGGCATCAACGCGCAGGGGCTGACCTTCAACCCAAAATTTATCGCCGCGATGAATACCCTCAGCCACATCGCCGACGTCGCCTTCACCCAGGGCACCGCCGGGATGCGCTTTGAGCTGCGCCCGGGCACCTCTGAAGGCGTGATGCAGACCAGCATGATCATCGACAGCCAGAAGCTGGTGTATATGAACCAGATGCCGCAGTGGCGGCGGGTGAACTGGCCTGCGGACACCGAAGCGCCGGGCGCCACCCTGAGCTGGGTAAGCACCCAGGCGGGGACGCGGCAGTTCGCCGATATTCCCGGCACCTGGGGCTGGATCCGCCTGCTGGACGCCGCCACCGTCAGCGCGTATCCCGGCGTAAGCAGCAGCTACAGCCTGAGCTGGAAGGCGCAGGACGGGCGCCCGCTTAACTACACCCTGCGCACCGAAGCGGGCGAGGGGCCGCTGGTCCTGCTCAGGCTGCGCAACTTCCGCCTGCCGGAAGCCATCTTCAGCGTGAACGCCACGCAGGCAGCGGCCCCGCTGACGGACACCCATGATGCCAAAACTGCCGGTGTGCAGGAGGATTACTGATGTCATCCCTGACCGTATTGCTTAGCGCCTGCCAGGCCGATCCCAAAACGTTACGGCAGCAGGCCTGCCAGCGTATCGCGCTGTGGGAAAGCTGGTTACTGCCGATCCCAGGCGACTCTCCAGCGGGTTCAGACCCGGGCTACGACGATGACTTCCAGCAGATCCGTGAAGAGGTCAACAAGCTGTCCGGAGCGGATACCGAACTGATCTGCCGGCTGGCAGAAAAACTCCTCACCGGCAGCGCCAAAGACATCCGCGTGGCGACCTGTTACTGCTGGGCGAAGCTGCACCGGGAAGGCGAACGCGGGCTGGCCGACGGGCTGGAGCTGCTGGCCGGTTTGCTGGAGCGCTTTGGTGCGCAGCTGCACCCGCAGCGCGACCGCAGCCGTAAAGCCGCGCTGGAGTGGCTGGCGAGTTCGCGCATCACCGACAGCCTCTCCCTGTACCCGGAAGTGGTGCGGGAAGAGGCGCTGCGCACCGCAGGCGCACTGTTGCAGATCGCTCAGCTCACCGCCCTGGAGCCGGATGAAACCCGCCCGGAGCTCGGTGGTCTGTACGGCGCCCTCGAATCGCGGCTGCAAAAAGCCGGCGGCGTGGATGCGCTGGTGCCGCAGAACGTCAGCGACAGCTCACCGGTGGTACAAAACGATGCCCCTGAAATCAGCCGCGTGACCTCCGGCCAGGATTTACTGGCCCAGGCGCGCACGCTGGCGGCGTATCTGCGCGAACAGCCGGACGGCTGGCTGTCGGCGCACCACCTGATGAAATGCGTGCGCCACGACACGCTGCAGCAGCTGCCCCCCCTGACGGGGGAGGGAAAAACCCGCATCGACCCGCCAAAACCCGATCAGCGTGCCCTCCTTAAGCGGCTTTATCTGCAGCAAAGCTGGAGCGAAATGCTGGAGCAGGCCGACAGCCTGTTCGGGCGCGGGGCCAACCATCTGTGGCTGGATTTACAGTGGTATGTCCACCAGGCCCTGCTGAAGCTGGGCAGAGAGAAACTGGCAGACATTATTGAGGCCGACCTGAAAGGCCTGCTGTCACGCCTTTCCGGGCTGGAAAGCCTGGCATTCAGTGACGGCACACCGTTCGCCGATGAAGTGACGATCCGCTGGATCCAGCAGAGCGTAACGGACACCGCCGGCGGCTGGGGCGAAGAGATCCAGGCCGCTCAGACCGGATCCGGACAGGATGACATCCTGGCGCTGGAGCCCGAAGCCGTGGCCGTAGCCGACAACGACGGCGCAGAGGCGGCGCTGAACTGGCTGCAAAACCGTCCGGGCATCACCACCGAACGGCAGAAATGGCTGCTGCGCCTGCTGATGGCGCGCGTGGCCGAGCAATACGGCAGGAACGCGCTGGCGACCTGCCTGTTCAGCGAACTGGGTACGCAGGCCGACGGCATCACCCTGACGCAGTGGGAACCCGCGCTGCTGTTTGAAGTCCGCGCCCGTCATCTCAGGCTCCTGCGCCTGAAAGCCGGACGCAGCGAAGCCGATAAAAAACGCCTCGCCCCGGAGATGGAACAGCTGCTGGCCGGGCTGATCCGGCTTGATCCTGCACGGGCTGCGGTGCTCTGTGATCAGGAAAGACTGACTTGTTAAGAACATTCTTTCTAAATTCTGAGTGATTATTTCTATGAAAGACCTGACCCTACGTTATTACGAAGCGGAAATGCGTTATCTCCGCGAAGCGGCGAAAGAGTTCGCCCGGACTCACCCCGATCGCGCCGCGATGCTGGATCTTGATAAGGCTGGCACGCCCGATCCCTACGTTGAGCGGCTGTTTGAAGGCTTTGCCTTCTCGATGGGGCGGCTGCGTGAAAAAATTGATGATGATCTGCCGGAGCTGACGGAAGGGCTGGTCAGCATGCTCTGGCCACACTATCTGCGCACCATTCCGTCGCTGTCGATTGTGGCGTTCACGCCGGAGCTGCAGGCCATGAAAATCGCCGAAACGGTGCCTGCGGGGACTGAAGTCTACTCCCGCCCGGTGGGGCCAAAGAACACCGTCTGCCGCTACCGCACCACGCGCGAAATGAGGCTCAACCCGCTGAGTGTCTCCGGCGTTACCATGACCACCGAGCCGGACGGGCGCTCGCTGCTGCGGCTGCGGCTGGCCTGCAGCGGCCAGGCGGACTGGTCGCATGCCGATCTCAGCCAGCTGAATTTTTATCTGGCGGCCGACGCGCCGGTCAGCAGCCAGCTGCACCAGATGCTGACCCGGCGTCAGGCGGCGCTGTATCTGCGTCTGCCCGGTCAGACGGAGCGCGTCCGGCTGGAGGGGCGCTTCACGCCGGGCGGGTTTGATGAGGACGACGGCCTGTGGCCGAAAGGGGATACCGGGTTCAGCGGCTATCAGCTGCTGCTGGAGTATTTCACCTTTCGCGAGAAATTTATGTTCGTGCGGCTGCACGGCCTGGAGGGCATTACGCCACCTGCGGGCGTGGCGTATTTCGATATCGAGGTGGTCTTTAATCAGCAGTGGCCGTCGGATTTGCCCGTTACGGATGACGCCATTCGCCTGCACTGTGTTCCGGTGATCAACCTGTTCACGCTGGAGGCCGATCCGCTGACGATTTCAGGGCTGGAGAGCGAATATCTGCTGCGGCCAAAGCGTTTGCAGGACGGGTATACCGAGATTTATTCGGTGGATTCGGTCACCGGCTCCAGCCGTACCAGCCATGCCGAGTATGTGCCGTTCAGCAGTTTTCGCCACAAAGGTGGCATGATGCGCCGCCATGCGCCGCCCCGCTATTACCACACGCGGGTGAAGCGTGGCGTCACCGGGCTGCACGACACCTGGCTCATTCTGGGCGGAATGCACTGGGAGGAAGATCGCAGCGTTGTTCGTGAAACCGTCTCCCTGCAGATCACCGGCACCAACGGACAGCTGCCGCGCCGGGCGCTGCAGAGCACACTGCTGGATCGCTGCGAGCAGGTGGTGCAGGCCAGAGTGACGGTGAATAACCTTTGCAAGCCAACGCTGCCGGTGTATCCCCCGGCCGAAGACCGGTTTCACTGGCGCGTGCTGAGCCATCTCGGCTCCGGTTTTCTCAATATGATGAGCAGCGCCGAGGTGCTGCGCGGCACGCTGGCACTCTACAACTGGCAGGAGGACGAACTCAACAACCGTCGGCTTGAGGCTATCCGGCAGGTCGACCATCACCGCATTCAGCGCTTTGAACAGGGGTTCCTGCTGCGCGGGCTGGAGATTGAAGTCACCCTCGACAGCAGCGGTTTTACCGGGGAAGGGGATATCCACCTGTTCGGCGAACTGCTTAACCGCTTCTTTGCGCTCTACGCCGATATGAACCAGTTTAACCAGCTCACCCTTATCGTTCAGCCAGAAGGAAAATGCATCCGGTGGAAAGAGAATCACAGTCCGCGCCTGCCCGGCTGATGGCACAACTGGGCGACCGGTTGCCGGTCACCAACTTTTATCGTTTTTGTCAGCTGCTGGAGCAAAGTCAGCCCGATAAACCGGTAACCGGCAGCAGCTGGCAGCTGCGCCATGAACCGGTGCGCTTTCGTCCGCATCCGGGAATGGGGTTTCCGGCGTCGGAAATCAAAGGGCTGGAAGCGCCGGAACATCCGCATCTGCCGCCGACGATCCGCGTCACCTTTATGGGGCTTTACGGCGTTGAATCGCCGCTGCCCACGCACTATATCAACGACATTACCCAGTGCCGGGAAGGGTATGAGGCCACGGCGGATTTTCTCGATATCTTCAACCACCGGCTGATTGCTCAGTACTACCGCATCTGGCGGAAATACGCTTATCCGGCCACGTTTGCCGAGGGCGGAACGGACAAAACCTCGCAGTATCTGCTGGGGCTGGCCGGGTTGGGGATCGACGGCTGTGCGGAGACTATCGCCACCCCGGCTTCGCGTTTTCTGGCGCTGCTGCCGGTGATGCTGCTGCCTGGTCGTACTGCAGAAGGCATGGCGTCGCTGGTGCGCCTGCTGGCGCCCGATACGCAGGCGAAAGTCTGGCATCACGATAAACGGCGGGTACCCCTGAAAAAGCCGCTGTGTATGAGCGTGCGCACGCCTGCCACGCTGAAGAGGCGCCCGGTGATGGGCGCGTATGCCACCGATGTGAACGGCCAGGTGCTGATGCAGCTGACAACAACAAACCGGGCCGAGGTGCAGGGCTGGCTACCCGGCGGCGACCTGCATACGGACCTGACGGCGCTGCTGCATGTGTATCTGGGCTCCCGCCTTGATGTACGGCTCCAGCTGCGGGTGGAGCGCAGCTTATTACCGGATGCGACTCTGAGCAGTCAGCCCCGGATGGGGGACGCACAACTCGGGCGTACGGCGATATTACGGCCGCTTAACACGGCAAAGACCCCCACACACACTCAAACAATAACCATCAATCTGGGCCGCTATGCGCGCGTCCGGGAGAATAATCACCGCAGGGAGACCGATGAAGATGGCGATTACTACTGGTAAAACCCCGATGCTCATGCTGGCATCGGGCATCGTGATGCTGCTGGCCGGCTGTGGCCTGACGCAGAAAGTCACCGACGGCACCGTAGCCGTCACAAAGTCGATTTTTTATAAGCAGGTCAAAACACTGCATCTTGATATCCGCGCCCGTGAGGCCGTGAACAGCAATGCCGGGGGCGTGGCGCTCTCTGCGGTGGTGCGCATCTATCAGCTGAAAGACCGTAAAAAGTTCGACAGCACGGATTATCCGTCGCTGTTCGCCACCGACAGCCAGGCCATTAAGGCTGATTTGCTGGCAGAGAAAGATATTCGCCTGCAGCCGGGCGGCGCGGTGACTATCGATATGCCGATGGAAGAGGATGCACAGTATGTGGCCGTGGCAGGGATGTTTATGACCCCGGACCAGGCGAATAACACCTGGCGGGTGGTGCTCTCCCGCGAAGACCTCGACCCGGACAAAGCCCGGGTGATTGAGGCGGGCAATAACCAGCTGACGCTGATACCGCTTAAGGAGAAGTGAGATGCCGCATCCCTCGATCTATGAAACGCTGTTCGGCAACTTCGCCGGCGGCCTCGACATCAACCAGGTCAGCGAACAAAACCAGGTGATTCTGTCGGTGCTCGACAATATGCAACGCATTCTTAGCTGCCGCGCCGGCACGCTGGAGCACCTGCCCGATTATGGCCTGCCGGATATGACCATCATCCTGCAGGGGATGCCCGGCACCGCGCACCAGCTGATGACCACGCTGTCTGACGTGCTGCTGCGCTACGAGCCGCGCCTGAGCCGTATCAGGGTCGACATGCTACCGCAGGTCATTCCCGGCGAACTGCGCTACACCCTCGACGCGGAACTGAAAGGTATCGGCCTGGTGCGCTACGGCACCGAATTTCAGCCCGAGGGCCGGGTGCTGATCCGCCATATGAAACAGCAGCAGTATCTGGACGCGCGCGCCTCGCTGTAGCAGGCGCAACCCTTCTGTCATCACAATCTGAAAGCTGATATGAATAACTTATCTGAACGTTACCTGAAAACCGGCGGCGATCCGCGCACGCTGGTGGATTACACGGCCCTGCGCGACGAGCTGGGCAAGCTGTCTCACCCCGCGCGACCGGACGTTAACTGGCCGCTGGTTGAAAAACGCTGCCTCTCGCTGTTCGAACATAACGGCGTCGAGCTGCAAACGGCGGCCTGGTACACTCAGGCTCGCGCGCAGCTGGGGGGCCTTGCCGGGCTGAACGAGGGGCTGGCTATTCTTGAGGCGTTAATCAGTCATCAGTGGGGCAGCCTGTGGCCGCAGCAGGCGCATGCACGGGTGGAGATCCTGAGCACGCTCAGCCGTCGTTTGCAGCAGATGATGCGCACGCTGCCGGTCAGCTACGGCGACCTCAGCCAGCTGTACTGCGCAGAACAACAGCTCAACCGTCTGAACGAGGTATTGCAGCGCCTGGAGCTGCGGCACCTGAGCCAGTTCGATGCGCTGGCCGCGCTGATGCACGCCAGCGCGGTGCGGCTGGAGAATAGCGAGGCCACCTCGGGTAGCGGTGCTGCACCGCCGTCCACCGTTTTTCTGCCGGCCGGCGCGCCGCGTTTATCGGGTGCTGAACCGGCGGCGGCTGAAATCCGGCCCGCCGCGATCAAGTGGGTGTATGTTGCGCAGGCACAGCCGGAGCCTGATATCGCGTGCAATCCGGAAATATCGCCAAAGCCCGGCCGCTGGCTGCCCTTTGCCGCCGGGATGCTCGCCATGCTGCTGCTGGGCGGGGCGGGGCAGTGGATTTGGCACCACCTGCAGCGGTCCGATCCGCGGGAATCGCAACTGCAGGCGTCCCTGTCGCCGCTGCCGCTGCCGCTCACCCCCGGGGAGGCTCAGGGGCTGAAACCTGAAAGCCTGTCTGCGGAGGACGTTGTCCGCCGTACGGAACAACAGCTGGCGCGCTTAACGGCGTTGCCCCCGGACGGGGCACTGGAATTTGCGCAGCGGCTTATCCGCCAGGCACGGGCGCTTAACCCCGGTGATGCAGCAGTCAACACAATAGCCACAGAGTGGCAGCAGCAGCTGAAGGCCGCGGCGCTGCCTGAAGAGGCACTGGACGGCTGGCAGCAGGGGATGGCGCAGTTACAGCAGCTGACGGCGAAGCTGAATGCCCTTGACGGCCAGCGCGGTAAATATATGACGGTCAGCGAGCTGAAATCGGTGGTGTATAACGCCACCCAGGCGTTCAACCGTTCGGTCCCCGCCGAAGAGCAGCTGCGCCTCTTTTCACTCAGCCCTTCCGACTTTCAGCGGCGGCAAGTGGAGCTGGCGCTGGAACAGCTGCAGAAGCGCTATTTTTTACTTAAACAAGAGAATACGGGAGATAAAACTGAGGGGCGCGGCGCGGGGTGAGGCGCGTTCCGGGATTTGCATCAAGGCGGGCTTGCGCTGGTGAACATCGGAGATGCTACCGATCGCTGTCGGGAAGGTTGCAGCATGCCGGGCGTTGCATCAATGCAGGGGTACGCAAGGAAGGCCGCTGAGGCGCTCTTTTTAGATCTCTGATGACCTGCCAGCGTTCACGCCCCGGTGAAGCCGGTGGTGTGGAGCATCCAATAAAAAGCGCCTGGCCCATAGGGACAAGCGCTTTCGAAACAACATGATAGCCGGGGCTATTAGTTCATGCCGTATTTTTTCAGTTTCTTACGCAGTGTACCGCGGTTGATACCCATCATCAGGGCTGCACGGGTCTGGTTGCCACGGGTGTATTGCATCACCATGTCCAACAGAGGCTGTTCTACTTCAGCCAGTACCAGCTCATACAGGTCATTAACGTCCTGACCGTTCAGTTGAGCAAAATAGTTCTTCAGTGCCTGTTTAACCGAATCACGCAGTGGCTTTTGGGTCACCTGATCCTGTGAGTTAACGGTTGAAACAGTCAGTACGTCAGAATTTACGCGTTGTTCGAACATAGTTCTGTCAGCTCTTTATTTCTAATTACGCAAGATTTTCGAAGTATGCCTCCAACGCCTCCAGCTGTTCGCTGGCATCCTCAATGGCGTTGAATGTGCGCCGAAACTGGTCGTTAGGGGCGTGCTCCTGCAGATACCAGGAGACGTGTTTCCGGGCAATACGGTATCCCTTGCCGTGACCATAAAAGTCGTGCAGTTCCCGTAAGTGCCCGATGAGCAAGTGCTTTACCTCAGCCAGCGGCTTCGGTGCCAGCAGCTCCCCTGTGTCCAGATAATGCTGGATTTCCCGGAAGATCCACGGTCTTCCCTGAGCTGCACGTCCTATCATCAGGGCATCGGCCCCCGTATAGTCAAGTACCGCTCTGGCTTTATGCGGGTCAGTAATGTCCCCATTCGCGATAACCGGAATGGATACGTTCTGCTTAACTGTCCGAATGCTGTCGTACTCAGCGTTGCCGTTGAACAAACACGCGCGTGTGCGTCCGTGAATGGTCAGGGCCTGAATACCGCAGCGTTCAGCCAATTGGGCAATCTCTACGCAATTGCGGTTGTCGCTGTCCCAGCCGGTGCGAATTTTCAGGGTGACAGGCACGTCAACTGCATTGACCACCGCCGAGAGGATAGACCTCACCAGCTCAGGGTGTTGCAGCAGCGCGGAACCTGCCATCTTACGATTCACTTTTTTGGCCGGGCACCCCATATTGATGTCGATCACCTGCGCGCCTGATGCTGCATTGATGCGCGCGGCGGCGGCCATCTCGTCCGGGTCACAACCGGCAATTTGCACGGTGCGGATACCGGGTTCGTCACTGTGTACCATACGCAAACGGGATTTATCGCTGGCCCAGACTTCCGGGTTCGACGACAGCATCTCGGAAACGGTCATCCCGGCTCCCATTGCATAGCAAAGGGTCCTGAATGGCCTGTCGGTAATGCCGGCCATTGGGGCTGCAATCAAACGATTACGAAGCTGGTGATTTCCTATGCGCATGAAAAAAAAGTGACCATAGTGTGTCCGCAAGGCGGCGTATATTACGCATTTTTTCAGGAAGATGAAAGGCCAAACTTTGAACAATCCTGCTTCACCCCCCCATCCAGGGCCTTACAGGATGTGGTAATTTAAATTTTATCTTTAAAATACAGTTAATTATAAAAATTTAGATTAAATTGTGTACAAAGATTTTTCTTTTTTTGTGAGCGGGATAACAACATAAATCACGTCAGTTTGCCGCATATTCGATACATGTGACGTAAGAAGAGGCCTGGTACAGCGTATCCAGGCTGCACCAGTTCGCCTTAGCGACGTACGCCGGTAATGCGGCACCACTCCTCTTTTTCGGCTACCGGGTCCAGCGCAAAGGTGTCGGCATACGCCTCGCACACGCTCTCCGCCTGGCTGGCCAGCACGCCCGAAAGACCAAGGTGGCCGCCGTTGACCGGCAGGACGCTAATCAGCGGAGCCAGCTCGCGCAGCGGGCCGGCGAGGATGTTAGCGACCACCACGTCAGCGCTGAGGTTGTCCGGCTGCTGCTGCGGCAGGTACAGTGACAGGCGTTCAGAGACGCCGTTACGTTCGGCGTTATCGCGGCTGGCCTGGATCGCCTGCGGATCGATGTCGATCCCGATGGCCTGGGCGGCACCGAGCTTCAGCGCGGCGATAGCCAGAATGCCGGAGCCGCAGCCGAAGTCGATAACCGTTTTACCCACCAGATCGAGGCCGTCCAGCCATGCAAGGCACAGTGCGGTGGTCGGGTGCGTGCCGGTACCAAATGCCAGCCCCGGATCGAGCATCACGTTGACCGCGTTCGGGTCCGGCACGTCGCGCCAGCTCGGGCAGATCCACAGCCGCTCGCCGAAACGCATCGGGTGGAAGTTGTCCATCCACTCGCGCTCCCAGTCTTTATCCTCGATCTGCTCGATCTTATGGCGGAAACCGGCGCCGAGCAGCGGATGCTGTTCCAGCCCGGCGACCACGTCCGGCATCTCGGTTTCGGCGTCAAACAGGCCAATCACGTCGGTATCGCCCCACAGCAGGGTTTCACCTGGCAGCGGTTCGAACACCGGGTTATCGTGGGTGTCCTGGAAGGTCACCGAGACGGCACCGTTCTCAATCAGCGCGTCGCCCAGCTCTTCAGCCTGAGCGCCGGTGGTGTTGATCTTCATTTGAATCCACGGCATAGCGGCTCTCTCAACAAATTCAGCATAGAAAAAGGGCCGAACGCAGTCGGCCCCTGAAGATGTGCGGGCCAGCTGGCTGGCCCGCGACGGCAGGGCTGACCGCAGTCAGACCCGCCCGGCAGTTACTTCTCCTGCAGGCCGAGTTTCTTCTCCAGATAGTGGATGTTGGTACCACCCTTCTGGAAGTTCTCGTCTGACATGATTTTCATCTGCAGTTCGATGTTGGTTTTGATGCCGTCGATAATCAGCTCGGCCAGCGCATTTTTCATGCGCGAGATCGCCACTTCGCGGGTCTCACCAAAGGTGATCAGCTTGCCAATCATCGAATCGTAGTACGGTGGCACCGTGTAGCCGGCATAGATATGCGATTCCCAGCGCACGCCAAAACCGCCTGGCGCGTGGAAGCGGGTAATCTTGCCCGGGCTAGGCAGGAAGGTGTTCGGGTCTTCGGCGTTGATACGGCATTCTACCGCATGGCCGCGCACCACCACGTCTTCCTGTTTGATCGACAGCGGCTGACCGGCAGCGATGCGCAGCTGCTCTTTGATCAGATCCACGCCGGTGATCATCTCGGTTACCGGATGCTCTACCTGGATACGGGTGTTCATCTCAATGAAGTAGAACTCGCCGTTTTCAAACAGGAACTCGAAGGTACCCGCGCCGCGATAGCCGATATCAATACAGGCTTTCGCGCAGCGTTCGCCGATAAAGCGGCGCAGCTCTTCGGTGATGCCCGGTGCCGGAGCCTCTTCCACCACTTTCTGGTGGCGGCGCTGCATCGAACAGTCACGTTCGGCGAGGTAAACCGCGTTGCCCTGGCCGTCTGCCATCACCTGAATTTCAATGTGGCGCGGGTTTTCCAGGTACTTCTCCATGTACACCATGTCGTTGTTGAAAGCCGCTTTGGCTTCCGCTTTCGTCATGAGAATGGACTGTTCCAGCTCTTTTTCGCTGCGCACGACGCGCATGCCGCGACCGCCGCCGCCGCCGGAGGCTTTGATGATCACCGGGTAGCCGATGCGCTGGCCGTGGGCACGGTTTTTATCCATGTCTTCGGTCAGCGGGCCGTCGGAGCCGGGTACGGTCGGCACGCCGGTTTTTTTCATCGCGGTGATGGCCGACACTTTGTCACCCATCAGGCGGATGGTTTCCGCTTTCGGACCAACAAAGATAAAGCCTGAACGCTCAACCTGCTCGGCGAAATCGGCATTCTCAGAGAGGAAGCCGTAGCCCGGGTGGATGGCGACCGCACCGGTGATCTCGGCCGCTGAGATCAGCGCCGGGATATTCAGGTAACTTTTAACCGACTGCGCCGGGCCGATGCAGACGGTTTCATCCGCCAGCAGCACGTGCTTCAGGTCACGGTCCGCGGTAGAGTGCACGGCAACGGTTTTGATGCCCAGTTCTTTACAGGCGCGCAGAATACGCAGCGCGATCTCACCACGGTTAGCAATTACAATTTTATCCAGCATGCTTGGCCTCGTTATTCGATGATGACCAGCGGCTCGTCAAATTCGACTGGCTGACCGCTTTCTACCAGGATCGCTTTCACGGTACCGGATTTATCGGCTTCGATCTGGTTCATCATTTTCATCGCTTCAACGATGCACAGGGTTTCCCCGGCGGTGACTTTCTGGCCTACTTCAACAAAGGCTTTCGCATCCGGAGAAGGGGTACGGTAGAAGGTACCGACCATCGGAGAACGCACGATATGGCCACTGATCGCAGCAGGAGCCGGAGCTTCCATCGCAGGCACGGTCGCGGGTGCAACGGCGGTTGCCAGCGCAGGCTGTTGCTGCATCATAGGTGCAGCATACGCCTGCTGCATCATTGGGTAACCCATGCTGGCCGGGGAACGGCTGATGCGTACCGACTCTTCACCTTCAGAAATTTCCAGTTCTGCGATGCCTGATTCTTCAACCAGTTCGATCAGTTTTTTAATCTTACGAATATCCATGAGTGTGGTTCCGTACTCTGTTTAATTAGATGATGATAACAGGCGTTTTACGGCCGTCTGTAAAGCCCAGGAGTAACCGTCGGCGCCAAGCCCACAGATCACTCCGGCAGAAATATCAGAAAGATATGAATGATGGCGAAAGGGCTCGCGGGCATGCACGTTGGACAGATGCACCTCGATAAACGGGATGCTCACCGCCAGCAGCGCATCACGCAGTGCGACGCTGGTATGGGTGAATGCCGCCGGGTTAATAACGATATAATCGACGTTGCCTCTCGCCTCATGAATGCGGTCAATCAGCGCGTACTCCGCGTTCGACTGCAGATGGCTGAGCCGCACGTGCAGCCGTTCAGCCTCGGCGGTCAGCCCGCTGACGATCTCGGCCAGCGTGGTGCTGCCATACTTCTCAGGTTCGCGGGTGCCCAGCAGATTCAGGTTGGGACCGTTCAAAACGAGTACGTGAAACTTATCCGTCATCTTGCTGCTATCTCCTGCGATAAGTGAGGCATCGCACAAAATACATGGGCAGAAGCGATTTGTCACCTTTTCTGGTAAAAATCAGCGCGGTCTGAGCCTCAAAGGCGGGCATTATAACCATATCACTGCAATTAGCAGCTAAATACTGGTCGTATCAGCGAAGATGATCAACTGCGCCAGGACAAAAAGGCGCAGTCGGTTAACGGGAATGTGCCGCAGCGCACGCATTTTAACGGCCGATGGGCCATTTCAACGCGTCAGCCACGAACGCAGCTTTTTGTAGCGTAATGCCAGCAGGATCGCCGCCGCCAGCGCATAAATCCACGGCTGCGGCGACAGGGTTTTCACCGACCACAGATAGTGGACAGGCGCGAGGATGGCGACCAGATAGACGCCGTTGTGCAACGTCTGCCAGCGCTTACCCAGCCGGTTCTGCGCGCGTTTGAACGAGGTGGCGGCCAGCAGCAGCAAAATAGCCCAGCAGAGGATGCCCAGCGTCAGGTAGGGCCGCGAGATTAACTCCGATCCCAGCAGGCTGAGGTTGCTCAGCCCCAGCTCCAGCAGCGAGTAGCTGACCAGATGCAGGCTTGCCCAGGCAAAACACCAGAGACCCAGCAGCCGGCGCACGCGGATCAGCAGCGGCTGTTTCGCGTAGCGCGCCACCGGCGTAACCAGCAGCGAGGCCAGCAGGAACTTCAGCGCCATTCGCCCGGTGAAGTGCTGGATATCTTTCGCCGGATCGGCGCTGAACGCGCCCTGATCGATAGCAAACAGCAGCCAGAGAAAGGGCAACAGCCCGGCCAGGTGCAGCAGCCCTTTCAGCCACGTAATCTGCCTGACCGTCAGGCGCGGCATGTCAGTAGTTCTCCCGCAGGTCAAGGCCGCGGTACAGCGACGCCACCTGGTCGCCGTAGCCGTTAAACAGCAGCGTCGGCTGGCGCTTCACGTCCAGGATCCCGCCCGGTCCGATAATGCGCTCACTGGCCTGCGACCAGCGCGGATGGTCCACGTGCGGGTTCACGTTGGCGTAGAAGCCGTACTCGTCGCCGGCCAGCTGGTTCCAGGTGGTGGGCGGCAGGTCGCGCACCAGGCTGATTTTGACGATCGACTTAATGCCCTTAAAGCCATACTTCCATGGCACCGTAAGGCGGATCGGCGCACCGTTTTGCGGCGGCAGCGCTTTGCCGTAAACGCCGGTGGTCAGCAGGGTCAGCGGATGCATCGCCTCGTCCAGCCGCAGCCCTTCAACATAGGGATAGTTCAGGCCACCGCCGATAAAACGATCCTGCTGTCCGGGCATCTGATCCGGAGCGTAGAGGGTCTGAAACGCCACGTAGCGCGCATGGCTGGTTGGCTCTGCTGCCTGCAGCAGCTTGCCAAGTTCAAAACCAATCCACGGCACCACCATCGACCAGGCCTCCACGCAGCGCATGCGGTAGATACGCTGTTCGAGCGGAAAACGTTTAAAGATGTCGTCCATATCCAGCGTCAGCGGTTTGGCAACTTCACCGTCGATCTGCACCTTCCAGTCGGCGGTTTTAAGCGTGCCGGCATTGGCCGCCGGGTCAGCCTTATCCAGGCCGAACTCATAGAAGTTGTTATAGCCGGTGACCTTATCTTCCGGCGTCAGAATCAGGTCGGCCTGGTACTGCGCGGGTTTACTGTAGTCAAGCGGCTTGCCTGGCGGGGCCTTCGGGCGATCGTTGCCTTTAAACCAGGAGAGTACGTCGGCGTGGGCCGCCGTGGGCAATGCCAGCGCCGCGGTGCTGATGCCCAGCGCCTTCAGCAGTTCCCGGCGGCGGGTGTTAAAGACGCTCTCCGGGGTGACATCATTTTCTGTGAGCTTTCTGTGAGCTTTCATCGGTCGTTACTCGGGTTCTGAGGGGATTAAGTAAAATCATGGCCTGTCCGGAGCCATTCAGCGAATTTCCGCACGAAAATAGTCCCGGCTGACAGGCTCAGGGTATTGACCAGCTAACGCGGCGTGGATCTGTCTGAATGAGCGTGTAAGAATTCCCTTAAAAGGGAGCTTCGCTATTTCATCAGTAACAGTAATGACTATACTCGGGAAAAACTCATCTTTATCTGAGTGAAAGTAAGCACAAGGTAAGCAAACGTAACCAGAGATGTGATATTTTCCCTCAACTCTGCCAGCGGCCATACCGGTTCGCTCAGGCCATCAGCAACCGGGCTGCGGCGGCGCGCTAATAACGTGCGATCGTCACAGTGATATGGGCACAAGGATGCGATTAACCAGTAAACTCTCTGCGATTTTTTCCCTGCTGTGTCTGCTGGCGGTGCTGCTGATGCTGGCCGGCTCGGCGCTGAGTTTTTTTACCCTCAGCAGCCAGCGCGCGGAAGATCGCCTGCAGCGAATGGCAGAGGATATCGACCGGGCGCTGGAGACGCAGCCCGCGGCGCAGATTGAACCCGCGCTGCAGCCGCTGATGAACCCGCTACAGCTGGAGCACATCGCGCTGTATCAACGGGGGGAGCGGATTTTTCTTATCACCCGCCATCAGCAGCCGCTGATTGATGACCTGCCAAACCGCTATCGCCAGACCCGCCTTACCCTCTCGCAGCACCCCGACGTGACGCTGGAAATAACCCGCATCGATACCACCAAAACCTGGTTTACCTCGATGATAGGCGCGTCGACGCTGCTGGCGGTGATCGTGGTGGTGACGATCATGTCGCTGCTGCTGCTGCAGGCCCATCGCTGGCTGCGGCAGCAGTTGCAGGGGATGGAACGGCTGGAAGCGCGCGCGGCGGCGATTATCCGCGGTGAGCGCGCCGGTATCCGCCAGGGGTCGGTTCACGAGTGGCCACCCAAGGCCAGCAGCGCCATCGACCTGCTGCTGGCCGACCTGAAAGAGGCCGGGGAACAGCATACCCGTATTGATACCTTAATCCGCGCCTTTGCCGCGCAGGACGCGCGCACCGGGCTGAATAACCGGCTGTTTTTTGATAACCAGCTGGCAACGCTGCTGGAAGATTCGGAAGCGGTCGGCACCCACGGCATGGTAATGATGATCCGCCTGCCGGATTTTGACAGCCTGCGCGAACGCTGGGGCAGCGGGCCGGTACAGGAGTATCTGTTTGCACTGGTGAACATGCTCTCTACTTTTGTGTTGCGCTATCCGGGCGCGCTGCTGGCGCGCTATTTCCGCACCGATTTTGCCGTGCTGCTGCCACACCGCAGCGTCAGGGATGCCGACGGCATTGCCTCGCAGCTGATCAAGGCGGTCGATTCGCTGCCGCCGACGCGGATGGTCGACAGCAGCGATATGATTCATATCGGTATTAGCGGCTGGCGGGGTGGGCAGACCACCCAGCAGGTGATGGAGAGCGCCGAACTGGCGACCCGCAACGCGATGCTGCAGGGCGGTAACGGCTGGTCGCTCGGCGACGGGGCACAAAATGATTTCACCCGCGGCAGCGTCAGGTGGCGCACGCTGCTGGAGAATACGGTGAACCGCGGTGGGCCCCGGTTGTACCAGAAACCTGCGGTAATGCACGACGGGCTGGTGCACCACCGCGAGTTGCTGCCGCGCATTTTTGATGGCGATAAAGAGCTGCTGGCGGCGGAATACCTGCCGCTGGTTCAGCAGCTGGGTCTGGCTGAGCGCTACGACCGCCAGCTGGTCGCCCGGGTGGTGGCGCTGACGGCGCAGTGGCCGGAAGAGACGCTGGCCATTCCGCTGACGCTTGACTCGCTGCTGCAGCGATCTTTCCTGCTCTGGCTGCGTGACAGCCTGCTGCAATGCACTAAATCACAACGAAAACGCATTTTATTTGAACTTGCAGAAGCAGATGTTTGTCAACACATCAACCGTCTGGCACCGGTGTTCCGTTTGCTCTACGGTTTCGGCTGTCGGGTGGCGGTCACCCAGGCGGGATTAACGGTGGTCAGCACCGCTTATATCAGGCAGTTTCAGGTCGGGCTGATCAAGCTGCATCCAGGGCTGGTGCGCAACATTGAACGGCGCACGGAAAATCAGCTGTTTGTGCAGAGTCTGCTGGAAAGCTGTAAGCACACCTCAACGCAGGTTTTCGCCACCGGCGTGCGCTTCAAACAGGAGTGGCAGACGCTGGTGGAACTGGGTGTCACCGGGGGGCAGGGGGACTTTTTCGCCACCTCCCAACCGGTTAACAGTAACGTGAAAAAATATTCGCAAAGATATCGAGTTTAGTCTGCCGTTACGCGGCTTTTCACGTAGAATAGCCGCGCGGTTGTGGTTCGACGCGGCTTTCACGTTGGCCGGGGCGAAACTGAAATGTTAAATATTATGTATGTTATGTCTGCCAAAAAGTCGGAAAACCCGGGTTGAATGCTGAAATTACGGCTTTCGTATTACAGTGCTCTGTAAAGGTTGTGACGCTGGCATGAGATAGCATGTTTTTTCACCGAAGCAGAACGTTTATGCGCCTTGTCGCTGCTTCGCGTGGTTGGTAAAGTAAGCGGATTTTATTTTCCGCCCCCAGCTTGCAGGATTATCCTTCAGTATGTTTAAAAAATTCCGTGGCATGTTTTCCAACGACTTGTCCATCGACCTGGGTACCGCCAATACCCTGATTTACGTCAAAGGGCAGGGCATTGTTCTTAATGAGCCTTCTGTCGTTGCTATCCGTCAGGATCGTGCCGGTTCCCCAAAGAGCGTGGCTGCGGTCGGCCATGACGCCAAACAGATGCTGGGTCGCACGCCCGGCAATATTGCCGCTATTCGCCCAATGAAAGACGGCGTTATCGCCGACTTCTTTGTTACCGAAAAAATGCTGCAGCACTTCATCAAACAGGTTCACAGCAACAGCTTTATGCGCCCAAGCCCGCGTGTACTGGTATGCGTGCCGGTCGGCGCGACCCAGGTTGAGCGTCGTGCGATTCGTGAATCGGCCCAGGGGGCAGGTGCCCGCGAAGTGTTCCTGATCGAAGAGCCAATGGCTGCCGCGATCGGTGCCGGCCTGCCGGTTTCCGAAGCGACCGGCTCGATGGTGGTGGATATCGGCGGCGGTACCACCGAAGTTGCGGTGATCTCGCTGAACGGCGTGGTTTACTCTTCTTCTGTCCGTATCGGCGGTGACCGCTTCGACGAAGCGATTATCAATTATGTGCGTCGCAACTACGGCTCGCTGATTGGTGAGGCGACCGCAGAACGCATCAAACACGAAATCGGCTCGGCTTATCCGGGTGATGAAGTGCGCGAAATTGAAGTGCGTGGCCGTAACCTGGCTGAAGGTGTTCCGCGTGGTTTCACGCTGAACTCCAATGAGATTCTGGAAGCGTTACAGGAACCATTAACCGGTATCGTCAGTGCGGTGATGGTTGCGCTGGAACAGTGTCCGCCAGAACTGGCGTCTGATATCTCCGAACGCGGCATGGTACTGACCGGCGGGGGAGCGCTGCTGCGCAACCTGGATCGCCTGCTTATGGAAGAGACCGGGATCCCGGTGGTCGTGGCAGAAGACCCGCTGACCTGCGTTGCACGCGGTGGCGGTAAAGCGTTGGAAATGATCGACATGCACGGCGGCGATTTGTTCAGCGAAGAATAATCTGCCTGAAGGAGTGCCGGGGCGCTGCCCGCACTCCTTTTTCATGTTGTCGAGGAAAACGCCGAGTTTATGAAGCCGATGTTCAGCAGGGGGCCGTCCCTGCAGTTACGCTTATTTTTAGCGGTTGTGGTGGCCATTGGTGTCATCGTTGCCGACAGCCGTATGGGTGCCTTCACCCAGATCCGCACCTACATGGACACTGCCGTCAGTCCATTCTATTTCCTGGCCAACGGGCCACGACAAATTCTGGACAATGTGTCTGACACATTGGCCTCCCGCCAGCAGATCGAGCTGGAAAACAAAGCGCTCCACCGTGAACTGATCTTAAAGAACAGTGAACTGCTGATGCTCGGGCAATTTAAGCAGGAAAACGCCCGCCTGCGTGAGCTGCTGGGTTCACCGCTGCGTCAGGATGAGCAGAAGATGGTCACCCAGGTGATCTCCACCGGTACCGATCCCTATACCGACCAGGTGGTGATCGACAAAGGCAGCGTCAACGGCGTCTATGAAGGCCAGCCGGTGATCAGTGATAAGGGCGTGGTCGGCCAGGTCGTCGCCGTCGGCAAAATCACCAGCCGGGTTCTGCTGATTTGCGATGCTTCCCACGCGCTGCCGATTCAGGTGCTGCGCAACGATATTCGGGTGATCGCCGCCGGCAACGGCTGCACCGAAGACCTGCAGCTGGAACATCTGCCGGGCAACACCGACATTCGCGTCGGCGATGTGCTGGTCACCTCCGGCCTCGGCGGGCGTTTCCCGGAAGGCTATCCGGTGGGCGTGGTTTCTTCGGTGAAGGTTGATACCCAGCGCGCCTACACGGTGATTCAGGCCCGGCCAACCGCCGGCCTGCAGCGCCTGCGCTATCTGCTGCTGCTGTGGGGCGCTGACCGTAATGGCAGCATGCCGATGGCACCGGAGGAGGTGCACCGCGTCGCCAACGAGCGTCTGATGCAGATGATGCCGCAGGTGCTGCCGGCGGCCAGCGAGATGATGGGGCCGCCCGCTCCGTCCCAGCCTGAAACTGCCGTGCCCGCTGCCGCCGGTAGTAACGCAACCGCACCCGCTACTTCGGCCGTGTCCGGTAATGCGGCTGTGCCGCGCAACGCGACGGGCAATGCCGCTGGCAACCGCGGCAGCGCACCGGCTACCGCTACTGGCGCCACACCGCCGACATCACGCGGAGAGAGCCGTTGAGCCGCTATCGCACCCAGGGGCGCTGGGTGATCTGGCTCTCTTTCCTGGTGGCGCTGGTGCTGCAGATTATGCCGTGGCCCGAGCAGCTGTTTATGTACCGGCCTTCATGGCTGCTGCTGATCCTGATCTACTGGGTGCTGGCGCTGCCGCACCGGGTGAACGTCGGCAGCGGCTTCCTGATGGGCTCGATCATGGATCTGGTTACCGGCTCCACGCTGGGCGTGCGCGCGCTGGCGTTCAGCATTATCGCCTACCTGGTGGCGTTCAAATTCCAGCTGTTCCGCAACCTGGCGCTGTGGCAGCAGGCTCTGATGGTGATGGTGCTGTCACTGGCGATGGACGTGATCGTCTTCTGGGCCGAGTTCCTGGTGATTAACGTCTCCTTCCGTCCGGAAATCTTCTGGAGCAGCGTGATTGACGGTGTGCTGTGGCCCTGGCTGTTCCTGCTGATGAGAAAAATTCGCCGCCAGTTTGCCGTACAATAAAGGAAAATTATGCTATCCCTCTATCTGGCTTCTGGCTCTCCCCGCCGCCGTGAACTGCTGACCCAGCTGGGGCTGTCGTTTACACGGCTGACAAGTGAAGTGGAAGAGCAGCGCCGCGCCGGTGAAGCGGCCGAAGCCTACGTGCGCCGGCTGGCGCGCGATAAAGCACGGGCGGGCGTCGCCATTGCTCCGCTTGATCTGCCGGTGCTTGGGGCGGATACCATCGTGGTACTCAATGGCGAGGTGCTGGAAAAACCAGCGGACAGCGCGGCGGCGGCGGTGATGCTGGCCAAACTGTCGGGCCAGACGCATCAGGTCATGACCGCCGTGGCGCTGGCCGACAGCCAGCGGCTGCTGGAGTGCCTGGTGGTCACCGAGGTGACGTTCCGCCTGCTTAGCGCCGACGATATCCGTGACTATATCGCCAGCGGCGAGCCGATGGATAAGGCCGGCAGCTATGGTATTCAGGGGCTGGGTGGCAATTTTGTCAGAAAAATCAACGGAAGTTATCATGCGGTCGTCGGCCTGCCGCTGGTGGAAACAGCCGAGCTGTTCAGCCAGTTTCAGGCGCTGCGTGAAGTGAGAGGACAACATGACAGCTGAGCTACTGGTAAACATTACGCCGTCGGAAACGCGGGTAGCCTATATTGATGGCGGCATCCTGCAGGAGATCCACATCGAGCGCGAAGCGCGCCGTGGCATCGTCGGCAATATCTACAAAGGCCGCGTCAGCCGGGTGCTGCCCGGCATGCAGGCGGCGTTTGTCGATATCGGCCTGGAAAAAGCCGCCTTCCTGCACGCCTCCGACATCATGCCGCACACCGAATGCGTGGCGGGTGATGAGAAGAAGAACTTTATCGTCCGCGACATCTCCGAGCTGGTGCGTCAGGGCCAGGATCTGATGGTGCAGGTGGTGAAAGATCCGCTCGGCACCAAGGGCGCGCGCCTGACCACCGACATTACGCTGCCCTCACGTTACCTGGTGTTTATGCCAGGGGCCTCCCACGTCGGCGTGTCACAGCGCATTGAGAGTGAGAAAGAGCGCGACCGCCTGAAGGCGGTGGTGGCCGCCCACTGTGACGAACTGGGTGGCTACATCATCCGCACCGCCGCCGAAGGCGTCGGTGAAGATGAGCTGGCCTCCGATGCCGCCTTCCTGAAGCGCCTGTGGACCAAGGTTGTCCAGCGTAAGAAGCGCAATCAGACCCGCTGCCGCCTGTACGGTGAAGTGGCGCTGTCGCAGCGTATTCTGCGTGATTTTGCCGGCGCGGCTCTGGACAGGGTGCGCATTGATTCACGCCAGACCTATGAGCAGCTGATCGAATTCACCGGTGAATATATCCCGGAGATGACGGCTAAACTGGAACTCTACGTCGGTAAACAGCCGATCTTCGATCTCTATGACGTCGAGAACGAGATCCAGCGGTCGCTCGATCGTAAGGTGGAGCTGAAGTCCGGTGGCTACCTGATCATCGATCAGACCGAGGCGATGACCACCATCGATATCAATACCGGGGCCTTCGTCGGCCACCGTAATCTTGATGAAACCATCTTTAACACCAATATCGAAGCCACCCAGGCGATCGCCCGTCAGCTGCGGCTGCGTAATCTGGGCGGGATCATCATTATCGACTTTATTGATATGAGTAATGAAGACCACCGTCGTCGGGTGCTGCATTCGCTGGAGCAGGGGCTGAGCAAGGACCGGGTGAAGAGCGGGATCAACGGCTTCTCGCAGCTGGGCCTGGTCGAGATGACCCGTAAGCGCACCCGTGAAAGCATTGAGCACGTGCTGTGCAAGGACTGCCCGGTCTGTAAAGGACGCGGCACGCTGAAAACGGTGGAGACGGTCTGTTACGAGATTATGCGTGAGGTAGTACGCGTACATCATGCCTATGATTCGGACCGTTTCCTGGTCTATGCGTCACCCGCGGTGGGCGAGGCGCTGAAAAGCGACGAATCGCACGCGCTGGCGGAAGTCGAGATTTTCGTCGGCAAACAGGTGAAGGTTCAGATAGAACCGCTCTATACTCAGGAACAGTTTGACGTAGTGATGATGTAACCCAGGGAGACGTGTGTGAGGCAATTGCCGAGGATTTTGCTGCTGACAGGCGCAACACTGGTGGTGGTGACGGCGCTGGTGGTGAGCGGCTTACGCCTGCTGATGCCGCATATGAATGCCTGGCGTGTGCCGATCCTTGAGCGCGTTTCGGCCGTTACCGGCACGCGGGTCGAGGCCAGCTCGCTGGAAGGCGCATGGGAAAATTTTGGCCCGCGCGTTGAAATTAAAGACGTTCAGGCCGCGTTGAACGACGGCGGCCAGCTCAGCATCCAGCGCGTTACCCTGGCGCTGGACGTCTGGCAGTCGCTGCTGCACCTGCGCTGGCAGTTTCGCGATCTCACCTTCTGGCAGTTCAACCTGGTCACAAACACCCCGCTGAGCGGCGGTAACGCTGCATCCCCCGACCTGCAGAGCGATCGGCTCAACGACCTGTTTTTACGCCAGTTTGACCATTTCGATCTGCGCGACAGCCTGATCGACTTCGTTACGCCTTCCGGCCAGCGCGCCCGCCTGACCGTGCCCCAGCTCACCTGGCTGAATGAGAAAAATCGCCACTGTGCCGAAGGGCTGGTCAGCTTGTCCAGCTTTACCGGCCAGCACGGCGTGGTGCAGGTGCGGCTCGACCTCAGTGACAGCAACGGCTATCTCGACAACGGCCGGGTGTGGATGCAGGCTGATGACGTCGACGTCAAACCCTGGCTGGGGCAGTGGATGCGCGATAACACCAGCCTGGAGAGCGCCCGCTTCAGCCTTGCGGCGTGGATGACGGTCAAAAACGGCGAGGTGCACGAGGGCGACGTCTGGCTGAAACGCGGCGGCGCGCGCTGGCGGGGCGACCCGCAGATGCACGAACTGCGGGTTGACGATCTGACCGCCCACATCAGCCGTTTTAACGGCGGCTGGAGCCTGGCCGTTCCGCAGACGCGGCTAATCACCGACGGCGACCCCTGGCCTGCCGGTGAGCTGTCGCTGCTGTGGCAGCCGGACAACCCTCAGTTGCCGGGGCCGGAGCACAATCAGGAACTACGGGTGCGCGCCACCCATCTCGACCTGCAGCACCTGGCCCCGCTGGTGCCGCTGTTTGCCAAACTCTCACCGCAGCTGCAGGAGAACTGGCAGGCGCTGCAGCCGCGCGGGCAACTGCAGGCGCTGGCGGTGGATATTCCACTGCAGCAGCCGGAACGTACGCGCTTTCAGGGCAACTGGCAGAACCTCAGCTGGCAGCCGTGGAAGCTGCTGCCGGGCATGGAGCACCTAAACGGCAGCCTCAGCGGCAGCGTTGGCGACGGACGGCTTGATTTCAGCATTAACCAGGCGACGCTGCCCTACGCGGAGATGTTCCGCGCGCCGCTAAACATTCAGTACGCGGGTGGGGGCATCCGCTGGCAGTATGGCTCGCAGGGGCTGACGCTGGCGGGCGTTGGGCTTGACGTGCAGGCGCAGGCGCTGTGGGCGCGCGGGGATTTCCGCTATCAGCAGCCTGAAGACCAGCCGCCGCGGCTGGATATTCTGGCCGGGATCAATCTGAGCGACGCCGCCCAGGCGTGGCGCTACTTCCCGGAACCGCTGATGGGCACCTCGCTCACCGACTACCTCAGCGGTGCGCTGAAGGGGGGGCAGGTACAGGATGCCACGCTGATTTTTGCCGGCGATCCGCACCAGTTCCCGTTCCGTCGCAACGACGGCATGTTCGAGGTGGCGGTGCCGCTGCGTAAAGCGACCTACGAGTTCGAACCGGGCTGGCCGCCGCTGGAAAATCTGGCCATTGACCTCGACTTCGCGAACAACGGGCTGTGGATGAAGGCGGCAGAGACCCACCTTGGCGCGGCACTGGGGCGTAATATCTCGGCGGTGATCCCGGATTACACCCGCGAAAAGCTGCTGATTGATGGCGATATCAGCGGCAGCGGGCCGCAGATCCGCGACTACTTTAATCAGTCACCGCTCAAACCCTCGCTGGGCGCAGCGCTGGACGAGCTGCAGATTGGCGGCAACGTCAGTGGGCGCTTACATCTCGATATCCCGCTGGACGGCGGGGAGGTGCGCGCCAGCGGCGACGTCGACCTGAACAAAAACTCGCTGTTTATCGCCCCGATTGGCACCCGCTTCGAGCAGCTCAGCGGGCGCTTCAGCTATGACAACGGCAACCTGAACAGCGAGGCGCTCACCGCGCGCTGGTTCGGCCAGCCGCTGGGGGTGCGTTTTACCACCCGCGAAGGTGAGAAAGATTACCAGATCGGCGTGAATATGGACGCCAGCTGGCAACCGGCCACGCTGGAACCGCTGCCGGATGCGCTGCGCCAGCGGCTGGCCGGTAGCCTGCCGTGGCAGGGTAAGGTGCAGATTAATCTGCCGCACGGCGGCGGCGCGAACTACTCGGTGGCTATCGACGGCGACCTGAAAAATGTAAGCAGTCACTTACCTGCGCCGCTGGATAAAACGGCGGGCAGCGCGCTGCCGGTCAAACTGGCGGCCAGCGGTAACCTGAGAGGCTTTGAGCTGAGCGGCGCGCTGGGCGCGGAGCAGCGTTTCAACAGCCGCTGGCTGCTGGGTAAGCAGCTGCATCTGGATCGCGGCATCTGGCAGGGCGACGTTAAGCGCACGCCGCCCCTGCCGGAAAACAGCGGCATGGTGCTGAACCTGCCGCCGCTGGACGGCGAAGCCTGGCTGGGCCTGCTGAGCAGCAACCTGGCCGGCAGCGGCAAAGCGGGCGCTGGCAAAACGGGCACGCCGTCGCTGCCTGGCGATATCCGCCTGCATACCCCGGCCCTGACGCTGGGCGGCCAGCAGTGGCAGGATCTGGACCTGACGGTGTCGCAGGGCGTCGCCGGTCAGACCCGCGTGGCCGCCAGAGGGCGCGAGATTGACGGCAGCCTGGTCAGCCAGGCGTCCGGCCCGTGGCAGGCCAGTCTGAAGTACCTCTACTACAACCCGCAGTGGGCCGACGGCGGCGGCGATTCACCGCTGCCTGCCGATGCCAATAGCATTGACTTCAGCCGCTGGCCGGCGCTGCGGCTTAACTGCGACGAATGCTGGCTGCGCGGGCAGAAATTCGGCCGCATGCAGGCGGAACTGACCCCCGCCGGCGATACCCTGACCCTGAAACAGGGCCTGATCGACAGCGGCAACGCGCGCCTGACGGTGGCCGGTGAGTGGGTCAACCGCCCCGGCGAGGCGCGCACGTCGCTGAAAGGCGTGCTGAGCGGCAAGAATATCAGCGATGCTACCAACTGGTTTGGCGTCAGCAGCCCGCTGCGCGACGCGCCGTTTAAGCTCGATTACGACCTGCACTGGCGCTCTGCGCCGTGGCAGCCCTCGCTGGAGACGCTGAGCGGCGTGCTCAAATCACACCTGGGAGCCGGGCAGATTGCCGATGTCTCTACCGGTCGTGCCGGGCAGCTGCTGCGGCTGGTCAGCTTCGACGCGCTGCTGCGCAAGTTGCGGCTGGACTTCAGCGATACCTTCAGCGAGGGCTTTTACTTTGACTCGATTAACGGCACCGCGTGGGTTGAAAACGGCGTGATGCACACCGATAACCTGCTGGTGGACGGGCTGGAAGCCGATATCGCCATGCAGGGGAAGCTGGACCTGGTGAAACGGCGCATCGATATGCAGGCGGTGGTGGCCCCGGAGATCTCCGCCACCGTTGGCGTGGCTACCGCATTTGCGGTCAACCCGGTGATCGGCGCGGCGGTGTTTGCCGCCAGCAAGGTGCTCGGGCCATTGTGGAGTAAGATATCTGTGCTGCGCTATCACATCGGCGGGCCGATCGATAAACCGGAAATCAACGAGGTGTTGCGTAAACCTCGTAAAAACGATGATAAGTGAGTTTGACGTAGCAGCAGATTTGACTCAGGCTAACGTAAACGCATAGACGATATTGAACATTAAGGCAGCCGACGGCGGCTCCCTGTTAAGTGAGAATTCATGAGCCTGAATCTGGTAAGTGAGCAGTTACTGACTGCCAATAACATTAGTCACAGCGACCTCTTTTCCATCCTTGGTCAGCTTTCCGAGCGCAAGCTGGACTACGCCGACCTCTATTTCCAGGCCAGCTATCACGAATCCTGGGTGCTGGAAGACCGCATTATTAAAGATGGCTCGTACAACATCGATCAGGGCGTGGGCGTGCGCGCGGTCAGCGGTGAGAAGACCGGCTTTGCCTACGCCGATCAGCTGACGCTGAACGCATTGCAGCAGAGCGCCACCGCCGCGCGCAGCATCGTGCGTGAGCAGGGCAACGGCCGTTCACACACCCTTGGTGCGGTGCTGCACCGCCCGCTTTACCCGGCGCTGGACCCGCTGCAAAGCCTGTCGCGCGAAGATAAAATTGCTCTCTTGCACCGGGTGGACAGCGCTGCACGCGCGGCCGACCCGCGCGTGCAGGAGGTCTCCGCCAGCCTGACCGGCGTCTATGAACTGGTGCTGGTGGCGGCGACCGACGGCACGCTGGCAACGGATGTTCGCCCGCTGGTGCGCCTGTCGGTCAGCGTGCAGGTCGACGACAACGGCAAACGCGAGCGCGGCAGCAGCGGCGGCGGCGGCCGTTCCGGCTACGAATTCTTCCTCGCCGACGAAAATGGCGAAGTGCGTGCCGAAGCCTGGGCGCGCGAAGCGGTGCGTATGGCGCTGGTTAATCTGAGCGCGGTGGCGGCCCCGGCTGGGACGATTCCGGTGGTGCTCGGTGCCGGCTGGCCGGGCGTACTGCTGCATGAGGCGGTTGGCCACGGTCTGGAAGGCGACTTCAACCGTCGCGGCACCTCGGTGTTCAGCGGCCAGCTCGGTCAGCAGGTGGCGTCAGAGCTTTGTACGGTGGTGGATGACGGTACCATTGAAGGCCTGCGCGGCTCGCTGGCGGTGGATGATGAAGGCGTGCCTGGCCAGTACAACGTGCTGATTGAGAAGGGCATCCTGAAAGGCTATATGCAGGACAAGCTTAATGCCCGGCTGATGGGCGTGGCGCCGACCGGCAACGGCCGTCGCGAATCCTATGCTCACCTGCCGATGCCGCGTATGACCAATACCTATATGCTGGCCGGTAAGTCGACGCCGCAGGAGATTATCGAAAGCGTGGAGTACGGCCTGTATGCGCCGAACTTCGGCGGCGGCCAGGTAGATATCACCTCCGGCAAGTTTGTCTTCTCGACCTCGGAAGCCTATCTGATCGAAAACGGTAAGGTGACCAAACCGGTTAAGGGGGCGACCCTGATCGGCTCCGGCATTGAGGCGATGCAGCAGATTTCGATGGTCGGTAACGACCTGGCGCTGGATAAGGGCGTTGGCGTCTGTGGTAAAGAGGGGCAGAGCCTGCCGGTGGGCGTGGGCCAGCCGACGCTGAAGCTCGATAAAATTACCGTCGGCGGCACCGAGTAACCTCCCCGGTTGCTGATAATAAAGATTGCCCTCACCCCTGAGGGCAATCCTGTTCTGTTTTCCCCCGCCGTCAGGGCTGACGAAACTCCTGATATATCTCCGCCACCTTATCGAAGTAGTCGGTCAGGTAGTTGATACACACCTGCACCTTCAGCGGCAGCTTGTCTTTCTGGGTGTAGACCGCATACACCGGTCGCGGTACCGACTGATAGTGGGCAAACAGGATCTCCACCTCACCGCTATTAATCTCATCGATGATCCACATCAGCGGCACGTAGGCGATGCCGGTACCGGCCTTCAGCCAGCGGATCAGCGTCTGTGAATCGTTGGTGGCAAAGCGTCCGCGCGGCGACAGGCGCGTGGTGGTGCCCTGCGGGGAGGTCAGCTCAAAGTCGTTATCCGGCCGCACGCTGTATTCCAGCCACGAGAAGTGGCCGATACCGGCCGGATTTTCCGGCGTGCCGTGCTGCGCGAGATAGCTCTTTGCCGCGCAGACCACCATTGGCATCGATCCGACGCGCTTGGAAAACAGGCTGGAGTCCTGCAGCGCACCCACGCGCAACACCAGATCCAGCCCGTCGGCGATCAGATCGGGGGCCGGAATGCCGGTCACCAGATTAACCGTCAGGCCCGGGTGCTCTTTCAGCATCTCGGCGGTCATCGTGGCCAGCACGTTTTGCGCCATGGTGGAGGAGCTGCCGATACGCAGCGTGCCGATCGGCGTATTGTTAAAGGCGTAGAGCTGTTCGTGCACCTGCTGGGCTTCCGACAGCATCCGCCGGCAGCCCTGAAAATAGATCTTGCCGGCTTCCGTCAGCCCCAGGCTGCGGGTGCTGCGGTTGAGCAGCTTGACCTGCAGCTCGTCTTCAAGCCTGGCCACAATCTGACTGACCGCCGATACGCTCATCTGCAGCTGCTGCGACGCGGCGGTAAACGATCCCAGCTCTACCACGCGGGTAAACACCGACATGCCCTTCAGTCTTTCCATTATTAATCCTGGCTTAAAAGTGATTTAGATCACATTGGGTAGAAAAGATATAGTCAAGCGCGTTACTATAGCACCGCCGGGCCATCGTTCCGACGTTCTACTCCCTTTAATACTGGCACGCTGGATAGGCTATTATTCAGTAAACGCCGGTCTCGCGTCTGTACGTTCATTCACCGTATGAACACAATTTGTCTGCATGGCTTCGCCGATGCCAGAAAGGGAGCGGGTTGATGGTGCCTCAGGCCCGGTATGGTATCGACAAGGATAAGAGATGAGTGTGCTTCCGGTTATTGTGGTGTTTGGGCTGTCTTTTCCGCCCATCTTCTTTGAAATTATTGTGTCACTGATGCTGTTCTGGTTGGTGCGTCGGCTGATCACGCCTACCGGTCTGTACGATCTGGTGTGGCATCCCGCCCTGTTTAATACGGCGCTCTACTGCTGCCTGTTTTATCTTGTCTCCCGTTTGTTCGTCTGAGGTCATTGTGAAAGCGCTAACAAGAAAAATATCCCGTTTCGCCATTACGCTGCTGCTGGTGGTGGTGGCCGTCGTGCTGATTTTCCGCGTCTGGGTGTTCTACACCGAATCCCCGTGGACGCGTGATGCCAAATTCTCCGCTGACGTGGTGGCGATTGCCCCGGATGTCAGTGGCCTGATCACCGATGTGCGCGTGCGCGACAACCAGCTGGTGCAGAAAGACCAGGTGCTGTTCACCATCGACCAGCCGCGTTATCAGAAGGCGCTGGAAGAGGCTGAAGCCGATGTTGCCTACTACCAGGCGCTGCTGAGTGAAAAACGCCGCGAAGCGTCGCGCCGTAACCAGCTCGGCACCTCGGCGATGTCGCGTGAGGCGATTGACCAGGCGAACAGCGATTTCCAGACCACCGAGCACCAGCTGGCCAAAGCGGTGGCCACCCGCGATCTGGCGAAGCTCGATCTGGAGCGCACGGTGATCAAAGCGCCGTCGGCGGGCTGGGTAACCAACCTCAACGTCTATACCGGCGAGTTCATTACCCGCGGGTCGACGTCGGTGGCGCTGGTAAAACAGGGCTCGTTCTACGTGCTGGCGTACCTGGAAGAGACCAAGCTTGACGGTATCCGTCCCGGCTATCGCGTTGAGATCACCCCGCTGGGCAGCAACCAGCTGCTGCGCGGCACGGTGGACAGCGTTGCCGCCGGGGTGACCAACAGCAGCAGCACCATTGACAGCAAAGGCATGGCCACCATTGACTCGAACCTCGAGTGGGTGCGCCTGGCGCAGCGCGTGCCGGTGCGGATCCACCTCGATCGGCAGCCGGGGAATCTGTTCCCTTCCGGCACCACGGCCACCGTGGTGGTAACCGGGCCCGCCGACCGTAAAGCCGAGCCGCTGTCGCCGTTTATGCAGCTGATGCATCGCCTGCGCGAGTTTGGCTGAGGCCGGGGGCACCATGCAGTGGTATCGTCTGCGTTTTCCGATCAAGCTTACCTTCGCCATCGTGATGGCGCTGTTTGTCGGCTTTGAATTCAATCTTGAAACCCCGCGCTGGGCGGTGATGACCGCCGCTATCGTGGCGGGCGGCACCGGCTTTGCCGCCGGTGGCGATCCCTTCTCCGGCGCGCTGCGCCACCGCGGCATGCTGCGCATTATCGGCACCTTTATCGGCTGTATCGCCGCGCTGACCATTATGATTGCCACCATTCGTGCCCCGGCGTTAATGCTGATGCTGTGCTGCCTGTGGGCCGGAGTGTGCGTGTGGATCTCTTCGCTGATCAAGGTGGAGAACTCCTATGCGCTGGGGCTGGCCGGCTATACGGCGCTGATTATTGTGGTCAGCGTAGATGCCAACGGCTCACTGTTGCTGGCACCGCAGTTTGCCGTTGAGCGCTGTAGCGAGATCATCATCGGCATCGTCTGCGCCATTCTCGCCGACCTGCTGTTTTCGCCGCGCTCGATCAAGCTGGATATTGACCGCGAAGCGGAGTCGCTGCTGGTGGATCACTACCAGCTGATGCAGCTGTGCGTCGCGCACGGCGATAAAGACGAGGTGGACAAAGCCTGGGCCGGGCTGGTGCGGCGCACCACCGCGCTGAAGGGCATGCGTACGCATCTGATGATGGAGTCCGGGCGCTGGCACAAGGTGGAGCGGCGGATGACGGTGATGAACAGCCTGTCGCTGACGCTGATTACCCAGGCCTGCGAAACCTTCCTGATCCAGAACTCGCGGCCGGAATACGTGCCGCCGCAGTTTCAGCTGTTCTTTGAAAAGCCGGTCACCAGCGTGGCTGACGTGCATAAGCGGATGAAGATCCTGCGCCGGGTGATTACCGTCAGCGGCAGCAGAAATACCCCGGCCACGCTGACCAGCTGGGTCGGCGCCGCCAGCCGTTATCTGCTGCTGCTGAAGGGGATCCAGACCAACAGCCGCATCAGCCGCATTGAGGAAGAGGTGCTGGACGCCGAACCGGTGGTGAAGATGCGTTCGGCGGAAAGCCGTCACGCGCTGCTTAACGGCGTACGTACCTTTGTTGCCACCGGGGTGGGATCGCTGTTCTGGCTGTGGACCGGCTGGACCTCGGGCAGCGGGGCAATGGTGATGCTGGCGGTGATCACCGCGCTGGCGATGCGTATGCCGAACCCGGTGATGATGGCGAAAGATTTTGTCTACGGCATGATCGTGGCGATCCCGCTGGGATCGCTCTACTACATGGTGATCATGCCGGCCACCCAGCAGAGCCTGCTGCTGCTGCTGATCGCGCTGGGGGTGATGGCGTTTATCGCCGGGCTGCTGATCCAGCGCCGGCAGATCGGCACGCTGGGTGCACTGGTCGGCACCATCAACATCCTGACGCTGGATAATCCGATGAAATTTGAGGTCAGCGTGTTTATGGACGGCGCGCTGGGCCAGGCGATTGGTGCGATAGTGGCGCTGCTGGTGCTGCTGCTGATCCGCGACAGCTCGAAGGCCCGGGTGGCCCGTACCCTGCTGAACCGCTTTATGTACGCGGCGGTGGCGGCGATGACGACTAACACCGCGCGACGCAAAGAGAACCATCTTCCCGCGCTCTATCAGCAACTGTTTATGCTGCTGAATCTCTATCCCGGTGATATCGATAAGTTCCGCCTCGCACTGACGCTGATCATCGGTCATCAGCGGCTGCGCGATGCGGAGATCCCGATCAATGCCGATCTGTCGGCGTTTCATAAGCAAATGCGTCACACGGCGGACCGGGTGATCTCCGCCAGCAGCGACACCAAACGTCGCCACTACTTTACCCGGCTGCTGTCAGAGTTCGATATCTATCAGCAGAAGCTGGTCGAATATCAGGCTCCGCTCAGCGTCACCGAACCGGTCGCCCGGCTGGCGGCGATGCTGAAGAAATACCAGAACACCCTGATCAAGATTTAAATCCCACCGGCAGCTCACGCTGCCGGCTTTCCTTCCTGGCATGGCGTCTTCTCTCTGCTACCTGGCTGAAATCCCCCATCATCGCGGCTGAAAGCTGCCGGCTTACCTGACGGAAGTGGCTGGGATCAGAGCAGGAACAGGCAATCTGTCGCGAGGCTCACGGGGGTTACGCCTGACTTAGCACACAGGGGAAGCGGCGCGACGGCAGGCATGTGGTCGTAACAGGCGTTGTCAGAGATCGGGCGCGTAGCTGAGGGAGGAAGGATAATGTCAGGGGAAGACGCCGTGGGGCTTGCAGACAAAAGCGCAGCGGGAACAAACGCTGCGCTTTGATGATGGGGGACGGCGGGCCAAAAAGGGCCCCGACAAGCGGGGCCAAAGGGTTCGTCTTAGTGGGCCATCGTTCGACGGCCCGGTGACGAGGAATTACTTATACAGCTCGGCGGTGACGTGGTAGTTGTCCTGCAGGCGTGCTTCAATCACACGGAAAGCAGAAGCGCCCTGTTTATCCGCCTTCTCAGACAGCTGCTGACGGATATCGGTCGGTACGCCGTTCACGCCGCTAACGGTAATGGTGCCCGCAGATTGCAGATTCTGTACCTGCTCGCTGGTAACCAGCTGCGCGGCAGACGCGCCGAAAGCAACGGTAGAGAGCAGGCCGAGCACGGCGATGGTTGTTTTGATTTTCATTGTTCATTTCCTCAATAAGCTCAATGTTCAACAACCTGCGGGATTTCACATCTTAACCAGGTCGTCGATGTCACGGTCGGGCACGGCAGGTGCCCGCGTCATTATTTATTTGTACAGTTCAGCGGTGGCGTGATAGTTGCCGTTGTTATAGGCCTCAATCACCCGGTAGGCGCTGGCACCCTGCTGGTCCGCTTTTTCCGACAGCTGCTGACGGATATCGGTCGGTGCGCCGTCAATACCGCTAACGCTTACGGTGCCAACCGGCTGCAGGTTCTGGCTGGCAACCTGTTCGCTGGTGACCAGGCTGGCCGCGCTGGCACCGAAGGAGAGAACAGAAGCAAGACCTAATGCAGCAATGGTAAAGGTAGTTTTCATAATAGTGACTCCATAAAAGGGTGATGCGATAACCGAAAGGGCTAAAAAGCGTTTATTATTCTTGGGGTTATCGTACTGATTTTGTTGATGATCGTTTGGCCGGGCTTATTTATACAGTTCGGCGGTGGCGTGCCAGTTGCCGTTGTTGTAGGCCTCTACCACGCGGTAGGCGCTGGCGCCTTGCGCATCGGCTTTGGTGTTCAGTGCCTGACGGATATCCATCGGTGAGCCGCCCACGCCGCTGACGCTAATCACGCCAACAGACTGCAGATTTTTTGCCTGATCGGTGTTAACCGATTCTGCGGCAAAAGCACCGAATGACAGGGCAGAAAGCAGGCCAAAGGTGGCAACGGTAGTTTTAACGTTCATGATATTTTTCCTCGTCAATTTTATTATCTTTGCTTGTTAGTGTGATTTGCATCACGGAAACAAGTATAGATCTAATAACGCGAAATATTAATAGCATGCTAATAATTTTTTGTTGGGGTTATTGGTTTCGGATAGGTTTTTTTATAACCGGTTGTTATAAGCAATGCCTTAAATTTAACCACCATCAAAAAAATATGATAAAAATCAAGCCAATATGTCAAATTAACTATTTGTGCTGTTATTTGTGGTAGATCACATTACTACTGGCGTGATTGTGAACCGTCAGAACGCATCAGGCAGGAAAAAACCAGCGTATTGTGCTGTTTTAAGGGGAAGGGGAAAGACGAAAATCAGTCAGAGCCGCGGTGGCGCGGCTCTGACTGATAAGACCGGGGTTAACGGCCCGAAGTAACGTACCGTGGCCTGATACTGGCTGTGACGAGCGACAACGCGCTAAGGCTTACAGCTCCTGCTCAAACAGCACCAGCACTGCGTCGTGCAGCTGTTTCACCGTAAAGCTGCGCGCAGGCGTGATAAAGATGGTGTCATCACCGGCGATAGTGCCGAGGATACCCTCCGCTTTGCCCAGCGAATCCAGCAGGCGGGCGATCAGCTGCGCCGCGCCGGGGCTGGTATGGATCACCACCAGCGCATCGTTATAGTCGATGTCCAGCACCAGGTTTTTCAGCGGGCTGGTGGTGGTCGGCACGCCCAGCTCCGCCGGCAGGCAGTAGACCATCTCCATTTTGGCGTTGCGGGTGCGTACCGCGCCGAACTTGGTCAGCATCCGCGACACTTTCGACTGATTGATGTTCTCAAAGCCATCGTGCTGCAGTGCGCTGACGATCTCGCCCTGCGAGCTGAATTTTTCTTCTTTCAGTAAGGCCTTGAACGCCTTGATCAGTTCTTCTTGTTTTGACGGATTACGCATAGGTTACCGATAAAAGTGAGTTATTAAGGGATACCCGCAGCGGGATATTAAATTATTATGCAATTAAATGAATTTTTATGCAAACAGGAAGTGACAAAATCTGTCTGCAGACCGGCCGGGGAGCGCAGTCTAACAAAGTTTGGAACGAAAAAGTATTTGCCTGCCTTGAATTGATGTGACTAAAAAGTAAACATTTTGTTAGTGTTTAAATTGAAGTTGTTCCGATAAGTGCTATAGGTGTAAGGTAGCGCCGATTTTTTCCGTCTGCCGTTCTCACCGCGCAAAATTCCGTGATTCACGAGCGGCTAGCGCTTTTTCACTGTAAAGCACGCATAGCTCTCGTCATTTTCCTGCCAGATAAAATAAGGTCACAGGCAGACGGATTCTACGGCACTCAACAGATGCACTTATAATAAGGAGTTTAGGATGAAAGTTGCTGTTCTTGGTGCAGCAGGCGGTATCGGCCAGGCGCTGGCCCTCCTGCTTAAAACCCAGCTTCCGGCTGGATCAGAACTCTCCCTGTACGATATTGCGCCGGTGACCCCCGGCGTGGCGGTTGACCTCAGCCACATTCCCACCGCGGTGAGCATCGTTGGCTTCAGTGGTGAAGATGCCACGCCAGCGCTGGAAGGTGCCGATGTGGTGCTGATTTCTGCCGGCGTGGCGCGTAAGCCGGGCATGGACCGCTCTGATCTGTTTAACGTTAATGCCGGTATCGTGCGTAACCTGGTCGAGCAGGTGGCCTCCACCAGCCCGAAAGCCCTGATTGGTATTATCACCAACCCGGTGAACACCACCGTGGCGATTGCCGCCGAGGTGCTGAAAAAAGCCGGCGTTTACGATAAGAATCGCCTGTTTGGCGTCACCACGCTGGATATCATCCGCTCCAGTACCTTTGTGGCAGCGCTGAAAGGTAAGGATCCGCACCAGCTGAACGTGCCGGTGGTGGGCGGTCACTCGGGCGTGACCATTCTGCCACTTCTGTCGCAGATCCCGGGCGTCAGCTTCTCCGAGCAGGAAGCGGCCAGCCTGACCAAACGTATTCAGAACGCCGGTACCGAGGTAGTGGAAGCGAAAGCGGGCGGCGGTTCGGCTACCCTGTCGATGGGGCAGGCGGCGGCGAAATTTGGCCTGTCTCTGGTGCGCGCGCTGCAGGGTGAAGCCAACGTGGTGGAGTGTGCCTACGTGGAAGGCGATGGTGAACATGCGCGTTTCTTCTCACAGCCGCTGCTGTTAGGTAAAAACGGCGTTGAGAAACGCCTGCCGATCGGTGCGCTCAGCGCCTTTGAACAGCAGTCGCTGGAAGGGATGCTGGAAACCCTGAAGCAGGATATTGCCCAGGGCGAAGCGTTCGTTAAGTAATTCTGCTCGGCCAGCCCCACCGTCCGGTGGGGCAACCCTCAGATCAACTGGCCGGGGTGCCGCTGTCCTGCTGTGGATACTCCTGAACGGTGACCGGTAGCGTCATTTCACGCTCGTTACGAATCACCGTGATTTTAATCACCGTGCCCGGCCTGATCTCCGCTACCTGATCCATCGTCTCCAGCGCCGACATCGCCGGCTGGCCGTTGACGTGGGTAATCACATCATTAACCTGCATCCCCGCCAGCGCAGCCGGGCTACCGGGATAGACCTCTTTAATCTGAATGCCCTGAGTATGTTCCAGCCCGGATACCTGATCCGGCAGGCGACGCTCTTCACCATTAATGCCGATCCAGCCGCGGATCACCCGACCGTCACGGATCAGCTTTTCCATAATTTTGCTGGCCAGCCGGGTTGGGATGGCAAAACCGAGCCCTTCCGGCGTTTCGCCGTTGCTGCTTTTATCAAAGGTGAGGGTGTTGATGCCCATCAGCTCGCCCAGCGAGTTAATCAACGCACCGCCCGAGTTGCCGCGGTTGATTGACGCGTCGGTCTGCAGGAAATCCTGATGACGTGACGGGCTTAACCCCACGCGGCCGGTGGCACCGATGATGCCCTGGGTCACGGTCTGGCCAATGTTATAGGGGTTGCCAATCGCCATCACCAGGTCACCAATATGCGCCACCCGCTGCGGATTAATCGGGATCACAGGCAGGTTGGGGGCGCTGATCTTCAGCACCGCCAGGTCGGTCAGCTGGTCAGAACCGACCAGCATCGCCACCAGGCTGCGGCCATCCTGCAGGCGTACCACGATCTGGCTGGCGTCGTTGATCACGTGACGGTTGGTCAGAATATAGCCGCGCGGATCCATAATCACCCCGGACCCCAGCACATCGTTGCCGCTGCTGACGTTACGGCTGTAAACGTAGACCACCGCCGGCGCGGCGCGGCGTACCGCGGCGTTATAGCTGACGGGCTGCTCGTCGGCGCTGTCAACCTGCGGCGTCAGCAGGTTGCCGCCCACGCGCAGGGCGGGCACGGCGACCAGCAGGGCAGCGGCGACAATCAGGCCAAAGATCACGGAACGCAAAAGTTTAGGAAACATGGTTTTAAGCGGTGAATGAATGAACGAAGGGCAGAATAGCATGACTGAGGCGGGCACAGTAGCGGTGCCCGCCGGGGACGTTAACGCAACAGCAGATAAATACTCTCATTGCCGCGGATGACGTTCAGCGCCAGCAGCGCCGGTTTGCTCTCCAGCACCTTACGCAGCTCGGCGATGTTCTGCACCGGCGAGCGGTTGACGCCAACGATCACATCATCCTTCTGCAGGCCGAACTGGGCCGCCGGGGTAGATTTTTCAACGTTATCAACGTGAACGCCTTTGCTGCCATCTTTGGCTGCGCCGTCGCTCAGCGTGGCACCCTGCAGCGCCGGGGTTAGCGGCGCGCTGGTGGCGGTGCTGCTGTTATCGAGCTTAACGCCGACGGTAAGCGGCTTACCTTCGCGCAGCAGGGTGACCTGCACCTCCTGGCCCGGCGGCGTGGTACCAATTTTCACCCGCAGCTCGGCAAAGCTGTTAATCGCTTTATCGTTTACCCGGGTAATGATGTCACCGGCCTTGATACCGGCTTTCGCCGCAGCCGACTGCGGCAGCACTTCGTTGACGAAGGCCCCGCGCTGCACGTCAACGTTAAATGCCTTCGCCATATCGGCGGTCATCTCGGTGCCTTTAATACCCAACTGACCACGCTTCACCTCACCAAACTCAATCAGCTGCTGCGCGAGGTTGATCGCCATATTGGACGGGATAGCAAAGCCGATGCCGATATTGCCGCCGGAAGAGGCGAGGATCGCGGTATTCAATCCGATCAGCTCGCCGTTCAGGTTGACCAGCGCGCCGCCGGAGTTCCCCTGGTTGATCGCCGCATCGGTCTGGATAAAGTTCTCCAGCCCTTCGAGGTTCAGGCCGCTGCGCCCCAGCGCGGAAACGATGCCGGAGGTGGCCGTCTGGCCGAGGCCGAAGGGGTTACCGATGGCGACGGCAAAATCGCCCACTTTCAGCTGGTCTGAATCGGCGATTTTCACCTGGGTCAGCTTGCTGGCACCCTCCAGCTGGATCAGCGCCACGTCGGTCTGTTCATCGCGGCCAATCAGTTTGGCATCGAACTCGCGGCCGTCACTCAGCTGCACGCGGATTTTTTCCGCCCCGTCCACCACGTGGTTATTGGTCAGCACGTAGCCTTTTTCGGCGTTAATGATCACCCCGGAGGCCAGCCCTTCAAACGGCTGCTTTTGCTCCTCGCCGGGTTCCGCGCCGGGCGCACCCTGGCCGAAGAAACGCTTCAACTGCTCCGGGATCTGCTGCTCTTTATTTTCACTGCCTTCAACATGCACGCTGACTACGGCAGGCAGAACCTGCTCCAGCATCGGTGCCAGGCTGGGCAGCGCCTCGCCCTGAACCTGAGAGGGAAGCGATGCCTGCACAACGGGGATGGAAGCCAGGCTGATACCCAGACTCAGGGCTAATGCGCTGAACATAAATGATGTTTTTTTCATCGTGACGACGCTCTCGCTAGCAGGTGCTGAAAGTTCTGCCGGTACAGGCAGGTGGCAGGCAGAGAGGCGCGGTGCGCCCCTCTCAGTGTGGCTTATTTCGTGCTGGTACGCTCACCACGCAGCAGGCCGGTGGCGCTGTCAGGATAGTCGCGCGGCATCTGCACCGGCGCCTGATCGTTATCGGCTTCTGCTTCGGTCAGCTGCCAGGCAAACGGGTTCTTCTCACCCGGCAGGTTTGGCAGCAGATCGTTCGATCCTTTGGCCATATGCTGATACAGCTGGCGGTAATCGCGCGCCATATTGTCCAGCAGTTCGGCGCTGTGCGCGAAGTGGCTGGTCAGCTCTTCACGATAGTCTGACAGCTCGGCTTTGCTCTTTTCCAGCTCATACTGCAGGCTGCGTTGCTCACGCAGTTTGCGGTTACCAAAACGCATTGCCACCGCGCCGATGATAATTCCAACCACTAAGCCAATAAGCGCGTATTCCCACGTCATAAATTACTCCCATTTTCTCTTCGTTGTTTCACAGGGCCTTCACCATCAATACTAACCACTATAACCGCTAATGTTATCGAAGTGGAATCCTGCCGCTGCTTCGCTTAGTGTAGAGCGACTTTTTTTTCGACGATCGGCGGCCGTGTTCAGGCCTTTTTTCAGGGAATGTGACCAAACTATGCAAACGATGTCCCCGCTGGCGCGCTATGAGCAGGCGCTGGCAAACGGTGAGTACCAGCCTGATGAGGTACAGCGTGCCGCCATGACCCGTCTGAACGGGATCTGGCAGGCGTTGAGCCAGCAAACCCCGTCGGCGGTGAGCCAGGGCGGTGGCCTTTTTGGCAGGCTGAATAAGTTGCTGGGTAAAGGCAAGCCCGCGGTGCAACAGCCGGTGCGGGGCCTGTATATGTGGGGCGGCGTCGGGCGTGGCAAGACCTGGCTGATGGACAGCTTTTTTCAGTCAATTCCTGGTGAGCGCAAGCAGCGGCTGCACTTTCACCGCTTTATGCTGCGGGTGCATGAAGAGCTGACCCAGCTGCAGGGGCACAGCGATCCGCTGCAAATTGTTGCCGATCGTTTCAAAGCCGAAACCGACCTGCTGTGCTTCGATGAATTTTTTGTGTCAGACATCACCGACGCAATGCTGCTGGGCACGCTGATGGAGGCGCTGTTCAGCCGCGGCATCACCCTGGTGGCCACTTCCAACATCCCGCCGGACGATCTCTACCGCAACGGCCTGCAGCGCGCACGCTTTATGCCGGCGATTGCGATGATTAAACAGCACTGTGAAGTGATGAACGTCGATGCGGGCATCGATTACCGCCTGCGCACCCTGACCTCGGCCCATCTGTGGATGACGCCACTGGGCGCAGAGACCAGCAAAGAGATGGAGAGGATGTTCGTCGCGCTGGCCGGTAAGCCGCGGGTTGAGCACGAGCCGCTGACCATCAACCACCGTCAGCTGCCGACGCTGGGCGTGGCGGAAGGGGTGCTGGCGATGAATTTCCTCGCCCTGTGTGGGGAAGGGCGCAGCCAGCACGACTATATTGAGCTTTCCCGCCGTTTTCACAGCGTATTGCTGTATGATGTGCCGGTGATGATTTACAAGACCGAAGACCAGGCACGGCGCTTTCTGGCGCTGGTGGATGAATTTTACGAGCGTCACGTAAAATTGGTGGTTTCGGCGGAAGCATCGCTGTACGAAATTTATCAGGGCACGCGGCTGAAGTTTGAATACCAGCGCTGCGTCTCCCGTCTGCAGGAGATGCAGAGCGAAGAGTATTTGCGCCTGCCGCATCTGCCCTGAAACGTGAATCCGGACCGCAGCAGAACAGGAATTTTATCGCAAAAAACGTTCGATTTTTGCGGATGACTTCTCTATACTCTTGCGACCCCACGTTACTGCAAAGGTTTTTTTCCCAAAACTCTTTGTGCTCTGGTAACTCTATCCGAAGGGGTGGGCTTGCTGGACAAGATGGTCGTGTGAGCTCCAACCGTTTATTCAAGCGTTTGGGATTTCACCAACGTGTAACTTAATTTGGGTAAGCTTTTAGATGAAAACTTTTACAGCTAAGCCAGAAACCGTCCAACGTGACTGGTATGTTGTTGACGCAACAGGCAAAACCTTAGGTCGTTTAGCGACTGAACTGGCTCGTCGTCTGCGCGGTAAGCACAAAGCGGAATACACTCCGCACGTCGATACTGGTGATTACATCATCGTCCTGAACGCAGAAAAAGTTGCCGTAACCGGTAACAAGCGTACTGACAAGATTTATTACCATCACACCGGCTTCGTCGGTGGTATCAAGCAAGCGACCTTCGAAGAGATGATTGCTCGCCGTCCTGAGCGTGTGATTGAAATCGCGGTTAAAGGCATGCTGCCAAAGGGCCCGCTGGGTCGTGCTATGTACCGTAAACTGAAAGTTTACGCGGGCAACGAGCACAACCATGCGGCACAGCAACCGCAAGTTCTTGACATTTAATCGGGATTACAGGCAATGGCTGAGAATCAAAACTACGGCACTGGTCGCCGCAAAAGCTCTACCGCTCGCGTATTTATCAAGCCGGGCAGTGGTAACATCGTTATCAACCAGCGTTCATTAGAACAGTACTTCGGTCGCGAAACTGCCCGCATGGTAGTTCGTCAGCCGCTGGAACTGCTGGACATGGTCGGTAAATTCGATCTGTACATCACCGTTAAAGGTGGTGGTATCTCTGGTCAGGCTGGTGCGATCCGTCACGGTATCACCCGCGCTCTGATGGAGTTTGACGAGTCACTGCGTGGCGAACTGCGTAAAGCAGGCTTCGTTACTCGTGATGCACGTCAGGTTGAACGTAAGAAAGTCGGTCTGCGTAAAGCACGTCGTCGTCCTCAGTTCTCCAAACGTTAATCTGTTCTGCTCCGGCAGAATTGGTTATGCGAAAACCCGGCGCCTGGCGCCGGGTTTTTTACATTTTGTGACTGCAAAAAAAGCGAAACGTCTTCCGCTTTGGCATTTTCCCCGTCAAATCGGCGTTCCCTGCCCCACAAGCTGGCTAAAATCTGGTAAACTGTGTGTCACTTTGTGCCTATTGGCCGGGTAATGACGCGTGTATCCTGACTCGTTTTAGGGGCGGTCTATCTTCGGGCTAATGGCAATAATGAGTCGCCGCGTGGATGGCTATTCGCAGTAATTTTCTCGATAAACTTGGAGGTTTACATGGCTGTCGCTGCCAACAAACGTTCGGTAATGACGCTGTTTTCTGGTCCGACTGACATTTTTAGCCATCAGGTGCGTATCGTACTGGCTGAGAAAGGCGTGAGTGTCGAGATCGAGCAGGTTGAAACGGATAACCTGCCGCAGGATCTGATCGACCTCAACCCGTATCGTACCGTGCCAACGCTTGTCGATCGTGAACTGACGTTGTACGAGTCCCGCATCATCATGGAATACCTCGATGAGCGTTTCCCGCACCCTCCGCTGATGCCGGTTTACCCGGTTGCACGCGGTGAAAGCCGTCTGATGATGCACCGCGTCGAGCAGGACTGGTACAGCCTGATGTACAAAATTGAGCAGGGCACGGCGCAGGAAGCCGAGACCGCGCGCAAACAGCTGCGTGAAGAGCTGCTGGCGATTGCGCCACTGTTCGCCCGCACGCCGTTCTTTATGAGCGACGAGTTCAGCCTGGTTGACTGCTATCTGGCTCCGCTGCTGTGGCGTCTGCCGCTGCTGGGCATTGAGTTAATCGGTGCCGGTTCGAAAGAGCTGAAGGGCTATATGACCCGCGTCTTTGAGCGTGACTCCTTCCTGGCCTCGCTGACCGAAACAGAGCGTGAAATGCGCCTGCAAACGCGGGGCTAAGCCAGATGGAAATGTCGCAACTTACCGCCCGTCGACCTTACCTGTTGCGCGCTTTCTATGAGTGGTTACTTGAAAACCAGCTGACGCCGCACCTGGTGGTTGATATTAATCTGCCTGGCGTCAGAGTACCGCTGGAGTACGCGCGCGATGGGCAGATCGTACTGAACATTGCGCCCGGTGCCGTGGGCAACCTCGAACTGGGCAACGATGACGTGACCTTCAATGCCCGCTTCGGCGGCGTGCCGCGACACGTTTCCGTTCCACTGGCCGCCGTTCTGGCCATCTACGCCCGTGAAAACGGTGCCGGTACCATGTTTGAACCGGAACCGGCCTACGATGACGTCAGCGAGCATGATGCCGCTAACGTGGCGGACGACAGCAGTGAAACGGTGATGTCGGTGATCGATGGCGAGCGCCCTGACGACAGCGTACCCGGCGATGATGCCGGCCCGGATGACGAGCCGCCGCCGCGCGGTGGGCGCCCGGCGCTGCGCGTGGTCAAATAACGCCGAACAGCAAAGCAGTAACAAAAAAACGGGCCGCATGGCCCGTTTTTTATTGCCGCCAGAACAGGGTGCTTCCCCTTCTGGTGGTACCCGCAGCGGCCCTCAGCACGGGCCGCTCTGTCGGTTAATAGACGTCGCGCAGGTAACGCTTTTCTTTCTTCAGCTGGTCGATGTAATCGCCCGCACGTTCCGCCGACATGCCGCCGTGCTGAACCACGATCTCATACAGCGCCCTGTCGACGTCCTTAGCCATGCGTGAAGCATCGCCACAGACGTAGAAGCTGGCACCTTCTTCCAGCCAGGCAAACAGCTCAGCACCTTTTTCCAGCATGCGGGTCTGCACGTAGATTTTCTCGGCCTGATCGCGGGAGAACGCCAGGTCCAGGTGGGTCAGCAGGCCGCTTTCATGCCAGGCCAGCAGTTCATCCTGGTAGATATAGTCGTGTTCCTGATGCTGGTCGCCGAAGAACAGCCAGTTTTTGCCGGTGGCGCCTGTCGCTTCACGCTCCTGCAGGAAGGCGCGGAACGGTGCAATACCGGTGCCCGGGCCGATCATGATCATCGGCGCGGCACTGTTGGCCGGCACGCGGAACGCTTTATTCGGCGAGATAAAGATTGCCGGCTTGCCGCCACGGCCCACGCGCTCGGCCAGATAAGTGGAGCAGACGCCGTTACGCGCGCGTCCGGCGCTGTGGTAGCGCACCGACGCCACGGTCAGGTGCACCTGATTCGGGTGCGCCTTCGAGCTGGAGGAGATGGAGTACGCGCGGTACTGCAACGGACGCAGCAGGGTGACAAACTCTGCGCTGCTCAGCGTGCGGCTCAGATCCAGCTGCAGCAGGTCGAGGGTATCTTTGCCCCACAGCCATACGCCCAGCGCGTCCTTATCGTCATGCTGCAGCACGTGGCGCAGCTCCTGGTTGGTGGTGTTCTGGCCCACCCATTCGATCAGCTTGCGTGACGGCTCTGAGATTTCGAACTGATAGGTCAGCAGGTCACCCAGGCTACGGTCAAAGCCCGGCACCGGAGTCTGATAATCGGCTTTCAGCTGGGCCAGCAGCAGTTCCACCAGCAGCGGATCGTTGACCGGGATCACGCCCAGCGCATCACCGGCTTCATACTTCAGGCCGCTGTCGGTGAGATCAAACTCAAAGTGACGGATCTCTTTGCCTGACGCGTCGCCGGAAAGGCGCTTGTTGGTCACCAGCGCAGAGGCGTACGGATTATTCTTGTTGCTGCCCGGGATCACCGGCGCTTCAGGGGCGTTTTCCAGCGCTGTGCCGCTGCTGCCGGCGCTGGCCGCAAACTGCGGCATCGAGCTGTCAATCCAGGCGCTGGACGGCTCTTCAAAATCGATGTCGCAGTCGATACGATCGTAAACGCGCTTCGCGCCCAGCTGCTCCAGGCGCATATCGAAGAACTTCCCGGACTGGCAGAAGCCATCGTAGCTGGTATCACCAATCGCCAGTACCGCGAAGTGCATCTGCTCCAGACGCGGCGCGGTGCTGGCGGAAAGTGCCTGCCAGAACATTTCGGCGTTGTCCGGCATCTCGCCTTCACCGTAGGTGGAGGTGACGATCAGCACGTGACGCATGCTGGCGAACACCTCGATGTCTACTTCACCCAACCCCTGAACGACCGGTACCAGGCCTTTGGCACGTGCGGCTTTTGCCGCAGTCTGGGCCAGCGCTTCGGCGTTGCCGGTTTGCGAACCGAACAGGATATGCAGTTGCGTGGTTGCCGCAGCGGCAGCACCGGCCTGCGGCTTGTCTTCCAGCACCAGCAGGCGCGAATGTAAACCGGCGAGGAAACCAGCCAGCCAGAATTTCTGCTCGCCATTGAATGGCGCGTCTTCAGGAATATAAGGAATTTTCATAATGTCGTGTAACTCAATCCCGTTTCGTCGTGTTCAGTTACCCCTGACCGCCGGGCGCGCCGGCCGTCAGGGTTCTGGTCTTATTATCAGGCTAATTTGCCCACTGCGGCAGCCAGTTCCGGCAGTGCGGCACGGGCAAACAGTTCTTCAAAGTCCGGCAGCCCGCCCAGCACCTCGCGGTTACGCGCGTCCTGGTAAATGATCCAGCCGTAGGTGGCCAGGCTGTCCATCGAGCGAATATTACGCTGGGTCAGGGCAGCCTTATAGTCCGCCATACGCTTGGCGGCGATCAGGCAGGAGAGCTGCTCATCGCTGTAGTTCTCAATCGCCGCGCGGGCATGACGCTGCAGTTTGGCGATCAGCGCGAAGTCTTCAGTCATCAGCAGGTTACGCACCGCTTTCTCGACCGCCGCATCGTCCACCGCGGTGCCTTTCGGCAGACGGGAGAGCGCCACCTGCTGCGCCGAGCTCAGCACGGTGTAGTTGTTCAGCAGCACCAGCATTTCCGGGGTATCGGTCGCGCCGTAGGCCGGAACGGCACCGTTGGCGATCGGCTTACCTTCACGCCAGGCCGCTTTAAACTTGCTGACCTGGTGCGCTGCCAGCGCGGTAGAGAGCTCTTCCAGCAGATCCTTACGGGCTTTCGCCTTAAGGATTTCCCCGCTGTCCTGATACAGCAGCAGCGAACGCGGCATCACGTAGACAAAGTGCTGGCTCTCGCTCTCCCAGTGGTCAAGCAACCACTGCGCGCGTGCGGAGCCGGTGGCAGCCAGGTGCCACTGCAGCAGGGTCACCACCGCCTGCAGGTGCACGCGGGCCATCTCATTATCGTCGGTAATGCTGCCCAGCAGCACCGAATCCGCCGCAACGGAGCCGGCCAGCGTGCCGTACGGGTCGTACTGGTAGGCGAAGCCGCCGCTCATGCCGTTACCGAAGCCGGTACCGTAGGTACCGAGGTTCAGCACCGCGCCGTTGGTCATGTATTCGCAGCAGAAGTCGCCCACGCCTTCCACCACCGCGGTGGCGCCGGAGTTACGTACCGCGAAGCGGTCACCTGCCTGGCCCTGCACGAACAGACGTCCGCCGGTGGCGCCAAACAGCGCAAAGTTGCCCACCAGCACGTTGCCTTCGGCATCCTGCGAACCGCCGCCCGGCGACAGCACGATAATTTCGCCACCGCACTGGCCTTTGCCCACGCCATCGTTACAGGTGCCGGAGTGGGTCATCATCATGCCGTCGTTACAGAACACGCCGTAAGACTGGCCAGCAGAGCCGCTGGTGGCGATGGTCACGGTGCGTGGCGCCAGGTAGCGACGGCCGCGATCGTCTTGCAGCACGCCAGGCAGGGCATTCAACTGTTCTGCGCTCAGCTGATGGTTCAGCCTGCGTTCGATATCGATCGCCAGTTGACCGCCGACGCTCTTGTTACGGTTGTTCAGCGTCACGCCGTCACCCAGCTGAATATCGCTGGTGCGGGTGGCGACCAGCTGACCGTCGAGCAGCGCTACCCAGCCGTCGTCCAGCTCAAAATCTTTCTCCAGATAGACCGGACGGGCAATTTTCACTTCCGGTACGACGGTCAGCATGGCGCGCAGATCAAGGCGGCCCACTTCCAGCGGGTGGTCCATCAGGTGCAGCAGGTCGGAACGTCCGCGGGCTTCGCGCAGCGAGCGCAGGCCAAGGCGGGCCAGCATTTCACGCACTTCCTGCGCCACGTTGATGAAGTACTGCGCCAGCTGCCGCGGATCGCCGTCAAAGGCCTCCGCGTTGGTGGTCAGGCCGGCCGGGCACTTCACGTTACAGTTCTTCGCCATCACGCACTTCAGCATCATCAGCGCGGTGGTACCAAATTCGAAGCTGTCGCCGCCGAGCAGCGCGGATTTCACCACGTCGCTGCCGGTCTGCTGTGCGCCGGAGCAGCGCAGCAGCACCTTCTCACGCAGGCCGTTGGCGCACAGCGCCTGGTGCACTTCGGCGATGCCGATCTCGGCCACGCGGCCGGTGTACTTCAGGCTGGTGACCGAGGCTGCGCCGGTACCGCCGGTGTTGCCGGCGACGTTGATCACGTCCGCGCCGGCTTTCGCCACGCCGACGGCGATGGTGCCGATCCCTTCTGAGGAGACCAGCTTAACGATCACCTTCACGCGGGCGGCCTTACAGTCGTGGATCAGCTGGGCGAGATCCTCAATCGAGTATGTATCATGGTGCGGCGGCGGGGAAACCAGCTCCACGCCTGGCGTACCGCCACGCGCGGCCGCGATCTCTACCGTTACTTTTGGTGACGGCAGCTGGCCGCCTTCGCCGGGTTTTGCCCCCTGGCCGATTTTGATCTCCAGCTCTTCCAGCATCGGATCGGCCAGGTACGCCGCCCAGACGCCGAAGCGGCCGGACGCCAGCTGTTTAATCCGTGACGCGCGGATGGTGCCGTGACGGGAGTAGTGCTCACCGCCTTCACCGCAGTTGCTCATGCCGCCGACCATATTGGTACCGTGCGCCACCGCCTCGTGCGCCGGGGCGACCAGCGCACCGTGGCTCATTGCACCGGACGCAAAGGTGCGGGTGATCTCATGGGCCGGCTGCACCTCGCTTAACGGCAGCGACGGCAGGGTGGTGAAGATGCGCGACAGATAATCGGCCGCGTCGCCGGTAGCGGCGATCTGCAGGCCGTCGGCGGTGACTTCAGCGTGCTCAATCTGCCCGGCAAAACGGTTTTTCAGCGCGGTGGCCAGGGTCTGCAGACGCTCCGCGAGCGGCTTCAGCCCCTCGATGGCGTCAGTGAGGCGCAGCGTAAAGCGTCCTGCTTCGCCAGCAACGGCTTCGCACACCAGACCACGCACGGCAAAGCCGTTGTTGACCAGCGAATAGCGGCCCAGCTTGCGGCTGAACTCGGTCAGGCTGTCGACGTGGGTCAGGTCGCACGGGAAGGCCAGAATATCGCGCAACGCGGCCGGACGGCGTTTACGCTCTTCATGCATCAGGCTGGAGAACTGACGGTAGTCCGGCGTGATGGTAAAGGCGTCGATCACCGCGTCAGGGATGCGCTCAAAGCTGCTGTCCTCAAAGGCTTTCGCTTTGATGTTGAAGGCGTTATCCAGCCGTGCCAGGGTCAGCAGGCGAATAAACTGATCTTCTTCGCGCGCTTTGTCGGAGAAGCGGATTGGCTGCTCCGTCATATCAATAAAGGTGCGCACGGCGATGGTGCCGTAAGAGTGGCCCGCGCCTTCCGCACGCTCTTTAAACAGGCCGAGCAACGGCACTTCCGCTTCGCCCTGAATTCTCAGTGCGCTCTGATGCCAGTCCACCGCCATCTGGGCGATGGAGGCAAAGCCCGCGCCACCGACCGGAGTCTTAATGTTCGGGAAGTATTTTTTCAGCACGCGGTCTTCGGTATTCAGGAAGTTCGGCTCGAAGAATTCACCACAGCTGTAGCTCTCTACGGTACAGAGGCCGACTTTACCCATGGTTTTCATCAGCGCTTTTTCAGCCGCTTTGGCATAGCGCTTAAAGGCCTTGTTACCCTCTTCGCCTTCGCCGTACTTCTCTTCGGCACGCATCTGCACGCCGAGCGGATAGACGGCTGAGGCACCGAAGCCCAGCGTAGCGGCGATATGGTGTGAAGAGATGCTCTGGCCGCTCTCCACCACCAGCGAAACGTCAAGACGCAGGCCTTCCTGCACCAGGCGCTGGTTGATCGCTGACACCACCAGCAGCATCGGCATCGCCGCGCGGGTGGAGGAGATATGACGGTCGGTCAGGACGGCGATGCCGCCCTGTTCGCGGGCGAAGTCCACCACCTGCTGGGCCAGATCGTCGATGGCCTGTTCCAGCGCGTCGGCGTTGGCCTGACGGCTCTGTGCATCGCTGCCGGTGACCGGCAGGTAGAGCATCTCGAAGCGCGCATACGGCGCCACGTCCTGCTCGCGCAGCTGCAGCATATCAAGGTGGGTCAGGATCGGGCTTTTCACCACGATCTGACGGCCTTTGCTGCGGCCCAGATGCGGCTTGGCACCGAGCGCCACGCGCAGGGTCATGCCGTCTGCCTCGCGGATCGAGTCCAGCGGTGGGTTGGTGACCTGGGCAAAACGCTGGGAGAAGTAGTGCGCCATGCCGCCTTCGTGGTCGGACAGGGCGTTGATGGCGTTGCCGTAACCCATCGCCGAGATCTTCTCAGCGCCGGTGGTCAGCATCGGGTCCATCATGAACTTGAAGCTTTCCTGGTTGTAGTAGTAGGCCACAAACCGCTGGTAGGTCTTCAGATCGCCGCTGTAGCGCAGCGGGGAACCCTGTTTCTCGGCCGGGATCACCGGCAGGTCCTGCAGGGTCACGCGCGACTGTGCCAGCAGCGCCGGGTAGTCCTGTTCTGCGGCCAGCTTCTCCAGCGCTTCCACGGTGGTGTAGCTGCGCCGATCGTTATGGTCCCAGTAGAGCATACCGCCGGCTTCAATACGGCCGCGGCGCAGCACGCTCTCCGGTGGGAAGGCAATCTGGCCGGCTTCAGACATCGCGCCGATATAGTCAGCGGTTTCCACCGAACGCAGCGGGCGCAGGCCAAGGCGGTCAAGACGCGCGCCGATAATTTCACCGTTACCGAAGATCAGCGCCGCCGGGCCGTCATTCTTCTCTTCATACAGCGAGAAGTACTCAAGCATCGCGCGCACGTTGGCGGACAGCGCGTCATCGTTTTCCCAGGCCGGCGGCATCATCGATACCACGGCGAGGATCAGGTCGAGGTTATCTTCCATCAGGCGGCTGTGAATGCTCTGGTCAAGGCGCGAGCTGTCGGACTGCCCTTTAGGGCGAACGATAGTCTTACCGCGCGCGGAGGCCAGCGCCGACTCCGCAATGCGGTTTTTACGATCGGTATTCAGTTCACCGTTGTGCGCCATCAGGCGGAACGGCTGTGCCATGGTGGTGTGCGGATCGGTGTTGGTGGAGAAACGGGTATGGAAGAACAGGCCGCGTACGCCGTGATCGGGATCGGTCAGATCCTTAAAGTAAGGGATCACTTCATTAGAGTTGAGGCGAGCTTTAAATACCTGGGTACGTGATGAGAGCGACAGCGGGTAGAGGCCGCCAAATTCGCTTTCGGTAAAGGCACGGGCTTCGATATCCAGCAGGGCGCGATAGATGCGCTTTTCGAAATCGGTTTGATCCGCAAGGTCTTGTGGCGCGGCAAACACCCACTGCACGATCGGCAACTGGGAAGGGATGGCGGCCGGGCGCAGCACGCTAGTGTCCAGCGGCATATCGCGCCTGAGGATCACCGGCAGGCCATGTTTTGCCAGCGTCTCTTCGACCAGCTGCTCCGCATTGGTGCGCAGTGCACCATCTTTGGGCACAAAGAAGTTGCCAACGCCAAACTGGCCGAACTCCAGCGGCAGGCCGGTTACCTTGCGGAAGAACTGCAGGGAGATATCGACGTTAACGCCGGCACCATCGCCCACGCCCTCTGCTGACATGCCGCCACGATGCGGCACGGTGCACAGCGCGCTGTGCGCCATCCGGAGGACCTCGTGGGTTTGCTCGCCGTCCTTACGGGTAATAAAACCTACGCCACAACTGTCGCTCTCTTGAGCGGGATCATATAAGCCATAGGGATAAGGTTTTGAACTGGACATCGAGGGCCTCCTTAACTTCTTTTTGACATTACCTATATTATTTCAAGCACATAGCCAGGATGAGCAGCGCTCAGGGCGATGTAACATTTTCTTTTTTTGCCGCTATAAGGCGGACACCACTACGCCGGGCAAGCCATTAAAAGACGTGGGATAACGTCCCTGAATGGAGCCTGCTCTGAATTCCTGGTCTCATTTACGGAGAAACTGATATCACGAGGGGGTGGTCTTGTGGCAGAGATATGCCAGCACAAGGGCCCTTCAGGATTGCTTCCAGCGGATTTCCAACTTATCGGGAAAGCGAACCGAGGTCAAATAGGGTTCTTAGTTATGGTTTTTGGTGCTAATAAAATGCTACATGTATGATATTTATAGTTAAATTGTCACTTTTTGCTGCTATAGGCGTATATTTAGCAGGGGCGGAAGTGTGAGCTGACTCACTATAGGGCAGCGAGCAAATCTCTGCACCATGCTGGCGTTGGGTTTTTTTGCAGCAGAATATGCCGTCGTGGGGTCTGTAAACACATAAACGCACTGTTTTTAACCCGGCGGCAGATTTGAATTAAACAGGGGGGGTTATAAGCAAAATTAATCACCATAATGGTGCATAAATTCTCACATGGTGTGATTTGTTATTCGTTTTAGTTAAATGGAGGAGAACGTGGGAAAGGACGCAACATACTGATGAATACGGGCTGTAGCGGCTGGTGCGGGTCTGCGTGTCGCCCAGAAAGTTATGCAGTCATTAAATTCAGTCAATATGCAACCGGCTTGATTTTCCCTGCCGCACGGCCGCACGCGGCTCTGGCCTGATAACCTACGGACAGCGCGGCACCGCGCTGGTTTGCCGCCTGCGGCGGGGTGAAAGCGGCGCGGCGTCGAAAATACCGCTATCTCCCGGTTCAGGCGTCAGTGGTGCTGCACCGTTATTGTGCAACGACGGATCGGATCCCGCGTTGGTGTTTTAGCCATTTCCGGTATGATTACCGTATCGGAGCATAAGAGAATCTCTATGAAACAGATACGGTTATTAGCGCAGTACTACGTGGATTTGATGGTCAAACTGGGGCTGGTGCGCTTCTCGCTGCTGCTGGCATCGGCGCTGGTGGTGCTGGCGATGATCGTGCAGATGGCGGTGACCATGGTATTGCGCGGCCATGTGGAAAGCATCGACATGGTGCGTTCGGTGTTTTTCGGCCTGCTGATCACCCCGTGGGCGGTCTATTTCCTGTCGGTGGTGGTGGAGCAACTGGAAGAGTCCCGCCAGCGGCTGGCCCGGCTGGTGGATAAGCTGGAAGAGATGCGCCACCGCGATCTGGAGCTGAACCAGCAGATGAAGGAGAACATCACCCAGCTCAACCAGGAGATCGCCGACCGTATTAAGGCGGAAGAGGCGCGTCTGCAGGTGATGACCCGCTTAAAAGAGGAGATGGCGCGGCGCGAGCAGGCGCAGATCGAGCTGGAACAGCAGTCCTCCTTCTTACGCTCGTTCCTCGATGCCTCACCGGATCTGGTATTTTACCGCAACAGCGACCAGCAGTTTTCCGGCTGTAACCGTGCCATGGAGCTGCTGACCGGCAAAAGTGAAAAGCAGCTGATCGGCCTGACCCCGAACGACGTGTATGACAATGATGCCGCAACCAAGGTGCTGGAAACCGATGAGAAGGTGTTCCGCCATAATGTGTCGCTGACCTATGAGCAGTGGCTACAGTATCCGGACGGCCGCAAGACCTGTTTTGAGATCCGCAAAGTCCCTTATTACGATCGGGTTGGCAAGCGCAGCGGCCTGATGGGCTTCGGGCGCGATATTACCGAGCGTAAGCGCTACCAGGACGCGTTAGAGAACGCCAGCCGTGAGAAGACCACCTTTATCTCAACCATCAGCCACGAGCTGCGTACGCCGCTGAACGGCATCGTCGGTTTAAGCCGCATTCTGCTGGACACCGAACTGAATCAGGAGCAGCTGAAGTACCTGAAAACCATTCATGTCTCGGCAATCACCCTCGGCAATATCTTTAACGACGTGATTGAGATGGACAAAATTGAACGGCGCAAGGTGCAGCTGGATAACCAGCCGATCGATTTCACCGGTTTTCTTGCCGACCTGGAAAACCTCTCAGGACTGCTGGCGGAGCCAAAAGGGCTCAGGTTCATCCTGTCGCCGCGGCAGCCGCTGCCGCACAAAATCATCGCCGACGGCACGCGGTTGCGGCAGATCCTGTGGAACCTGATCGGCAATGCGGTGAAGTTTACCCGCGAGGGCGAGATCGTGGTGCGGGTGGGCTACCGCGAGGGCGATATTCTGTGCTTTGAGGTGGAAGACTCCGGGATGGGCATCCCACAGGACGAGCAGGACAAAATTTTTGCCATGTATTATCAGGTGAAAGACCAGCGCGGCGGTAAACCGGCGACCGGTACCGGCATCGGGCTGGCCGTTTCCCGGCGGCTGGCGCAGAACATGGGGGGCGACATTACGGTGCGCAGCGCGCCGGGTAAAGGCTCCTGCTTCACCCTGATGCTCAACGCCCCCAGGGTGGTGGAGGAGGTCGAGGACGAGCAGCCGGCAGACGATCTGCCGTTACCCGCGCTGCACGTGCTGCTGGTAGAGGATATTGAACTGAACGTGGTGGTGGCCCGCTCGGTGCTGGAGAAGCTGGGCAACAGCGTTGAGGTGGCGATGACCGGCCAGGCGGCGCTGGAGTTGTTCGACCCGGATGAGTTCGATCTGGTGCTGCTGGATATCCAGCTGCCGGACATGACCGGGCTGGACGTGGCGCGGGCGATCCATCAACGCTATGCAGGGCAGCCGCTGCCGCCGCTGGTGGCCCTGACGGCGAACGTGCTGAAGGACAAACGTGAGTATCTGGATGCCGGCATGGATGACGTGCTGAGCAAGCCGCTGGCGGTGCCTGCGCTAACCGCCACCATCAAAAAATACTGGGATTATCAGCCGGAGGGTGAACTGCCGGCAGAGGAGAGGATTATGGATGAGAAAAAACTGGCCTTACTCGATATCACCATGCTCGAGCAGTATATCGAGCTGGTCGGGCCAAAGCTGATTCATCAGAGCATGGAGATGTTCGAACAGATGATGCCGGGTTATCTGGAGGTGCTGGAGTCGAACATGATGGCGCGTGACCAGAAAGGCATTGCGGAAGAGGGGCACAAAATTAAGGGTGCCGCCGGCTCTGTCGGTCTGGTGCACTTACAACAGGTGGCGAAGCAGATCCAGAGCCCGGAACTTCCCGCCTGGTGGGACAACGTGCAGGAGTGGATCGACGAACTCAGACACGAATGGCGTAATGATGTCGCGGTACTGCGTGAATGGGTGAATGAGCGGGGCTAGAAAAAAATGACCCCGGCCGAGGCCGGGGTGCGCGAATACTGCGCCAACACCAGGGAAAAGGGTCATCTGCGCTAGGGTAATAAGAGTGTTCAGCACAGGTTCAGGTATTGGGTAAATCAACGCTACTACCTTAGCAAATCTATCATCACATGTTACCAGATTCATTAAAATGTGTGATGTTGAGCAGCGATATTGAACAGGAAACATTAATTCATCCGTTCAGTCAAGTTCGTAATGCAATTAGCGGTTTTTTTGTTTGTATTTTGAACGATTGTCATCTTTCAAATTGCCAGCACTCTGACGTAAATAGTCGACAATTTTGCCTGCAACGGATGGAAAGTGTTGTCTGGTGATTAATCCGGTACACCGGGTATTAAGGCCCTGTTTTTAGTCTTTTTTTAATTGCGGCTCCCTGATTTCCGAAACGTTTTGGTTTCTGCTAGCAAAAATGTGCAGCGCGTAATGATGTTATCGAAGCATGCTGACCCAATTCAGCAGAATAATTAACCAGCCACCCCGGAGGAAAGCCACTGTTTTTGGGTCGTCCGGCGCTGTTTTTCGCTGGCAAACAGCAATATGCCGTAAGAGTTCTTACGAAATTTATAAGCAGCATAAATCATTTGTGCGCATGTCAACTTGCCGGCGGCGTGCGGCCAGGGCCGGCGTTAAACCGTGTCTGTCGGACGGCGGCCAGGGTGAGAAATCCCTCAACGGCTGCCTGTGTCATAATGGTGGCTGGCCGAATTGAAATAACAGGGAGAGACCTGGGTGGAGTCTGGTAAATGAAGCGTGGTAATGGCCGCCTGATGGCGCGTTGTAAGGCGTACCTGTTGCGCCTGTTGCTGATTATTCCCGGCGTATGGCTGACAGGCATTGTCGCCTTTGCTTTTCTGCCGGTGCCGTTCTCTGCGGTGATGGTCGAGCGGCAGCTCGGGGCCTGGTTCGGCGGTAACTGGGGCTACGTGGCGCACTCTGACTGGGTCAGTATGGATCAGATTTCGCCGTGGATGGCGCTGGCGGTAGTGGCGTCGGAGGATCAGAAGTTTCCCGAACACTGGGGCTTCGATGTCGATGCGATTCAGTCGGTGCTCGACAGCGAAGGAAAACGCATGCGCGGTGCCTCAACGCTGTCACAGCAGACGGCGAAAAACGTTTTTTTGTGGGACGGGCGCAGCTGGCTGCGTAAAGGGCTGGAAGCCGGACTGACCGTGGGCATTGAGACCGTCTGGAGTAAGCGGCGTATTTTAACCGTCTATCTCAACGTGGCCGAGTTTGGCCCGGGGGTGTTTGGCGTAGAGGAGGCGGCCCAGCGCTACTTCCGTAAGCCCGCCAGCCGCCTGACGCCGGCGGAAGCGGCGCTGCTGGCGGCCGTGTTGCCGAGCCCGCTGCGCTTCAGTGCCGCGGCGCCCTCAGGCTACGTACGCCAGCGCCAGCAGTGGATCCAGCGCCAGATGCGTCAGCTGGGCGGCGAGGGGTTCCTGCGCCAGCACAGGCTACACTGAACGCAGCTGATCTCCCGATGACGCTACTGAACGGCGGCGTCATCGCAGCGGGCAGCGTGCTGCCCGGCCGGTTACTCTTCGTCGAAGCCGGCGTTAAACAGTTCGATCACCGCCGCCAGCGCCGCCTGCTCCTGCGGGCCGCTGGCCTCCACCTCGATATGGCCGCCTTTGGCCGAGTCGAGCATCAGCAACGCGATCACGCTGCTGGCTTCCGCTTCCGTACCACTCTCATTACGCAGCAGCACCTCGGCGTCGAAACTCTGTACCAGCTCAAACAGCTTCATTGCCGGACGGGCGTGCATCCCCAGCTTGTTCTTAATTTCAACGGTCTGCTTTACGGTCATGATTTACGTTTTTCCAGCGTACGGTGGCGGGACTGCACGTTTTTACCGCGCGAACGGAAGTAATCGGCCAGCTGCTCGGCAACGTAGACTGAACGGTGCTTGCCGCCGGTACAGCCAATCGCCACCGTCAGATAGCTGCGGTTGTTGGTTTCCAGCATTGGCAGCCACAGTTCCAGATAGCTGCGGGTCTGATAGATGAAGTTATGCACTTCCGTATGACGGTCAAGGAATGCCGCCACCGGACGATCGAGCCCGGTCATCGGGCGCAGTTTCGGATCCCAGTGCGGGTTGGGCAGAAAACGCACGTCAAACACGTAGTCCGCATCGATCGGAATACCGTGCTTAAAGCCAAAGGATTCAAACACCATGGTCAGTTCACGTTCGCGCTTGCCCAGCAGCCGCGTGCGCAGCATCTCTGCCAGCTCGTGCACCGACATTTCGGAGGTGTCGATGATCAGGTCAGCGCGGGAGCGCAGCGGCTCCAGCAGGTCGCTCTCTTCGTCGATAGCGCTTTCCAGCGACAGGTTCTTACTGGAAAGCGGATGCAGGCGGCGGGTATCGCTGTAGCGCCGGATCAACGTGTTGCGGTCCGCATCCAGGAACAGCAGCTGTGGGGAGAAACAGTCGGGCAGGCTGTTGAGTGCGGTTTCAAAAATCTCCGGTGACTCCGGCATATTACGCACGTCGATACTCACCGCCGCTGAGATATTGCGCGACGACAGCGAATTGGCCAGATCGGGAAGCAACACCACGGGCAGGTTATCCACGCAGTAAAAGCCCATATCCTCCAGCGCCCGCAGCGCGACGGACTTCCCGGAACCTGAACGACCGCTGACGATCATCAGCACCATTAACTCTTCCCCCAAATTAATCTCATTCCACGGACCGACGCGGCGTCAGTTACCGCGCTGCCATCACTCACGATGATGGACGATCGTGGTCTTCCGTCATAATCTCATACAGCTCTTCATCACTCTGCGCCGCACGCAGCCGGCGACAAACGCTCTTATCGGCCAGCCGCTTCGCTACCAGCGACAGCGTGTGAAGATGCGTTTTACACTGATCGGCAGGCACCAGCAGGGCGAATAACAGATCGACCGGCTGGTTATCGATCGCATCAAAGGCGATCGGCTGCTCCAGGCGGATAAAGACGCCCACCGCGCGCAGCGTATCTTCTTCCAGCTTACCGTGCGGGATGGCGATGCCGTTGCCGATACCGGTACTGCCCATTTTTTCGCGCGTCAGAATCGATTCAAAGATCGTCTGGTGCGGAAGGTTCAGCTGCTTTGCTGCCAGCTCACTGATGATTTCCAGCGCCCGCTTTTTACTCTGGCAGTGTACGTTGTTACGGGTGCAGGAGAGGGTCAGCACGGCGCCCAGTTCCAGTTTCAGATCGTTATTTGTCATAGTTTCACTTACGTATTCACTGCCGCAGGGCGGTTAGCGCGGGCCGCTGCTCTGGCCAGGCGTTAAGCTGCCGGATTGATTAACGGCTCGTCCCCTGACGGGAAAACGAGCCGAAAACGGTTTCAGGCGCCCGATGGCGGCTGAAAACATCAATGCATGGTGAAATTTAGTGTTGTTTCAGTTTGTCTTTATGTTTATTGATCTGGCGTGTCAGCTTGTCAATCAAACCGTCAATCGCCGCGTACATATCTTTTTCTTCCGAGGTCGCGTGGATCTCCCCACCATTTACATGCAACGTCGCATCCGCAATCTGCGTCACCTTTTCCACTTTCAAAACAATATAGACCTGGTTAATGCGATCAAAATACTGCTCTAACTTGGCGAATTTTGTGGTCACAAATTCGCGCAGTGGTTCGGTTATCTCAACGTTCTGTCCAGTGATATTCAGTTGCATGTGGTCTTCCTTCTCAGTTCATTCACACCAGCTGTTTGCGCTGATTTGAGGGTGGGATGGATAAAGACTCTCGGTATTTTGCCACAGTACGGCGCGCGACCATAATTCCCTGATCGGAGAGCAGGGTGGTCAGCTTGCTGTCGCTGAGCGGTTTGGCGGGGTTTTCCGCCGCAATCAACTTCTTAACCAGCGCACGGATGGCGGTGGATGAGGCTTCTCCACCGCCTTCGGTATTCACATGGCTGGAGAAGAAGTACTTCAGCTCAAAGATGCCACGCGGGCTGTGCAGATATTTCTGCGTGGTGACGCGTGAGATCGTTGATTCGTGCATCTCAACGGCGCTGGCGATATCGGCCAGCACCATCGGACGCATAAACTCTTCGCCCTGTTCAAAGAACGCCTGCTGTTGATCGACGATGCAGCGGGTCACCTTCAGCAGGGTGTCATTGCGGCTCTCCAGACTTTTAATCAGCCACTTCGCTTCCTGCAGGTTGCTGCGGATATACTGGGAATCGCTGTCGTTGCGCGAGGCGGTTCCCAGCGCGGCATACTGCTGGTTGATCTTCAGGCGCGGGATGCTGTCTCCATTCAGCTCGACCGTCCAGCGGTTGCTCACCTGGCGCACCAGCACGTCAGGGATTACGTACTCCGGCTCCTGGGTATTGATCGACTGTCCGGGGCGCGGATCGAGCGACTGAATCAGCTGCATCGCCTCTTTCAGCACCTCTTCCTTCAGGCGGGTGACGCGCATCAGCGAGCGGAAATCGTGGTTAGCCAGCAGATCCAGGTGTTCACTGACGATCAGCCGCGCCTCTTTCAGCAGCGGCAGATCGGCGGCAAACTGCGACAGCTGCACCAGCAGACAGTCACGTAAATCCCGCGCGCAGACGCCGATCGGATCGAAGCGCTGCACACGTTTCAGCACCGCTTCCACTTCGTCCAGACTCAGCTCGTCGTTGCCGATGCTCTCCAGAATATCTTCCAGCGCCACGGTCAGATAGCCGGTGTCATCCACCGCATCGACAATCGAGGTGGCGATCGCCCGATCTGTGTCGGTAAACGGGGTCAGCCCCACCTGCCACATCAGATAATCCTGCAGAGACTGGGTGGTTTCGCCCTGATAAACCGGCAGCTCATCGTCGTGATAATCGGTGCCGGTGCCGGACGGGGTGCCGGCGGTGTAAATCTCATCCCAGGTGGCGTCCAGCGGCAGCTCTTCCGGCATATCTTTCTGTTCGAGCGCTTCACGGGTATCCAGCGAATCGGTTTCCTGATATTCGCGGGAGTCCACCTCTTCATGGATATCGGTCTGTTCAAGCAAAGGATTACTTTCCAGCGCCAGCTGAATTTCCTGCTGAAGTTCAAGCGTAGAGAGCTGCAACAGGCGGATAGCCTGCTGCAGTTGTGGCGTCATGGCAAGCTGTTGGCTCAGCCTGAGTTGTAAACCTTGCTTCATAATCAGGACCACAATTCCATTAAAAACTTACCCCGGATGAACACCTTATCAGAGTCTGAACTCTTCGCCTAAGTAGACACGCTTAACTTGTTCATCAGCGAGGATTTCGGCGGGGGTTCCGTGGGCGATCAGATGCCCCTGGCTGACGATATAGGCCCGTTCACACACCGACAGCGTTTCACGCACGTTGTGATCGGTAATCAGCACGCCAAGACCGCTGTCGCGCAGATGTTCGATGATCTTTTTAATGTCGATCACCGAAATCGGATCGACGCCGGCAAAGGGCTCATCCAGCAGAATAAACTTCGGATTGGCGGCCAGCGCGCGGGCAATCTCCACGCGGCGGCGTTCGCCACCGGAGAGCGCCTGGCCAAGGCTGTCGCGCAGGTGTTCAATATGGAATTCCGCCATCAGCTCGTTGGCGCGATCCGAGCGCTGCTCGCTGCTCAGATCGTCACGGATCTGCAGTACCGCCATCAGATTGTCATACACGCTCAGGCGGCGGAAGATCGACGCTTCCTGTGGCAGGTAGCCGATGCCGCGACGGGCGCGGGCGTGCAGCGGCAGAATACTGATGTCTTCATCATCAATGACGATGCGCCCGGCATCGCGCGGTACGATGCCGACAACCATGTAAAAGGTGGTGGTCTTGCCCGCGCCGTTGGGACCCAGCAGGCCAACAATTTCACCGGATTTCACCCGCAGGCTCACATCCTCAACCACGCGACGGCCTTTATAGGCCTTCGCCAGGTTTTCCGCTATTAAGGTTGCCATAGTTATTAGTTACTCTTTTTCTGACCGTTAGACGGCGTGCCTTTGTCCTGCAGCTGCGACGGTACCAGCACGGTGGTGACCCGTTTGCCGGTGTTGCCATAGGCCTGCATTTTCTGCTCTTTCACCAGATAGGTGATGCGATCGCCTTTCACGTTGCTGTCCAGCTGCTCAAGGTAAGCGTTACCCGTCAGCTCAACGAAGTCCTTCGCCAGCTCATAGTGCATCTTCTGCGCGTGGCCTTTGACCGGCTTGCCGTTGTCCTGCATCTGGTAGAAGGTCGCCGGGCTGCCGTAAGCATCCACGATGGTCTTATTGCTGTCGCCGCCGGGACGGGTCACCACCACTTTATCGGCGGTGATTTTGATCGAACCCTGGGTGACGATCACCTTACCGGTAAAGGTGGCGACGTTCCCCTGCATATCAAGGGCCTGGTTTTCAGAATCGACGTTAACCGGCTTGTCGGAGTCGCCCGTCAGCGCCAGGGCCGGCACGCTGGCCGCCAGCAGCAGCGCGGCTGTCAGTAACTTAAGGTTGTTTTGCATTTTGAATTTCATAAGAGGTTTTGACCTTTTCAATCAGCTCGGCGGTTTTCTTCCGTAAGTTTCCACGCATCTTCATACCGGTAGAGTTAAAGTTGCTGCCATAAAGCGTTACCCGATCGTCCGAGGTGATATCCTGGGTGACCAGATTCACCAGCGCATTATCGGTGGTGATGCGCTTAAGCTGCGCCTCCGGCGTCAGGCTGTTCACTTCGACGTTACCATACAGATACAGCAGGCGATCTTTGGTCAGTTTGGCTTTGTCAGCCCGTACCGACCAGGTCGCCACTTTGTTTTCGTCATAGGTAGTCATCACCGGCTTATCGAACCAGCTGACGGATTCTGCCGCAAAATAGGTGACTTTTTCTGAGTCGAGCCGGTAACTCAGGCTGCCCTCGGGGTTATACACCACCGTATGGGAATTATCGCTCAGATAGGTCGGTTCACCGTTATCCGCCGTGGCGTTGCGATCGGCATCGTCAGAATCGGTCAGATTCCAGCCGATCAGCACGATTGCCACCAGGGCCAGAAATAGCGTAATCCAGCGTCTTGTTTTACTCATACCGACTGCCCTTTGGCCTCATCAAACTTACCCTGCGCGATTAAGATCAGATCGCAGATTTCCCTCACGGCACCGCGCCCACCCGCAATCCGGGTGACATAGTCGGCACGCGGCAGCAGCACCGGATGCGCATCGGCGACGGTGACGCTCAGGCCCACCCGGGCCATGACCGGCCAGTCAATCAGGTCATCACCAATGTAAGCCACCTGGTCTGCCGTTAGGGCTAGTGTATCCAGAAGTTCGTGGAAGGCCACCAGCTTATCAGATTGCCCCTGGTAAAGATGAGTAATCCCCAGAGTCGCACAGCGATCTTCCAGCAGTTTTGCCTTGCGGCCGGTGATGATCGCTACCTCGACCTCAGAGGTCAGCAGGCAGCGGATACCGTAACCGTCACGCACGTTAAACGCCTTCAGCTCTTCACCCTGGTTGCCCTGGTAAATGATGCCGTCGGACATTACGCCATCTACGTCGCAAATCAATAACTTAATTTCCGCGGCCCGTGCCATCACTGACTGGCTGACCGGGCCGTAACAGGTCTCAACGGTTGCTGCCGGATTGCTCATGTTCAAAAATTCCTTGTTAGACCACGCCGGCGCGCAGCATGTCATGCATATGGACCACGCCCAGCAGCAGATCGCCATCCGCGACCAGCACCGAGGTAATGTTTCTGTTTTGCATCAGGTTAAGCGCGTCCACCGCCAGGGTGTTCGCCCGCACGCGGATGCCGCCCGGCGTCATCACGCTGGCGATGCTGGCCTGCTGAATATCAATGCCCATATCGAACACCCGGCGCAGGTCACCGTCGGTAAAGATGCCTTCGATTTTCATCAGGTCGTTGCAGATGACCGTCATACCCATGTTTTTACGCGTGATCTCCAGCAACGCATCGCGCAGCGAGGCATCGCGACTGACGTGCGGCATCTCGCTGCCGCTGTGCATAATATCATCAACGCGTAACAGCAGCTTGCGCCCCAGCGCGCCGCCGGGGTGCGACAGCGCGAAATCCTCTGCGGTAAAGCCGCGGGCTTTCAGCAGCGCCACGGCCAGCGCATCGCCCATCACCAGCGTCGCGGTGGTGCTGGTTGTCGGGGCCAGGCCCAGCGGGCAGGCTTCCTGAGGCACTTTAACACACAGATGAATCTCTGCAGCGCGGCCCATTGCGCTCTCGGGGCGGCTGGTCATGCAGATCAGCCGCACCCGCAGGCGTTTCAGTACCGGGATCAGCGCCAGAATTTCAGACGATTCACCGGAATTTGAGATCGCAATCACCACATCATTCGGGCTGACCATGCCGAGATCGCCGTGGCTGGCCTCGCCGGGATGGACGAAAAAGGCCGGCGTACCGGTGCTGGCGAAGGTGGCTGCCATCTTCTTGCCGATGTGGCCGGATTTGCCCATCCCCATCACCACCACTTTACCGAGGCAGGCGGCGATCAGCTCGCAGGCACGGGTAAAGTCTTCATTAATATACTGATCAAGCTGTTCCAGCCCTTCACGTTCGATCCGCAAAACGTCCTTACCGGCCTGCTGAAAATCAAAGTCGGGATTCAGGGTGATATGCGCCATCGTTCTCAGTCCTTTTACCAGAGTGTCACTGAAGGTGAGGTGTAGAGCACCCCGACCCAGAGGATAAAGCCACACAGCAGCAGGCCGCCGGCCAGCCGGCCAATGCGCCGGCCGCGCAGCAGGCACAGCAGTGCAAACAGGGCGCTGACCGCCAGCATAACCCAGTAGTCACGGGCAAAAGCGTTGGCGTCGAACCCACCCGGGTACAGCAGTGCCGGAATGCCCAGCACAATCACCAGATTATAAATGTTAGACCCGATCAGGTTGCCTATGGCAATGTCATCTTCACCTTTCAGCGCGCCGGCTACCAGCGTGGCCAGTTCCGGCAGGCTGGTGCCGACGGAAATCAGGGTCAGACCAATCACCAGCTCGCTAACGCCAAAATAGTCGGCAATCACCGTGGCATTATCAATCACCATGCGGGTGGAGACCGGCAACAGAATCAGCGCCACCGCCAGCCACAGAAAGGCCACGGTGTTGCCAACGTCGTCCCGTGGCAGCTCCGCCACCTGTTCACGCGTCAGGGAGTCACTGTTATCCCGTTCGGCGCGGCGGGCAATTTTAATGGTAAAGGTCAGCCACAGTGCGGCGATGGCCACCAGCGCCAGGCCGTCATTGCGGCTAAGCTGATGGTCAAAAAGCATCACGCCGCACACCAGGGTAACCAGCAGCATCAGCGGCAGCTCGCGGCGGAGCAGGTTGGATTGCAGGGTCAGCGGATGCAGCAGCGCCGCGCCGCCGAGGATCAACAGAATATTGGTGATGTTCGATCCCAGCGCAGTGCCGATGGCGATATCCATCTGACCGTGGCTGGCGGCGGAAAACGCGACGATCAGCTCGGGCAGTGAGGTGCCCATGCCGACCACCGTCATGCCGATGATCAGCGGCGGCATTCCCAGCGCGCGGCACAGGATCGCTGCACTAAACACCAGACGATCGGCTCCATAAACCAGTAAGACTAAACCGATAATCAATAGTGCTGTAGCTACGAGCATGAAGAGTCCTTTAAATCGGGTATAATCGTCGGTTGCCGTCTGCAGTGACGCTGGGTGGTATGAAATTTTTGTGGCAGTGATTTTGACGGTCTCAGGCCGAAAAGTAAAACGTATGCCTGCTTTCGCTAAGTGATTGCGGTAAGTTTCTGTAAAAGTGTCCCGTCCCGGAGGTAATACGTTACTATCGGGAATAAATTTATCGTCTGAATAACAAGGATTGAGGTAACTATGGGCCAGACGGCGACAAATCTGGTGGAGGTGCGGGGCGTCAGTTTTACCCGCGGCAGCCGGCCGATTTTCGATAACATCTCGCTTACGGTGCCGAAAGGCAAAGTCACCGCGATCATGGGCCCCTCCGGGATTGGTAAAACCACGCTGCTGCGCCTGATCGGCGGCCAGATTGCACCGGACAACGGTGAAATCTGGTTCAACGGCGATAATATTCCCACGCTATCCCGTTCCCGTCTGTACGCCGCCCGCAAAAAGATGAGCATGCTGTTTCAGTCCGGTGCGCTGTTCACCGACCTGAACGTGTTCGACAACGTGGCGTGGCCGCTGCGTGAGCACACTTCGCTGCCGCCGGCTCTGCTGCACAGCACGGTGATGATGAAGCTGGAAGCGGTGGGGCTGCGCGGTGCGGCAAAGCTGATGCCATCTGAGCTCTCCGGCGGCATGGCCCGGCGGGCCGCGCTGGCGCGCGCGATTGCGCTGGAGCCGGAGCTGATCATGTTTGATGAGCCTTTCGTCGGCCAGGACCCGATCACCATGGGGGTGCTGGTGAAGCTGATCGATGAACTCAATCACTCGCTGGGCGTCACCTGTATCGTGGTTTCACACGACGTGCCTGAGGTGCTGAGTATTGCGGACTATGCGTATATCATTGCTGACCAGCAGGTGATCGCCCACGGGGCGGCGGCCGAGCTGCAGGCGAATCAGGATGCGCGGGTACGGCAGTTTATCGACGGTAACGCTGACGGCCCGGTGCCGTTCCGCTTCCCCGCCGGGGATTACCTTCACGATTTAGTCGGCTCAGGGAGTTAACTAACTGATGTTGTTACGAGCACTGGCGTCACTGGGGCGACGGGGGATTGCAACCTGTTCCTCCTTCGGGCGCGCCGGATTGATGTTGTTTCATGCCCTGGTGGGTATTCCTCGTTTTCGCCGACATGCTCCGCTGCTGATCAAACAGCTGTACAGCGTCGGTGTTCTGTCGCTGTTGATCATCGTGGTGTCCGGGCTGTTTATCGGCATGGTGCTGGGGCTGCAGGGCTACCTGATCCTGAAAACCTACAGTGCAGAGACCAGCCTTGGCATGATGGTGGCGCTGTCGCTGCTGCGCGAGCTGGGGCCGGTGGTCACCGCACTGCTGTTTGCCGGCCGGGCAGGCTCGGCGCTGACCGCCGAGATCGGCCTGATGAAGGCCACTGAACAGCTTTCCAGTATGGAAATGATGGCGGTTGACCCGCTGCGGCGCATTATCTCACCGCGCTTCTGGGCCGGGTTTATCAGTATGCCGCTGCTGTCGCTGATCTTCGTGGCGGTGGGCATTCTCGGCGGTGCGCTGGTGGGGGTGAGCTGGAAAGGTATCGATGCGGGCTTCTTCTGGTCGGCGATGCAGAGCGCGGTCGATCTGCGGCAGGATATTCTCAACTGCGTAATTAAAAGTGCCGTGTTTGCCATTACCGTCACCTGGATTGCGCTGTTCAACGGTTATGACGCCATTCCGACCTCCGAAGGGATTAGTCGGGCGACCACGCGTACCGTGGTACATGCCTCGCTGGCAGTGCTCGGTCTGGATTTTGTGCTTACGGCACTGATGTTTGGGAACTGATTCAATGCAAACGAAAAAAAGCGAAATTTGGGTAGGCGCCTTCTTACTGCTGGCGCTGGTGGCGGCGATCTTCCTCTGTCTGCGGGTGGCCGATCTGCGATCGCTCGGCAACGAGCCGACCTGGAGGCTGTACGCGACCTTCGATAACATCGGCGGCCTGAAAAACGGATCGCCGGTGCGCATCGGCGGGGTGGCGGTCGGCCGGGTGAGCGATATCACCCTCGATCCAAAAACCTATTCGCCGCGGGTCACGATGGATATTAATGAAAAATATAATAATATTCCGGATACCAGCTCGCTTGCGGTGCGCACCTCCGGCCTGCTGGGCGAGCAGTATCTTGCGCTGAACGTCGGTTTTGACGATCCGGAAATGGGGACGTCTATACTCAAAGACGGCAGTACCCTGCAGGACACCAAGTCTGCGATGGTACTGGAAGACCTGATTGGCCAGTTCCTCTACAAGAGCGGCAACGGCGAAGACAAGAAGACAACGTCGTCAGATGAGCCAGGTGCGGCAGCACCGGCTGCTCCGGCGGCGGCAACTACACCAGAAGAGGGCAAGTGATGTTTAAACGTTTACTGATGGTCGCGATGCTGATCGTTGCACCGGTGGCCGCGAATGCCGCCGTCGACCAGACCAACCCGTACAAGCTGATGAACGAAGCGGCGGAAAAAACCTTCACCCGGCTGAAGAACGAGCAGCCGAAGATCAGGAAGGATCCCAACTACCTGCGCCAGGTGGTCCGCCAGGAGCTGCTGCCTTACGTGCAGGTCAAATATGCCGGTGCTTTAGTGCTGGGCCGCTACTACAAAGAAGCTACCCCGGCGCAGCGTGAAGCCTACTTCGCCGCCTTTAGTGACTACCTGACCCAGGCCTATGGACAGGCGCTGGCGATGTACAACGGCCAGACCTATCAGATTGCTCCGGAGCAGCCGCTGGGTGATTCCACCATTATCGCCATCCGCGTGACCATTATCGATCCGAACGGTCGCCCACCGGTGCGCCTTGATTTCCAGTGGCGTAAGAACAGCCGCACGGGCGACTGGCAGGCGTTTGACATGATTGCTGAAGGGGTGAGCATGATCACCACCAAGCAGAATGAGTGGAGCGATATTCTGCGTACCCAGGGCGTTGACGGCCTGACCCAGCGCCTGAAATCCTACGCCAGCGAGCCGATCACTCTGGAACAGAAAAAGTAATGGCTGCTTCATTACGCTGGCAGGTCGAGGCGGGGGTGTTACGCCTTGCCGGTGAGTTAGATCGCGATACGCTGCTGCCGCTGTGGCAGCAGCGTGCCACGCTGATGCAGCAGGCTGAGTCAATCGACGTCTCCGGGCTGGATCGTGTGGATTCACCCGGCCTTGCGCTGCTGGTGCACCTGCACGAAACCGCGCGCCAGCAGGGGCGTGCGCCGCGCTTTACCGGCATCACCGATAAACTGGCTTCACTGATTACGCTCTACAATCTCCAGAAAATTATTGTGGAGAACGTCTGATCCCCGGCACGGCGGCTGCGTCCGCCGTGCCACATCGGAACCTGCTGAGTTCGTTGCCCTTTTTCCTCCTCTCACTGCCCGCGACTTTACCTCTCCGCCCGCTGACGACGGCGTAATCTACCGGTATTGCTGTTTTTCCGCCGCGCGCGGCATTTATTGCTTGTTTAAGAGTCGGGCGGATTCCACTAATATGTGTGCCTGTTTATTATCTGGTGAGTTTGAAGGCATCATGGAAAATAGTGAAATTCAGTCCGTCCTGATGAGCGCGCTGCCGCTGCAGGAAGTCCACGTTACCGGTGATGGTAGCCATTTTCAGGTGATTGCCGTGGGCGAGCTGTTTGCTGAGTTAAGCCGCGTTAAAAAGCAACAGACGGTCTACGCTCCCCTGATGGCCTATATTGCGGATAACCGCATGCATGCGGTGTCCATCAAGACCTACACCCCTGAAGAGTGGGCACGTGACCGTAAGCTGAACGGTTTCTAAGCTGAACGGCACCGGCCTTGCCCGATGTGGCAAGGCTCTCGTCTTTTTCGTATGACAACAGAGAGCAGTTGCAATGGATAAATTTCGTGTACAGGGTCCGACCCGCCTGAGCGGTGAAGTCACCATTTCCGGGGCTAAAAATGCCGCGCTGCCGATCCTGTTCGCTGCTTTACTGGCCGAAGAGCCGGTAGAGATCCAGAATGTCCCGAAACTGAAGGACATCGATACCACCCTCAAGCTGCTTGGCCAGCTGGGCGTGAAGGCCGAGCGCAATGGCTCGGTGCATCTGGACGCCAGTCAGGTCAGCGTTTACTGCGCGCCTTACGATCTGGTCAAAACCATGCGTGCCTCGATCTGGGCGCTGGGCCCGCTGGTGGCACGTTTCGGCCAGGGGCAGGTTTCCCTGCCCGGCGGCTGTGCCATCGGCGCGCGTCCGGTTGACCTGCACATTACCGGCCTGGAACAGCTGGGTGCCGAGATCAGGCTGGAAGAAGGCTACGTTAAGGCATCGGTTGATGGCCGCCTGAAAGGCGCGCACATCGTGATGGATAAGGTCAGCGTTGGCGCAACCGTGACCATCATGAGCGCGGCGACGCTGGCCACCGGCACCACCATCATCGAGAATGCGGCACGCGAGCCGGAAATCGTCGATACCGCCAACTTCCTCAATACGCTGGGCGCAAAAATCAGCGGCGCGGGCAGCGATCGCATCACCATTGAGGGCGTTGAGCGCCTGGGCGGCGGCGTCTATCGCGTACTGCCTGACCGTATCGAAACCGGCACCTTCCTGGTCGCGGCGGCGATCTCCGGCGGAAAAGTGGTTTGTCGTGCGGCTCAGCCCGACACGCTGGATGCGGTGCTGGCGAAACTGCGTGAAGCCGGTGCTCAGATCGAACAGGGCGAAGACTGGATCAGTCTGGACATGCACGGCAAGCGTCCAAAGGCCGTTAACCTGCGTACCGCGCCGCACCCGGGCTTCCCGACCGATATGCAGGCGCAGTTCAGCCTGCTGAACCTGGTGGCTGAAGGCACCGGTGTGATCACCGAAACCATCTTTGAAAACCGCTTTATGCACGTGCCTGAACTGGTGCGCATGGGCGCACACGGTGAAATCGAGAGCAATACGCTGATTTGTCACGGTGTGGAAACGCTGTCCGGTGCTCAGGTGATGGCGACCGACCTGCGTGCATCCGCGAGCCTGGTGCTGGCCGGCTGTATTGCCGAAGGGACCACCATCGTCGATCGTATCTATCATATCGATCGTGGCTACGAACATATTGAAGACAAGCTGATTGCGTTGGGTGCCAACATCCAGCGTGTGAAAGGCGAAGAGTAAGCGCTCACGCGTAATAAAAATCAGGGTCGGTAAGCATTACCGGCCCTTTTTTTTACCGGCGGATCAGCTTTTTACGGTCAATCAGCTGATGCGTCTCCGGGTCATAGTAGCGGCTGGGCCAGATTTGCGCCGGGTGAACGGCTAACGCATCGGCGATCAGCCACTCGCCTTTCGGCCACGGGCGGCACAGCGCGTTCGCCAGGGTCGACGAACTCAGACCGGCCTGACGTGACTGGGCGGCCAGCGTAGTCCCCTTTTTACGTAATCCGGCAATAATATCGGCAGGATGCCAGTCCTGTTGCGAATGTTTCACGTGCATGTCCTCCTTGCGCACAGCAGAAATTAAGGTGTGAAGCACACGGCTTAGGGCATCAGCTTCGCTGGAAATGCGCGATCCTATGCGCCCCGAACCAGGGGATAACCGTCTGCTTCGGGTGATTTATAGCAAACTAATTCCAGTAAGTTCCAGCGTTATTCGATAAAATAATACGTTTTGAGCATTGCAACGCAAAAGCTCCGGTAACCATTGAGGATGTTGCAGTAATGCGTGGCTGAAGTCAGGGGAAAGGGTAGGGGAATTCTTATTAAAGTCAGTAATGGCGCGGCTTGCCACGCCATCGGTCAATCAGAAATCACGCTGTACTGACATATGCGCCAGCGCTTCCAGCGCGCTGCGCCATGGCGTTGCTGGCAGCACCTGCAGGGCGGTAATCGCCTTATCGGCTTCCTGTTCGGCGGCCTGGCGGGTCCACTCCAGTGAACCGTGCTGACGCATCGCTTCCAGAACGGGTTCCAGTAAGTGACGTCCGTTACCTTCTTCAATAGCAGAGCGGATCATACTGGCCTGTTCAGGCGTGCCGTTGCGCATGGCATGCAGCAGCGGCAGGGTTGGTTTGCCTTCGCTCAGGTCGTCACCGACGTTCTTACCGAGGGTTTTGCCATCGGCGCTGTAATCCAGCAGATCGTCGATCAGCTGGAAGGCGGTACCGATATAGCGGCCGTAATCCTGCAGCGCCTGCTCCTGTTCCGGCGTCGCACCGGCGAGGATGGCAGAAGACTGTGCGGCGGCTTCAAACAGGCGTGCGGTTTTGCTGTAAATCACCCGCATATAGCTCTCTTCGGTAATGTCCGGGTCGTTGCAGTTCATTAACTGCAGCACTTCCCCTTCGGCGATCACGTTCACCGCTTCTGACATCAGCGCCAGCACCCGCAGCGAGCCGAGGCTGGTCATCATCTGGAAGGCGCGCGTATAGATAAAGTCGCCTACCAGCACGCTGGCCGCATTGCCAAAGGCGGCGTTGGCGGTGGCTTTACCCCGGCGCATATCCGACTCGTCGACCACGTCGTCGTGTAACAGAGTGGCGGTATGAATAAATTCGATCAGCGCGGCCACGGTAATGTGCTGTTTACCGTCATAGTCGTTGATGGCGCGCGCGGCCAGAACGGCGATCATTGGGCGGATACGTTTCCCACCGCCGCTGATAATGTAATAGCCCAGCTGATTAATGAGGGATACGTCCGAGTTCAGCTGGTCGAGTATTGTCGCATTGACGTCCGCCATATCCGGCGCGGTGAGTTCGTTTATCTGTTCTAAGTTCATCAGTCTTTCAGCTATCGCTCGCTCAGATCGCTCATGAAAGGCGCTTTAACTCGTGCCCGTGGCGTGAAATGGTGGACAGATTGTACTTGAAAAACGCGGCGGTGAAACGCCCCCATTCGTATTGCCTTTTTTTTCTGCAATACAGCGTAACAGACACTTGTCTTTAGCCGGGAAGTTGCGTAGAATTCGCGCCCTATTGTGAATATTTATAGCGCTACCTGATAATCAAAAAAAGGTCAGTGCGAGAGCGGAGTTTATATGTACGCGGTTTTCCAAAGTGGTGGTAAACAACACCGAGTAAGCGAAGGTCAGACCGTTCGCCTGGAAAAGCTGGACATCGCAACCGGTGAAACTGTTGAGTTCGACCAGGTTCTGATGATTGCCAATGGCGAAGACGTTAAGATCGGCGCACCTTTAGTTTCAGGTGGCGTGATCAAGGCAGAAATCGTAGCTCACGGTCGTGGCGACAAGATCAAGATTGTTAAGTTCCGTCGTCGTAAGCATTACCGTAAGCAGCAGGGTCACCGTCAGTGGTTTACTGACGTGAAGATCACTGGCATCAGCGCTTAAGAGGAGATCTGACAAATGGCACACAAGAAAGCTGGTGGTTCGACCCGTAACGGTCGTGACTCCAATGCAAAACGTCTGGGCGTAAAACGTTTCGGCGGCGAATCAGTACTGGCTGGTAGCATCATCGTTCGTCAGCGTGGAACTAAGTTCCATGCCGGCACCAACGTTGGCTGCGGTCGTGACCACACCCTGTTTGCAACTGCAGACGGCAAGGTCAAATTCGAAGTGAAAGGCCCGAACAACCGTAAGTACATCAGCATCGTTGCTGAGTAAGGTTTTCGTGCCGCAGGGTGGTGCATAACCCCCTTAGCGACGAAAAGAGAAGCCCCGCACTAGACTGCGGGGCTTTTTACATTCTGCGAGGGACCCGGCAGATGTCAGGCATTAAACAGCAGGCCGGCATGGGCATTGCCTTAGCGCTGGTGACGGCCATGTGCTGGGGATCGTTACCCATCGCAATGAAGCAGGTGCTGACGGTGATGGATCCGTTCACCATCGTCTTCTTCCGCTTTTCTCTGGCAGCGGCAGGGCTGGGCATCATCCTGGCGCTGAAACGGCAGCTGCCCCCGGCAGATTTCTTTCGTCACCCGCGCTGGCTGGTTTACGTACTGATCGCCACCGGCGGGCTGCTGGGCAACTTTGTGTTGTTTGGCTCGTCGCTGCAGTATCTCAGCCCGACGGCGTCGCAGGTGATTGCCCAGCTGGCACCGCCGTGCATGATGGCCGCCAGCGTGCTGATCCTCAAAGAGAAAATGCGCGGCAGTCAGCTGATCGGTGCTGCCCTGTTGTTGTGCGGCATGCTGATGTTTTTTAACACCAGCCTGGTTGAGATTTTCACCCGCCTGACGACTTACACCTGGGGCGTGATCCTCGGGGTAAGCGCCGCGCTGGTGTGGGTCGTTTACGGCGTCACGCAAAAAATACTTTTGCGTCGGCTGGCCTCGCAGCAGATCCTGTTTTTGCTGTACACTTTATGTGCGGTGGCGCTGTTGCCTATGGCACGCGTCACGCTGCTCTGGCAGCTGAACGGCTGGCAGCTCTGTTGCCTGCTATTTTGTGCGCTGAATACCCTGGTAGGTTACGGTGCGCTGGCGGAAGCTTTTTCCCGCACGCAGGCGTCGCAGGTCAGCGCGATCGTTACGCTGACGCCGCTGTTTACCCTGCTGTTTTCAGAATTGTTATCGCTTGGCTGGCCCGACTTTTTTGCTGTACCGGTGCTGAATACCCTCGGGTTTATCGGGGCAATCGTCGTGGTGTCAGGCGCCATGTTTTCCGCAATTGGTCATCGCTTATGGCCACGGCGGAGCAATCCCGTTCCGGTGCCACCTGCATCGCGGCCGGGCGAATGAGTGACGGAGAAGTAAAATGAAGTTTGTAGATGAAGCGACGATCCTGGCAGTGGCGGGCGACGGCGGCAATGGCTGCGTCAGCTTCCGTCGTGAGAAATATATCCCGCGCGGCGGCCCTGACGGCGGCGACGGCGGCGACGGCGGCGACGTGTATATGCTGGCCGATGAGAACCTTAACACCCTGATCGACTACCGTTTTGAGAAGTCTTTCCGCGCAGAACGCGGCCAGAACGGCCAGAGCCGTGACTGTACCGGCAAGCGTGGCCAGGACATCATCATTAAGGTGCCGGTCGGTACGCGTATTATCGATCAGGGCACCGGTGAAACGCTGGGCGATATGACCCACCACACCCAGAAGCTGATGGTCGCTAAAGGCGGCTGGCACGGCCTCGGTAACAGCCGCTTCAAGTCCTCCGTAAACCGTGCGCCGCGTCAGAAGACCATGGGCACGCCGGGTGAAGCGCGTGATCTGCAGCTGGAGCTGATGCTGCTGGCCGACGTCGGCATGCTCGGCCTGCCGAACGCCGGTAAGTCGACCTTTATCCGCGCGGTCTCCGCCGCCAAGCCAAAAGTGGCCGATTACCCGTTCACCACTCTGGTGCCAAGCCTTGGCGTGGTGCGTATGGACCACGAGCAGAGCTTTGTGGTGGCGGATATTCCTGGCCTGATCGAGGGCGCTTCCGAAGGTGCTGGCCTGGGGATCCGTTTCCTTAAGCACCTGGAACGCTGCCGCGTGCTGCTGCACACCATCGACCTCGCGCCGATCGACGAGAGCGATCCGGTGGAGAATGCGAAAATCATCCTCGGCGAACTGGAAAAATACAGCGGCAAGCTGTTCCAGAAGCCACGCTGGCTGGTGTTCAACAAGGTTGACCTGCTTGATAAGGAAGAGGCGGAATCCCGTGCCAAAGCGATTGCCGACGCGCTGGGCTGGACCGAGAAATACTATCTGATTTCGGCGGCGAACCGCGAAGGCGTCACCGCGCTGTGCTGGGACGTGATGTCGTTTATCAACGCCAACCCGAAAGAAGAAGAGCTGAAAACCGCGCAGCCGGAGAAAGTCGAATTCATGTGGGACGACTATCACCGTGAGCAGCTGGAAGCCGCGCAGCCGGTGGTGGAAGAAGATGATGACTGGGATGACGACTGGGATGAAGAAGACGACGAAGGCGTCGAGATCATCTATCAGCGTTAATTCAGGCTGAAATCAAAAACGGGACGCGATAAGCGTCCCGTTTTTTTTGCCGCAGGCTCAGATTCAGCATCCTGCACTCCGCTTCAGGGCAGGAGCCTTCCGGCCTGTTGCGCATTACAGATCCAGCGCACCGGCCCGGTGCTGAACGGATGGCGCGATGGTGATGCAGCCTGTATCAGGCCCCCAGCGTCGCGCCGCCGTCCACCACGATATCCTGCATCACGATATGGCTGGCGTTATCCGAGGCGAGGAACAGGATCGCGCTGGCGATCTCCTCAGGCTGCGCGATTTTACCCAGCGGGATCCCCAGCTTGTACTGGTCCGGGTAGCCGGCGATCATCTGCTGTTCATCTTCCGGGCGGTGCCACAGGCTGCGCTGCATGGCGGTATCCGTCGAGCCCGGCGAAACGATATTGCAGCGCACGCCGAACGGTGCCATCTCCAGCGCCACCGTCATGCACAGGCTGCGCAGCGCGGCTTTGGAGGCACCATAGGCCGACATGCCGATACGTGGCGCATGCGCAGCGTTGGAGGCCACGGTGACAATCGCTCCGCCGCGCTGCTGGCGAAACAGCGGCAGCGTCTGCTGGAACAGGTTAAACGCGCCGCCGGCGTTAACCGCCATACAGGCCTGCCAGTCTTCCACCGCCAGCGTCTCGGTGCTGCCGGTGCGCAGGATGCCTGCCGCGTTGACCAGCACGTCAAGACGGGGGATATCGGCCAGCAGCCTCTCACAGACGTTTTTCACCTGCCCGGCATCGGCTATGTCGACGATGACCCGCTGGAACGGATAGTCGCTCTGTGAAAACTGACGGTCAAAACCGACCACCGAGGCGCCCGCCGCCACAAACGCCAGCGCCGTATGGTAGCCAATCCCCTGGCCTGCTCCGGTGACCCACACCTGTTTATCGCTAAAATCAAACTGGCAGGACATTATGCCGGCTCCCTCGACAGCAGCTGCCACCAGCCGTCAATGCTCGGGTCTTTCGCCAGCGCAACGAAATCGATATCGCTGTGCACCTGACGCCAGCGGGCGGCCAGCGACATAATGCGTACCGAATCGAGGCCGTAATCCACCAGGTTCTCATCATCTTCCAGATCCCCTGCATCGTCATCCAGCAGCGGCAGCACCACGGCGCGCAGCTGCGCTTTCGAGCGCGGTACCGGCAGCAGCTCATCGGTCATCACTACTTTGCCGCTGCGGCCGGCGGTGTAGGTCAGCGCCATCAGATGCTCGTCGCGGCTGAAGTCGGCCAGCGCATCGGCGACCATAAACGGCTTGATGTTACGCATAAAGGCGTCGGTGGCGGTGGTCAGACAGCCGATATGGGCGTAGACGCCACAGATAATCAGCTGATCGCGGCCGGTTTCGTTAAGGATCGACTCCAGCGGCGAACGGTGGAAAGCGCTGTAACGCCACTTCACCAGCACCTGGTCCTGCTCGTCCGGCGCCAGCGCGCTGACCACCCGCTGCTGATCGGGGTGCTTATTGAGGCCCGGCCCCCACATGTCGTTGAGCAGGGCGCGATCTTCTGCGCTCTGCTGGTTCGGCTGGGCGGTATAAAACACCGGAATGCCCTGCGCCTTGCAGTACTGGCGCAGCGCGGCGATATTCGCCACCACCTGCTCAACCAGCGGGCTGTTGTCACCCCAGAAGTTGAGGAAGTACTCCTGCATGTCGTGGATCAACAGCGCGGCGCGCGCGGGTTCAAACGGCCAGCTGACCTTGTTGGTCGGCAGTTCAGCTGCGGTTGGCAGCGCATAGGACTCGAGTTTTGGAATAGCCATGCTTTCTCCTGAAAAATTAATTGCCCTGCTGAGCAGCCAGCTGCTGGCGCAGCAGTTTCTTATCCACTTTGCCGACGGGGGTCAGCGGCAGCGAGTCGGTAAACTCGAAGCGGTCCGGCAGCTTGAATTCGGCGATGCCCAACTCACGCAGATAGCGGCGCAGTACCACCGGCTTCAGCGCGCTTTTCGCCACAATAATCGCGCAGCTCTTCTCGCCCATCAGCGCGTCCTCTACCGACACCAGCGCGGCATGGATCACCTCCGGATGGCGCAGCAGCAGGTTTTCGATCTCCTCGGCGGCGATCTTCTCACCGCCGCGGTTGATCTGATCCTTTTCACGCCCCTGCACGGTGATATAGCCATCTTCGGCAATCGAAATCAGGTCGCCGGAGCAGTAAAAGCCATCGGCATCAAAGCTGGCGGCATTGTGCTCCGGGCTGTTGTAGTAGCCGCGGAAGGTGTAGGGGCCGCGGGTCATCAGGCGGCCGGTGGTGCCGGCCGGCAGCGGGTTACCCTGCTCATCGGCCACCCACACCTCATCGTCCGGTGAAATCGGCCGGCCCTGGGTGGTCAGAATATGCTGCTCACTGTCATCCAGCCGGGTGTAGTTAACCAGCCCTTCCGCCATGCCAAACACCTGCTGCAGCTGACAGCCGATCTCGCTCTGAATACGCGAGGCCAGCGACTCACTGAGTCTGGCACCGCCGACCTGCAACAGCGTCAGTGAGGCCAGCGCGCGGTTGCTGCCAGACTCGGCAATCGCCTGCAGCCACAGGCTGACCGCGGGCGGCACCAGCGCGGCGACGTTGACCTGATGTTTCTCGATCAGGCCAAAACAGGCGCCCGGGCTGGGATCGCTGGCCAGCACCACGCAGCCACCGGCGTGGAATACGCCGAGCGAGCCGGGTGAGCTCATCGCGTAGTTGTGGGCGGAGGGCAGGGCACACAGGTAGCGGGTATTATCGGTAAAGCGGCAAATCTGCACGCTGCCGCGCACGCTGTAGTCATAATCATTGTGGGTACGCGGGATCAGCTTTGGCGTGCCGGTACTGCCGCCGGAGAGCTGGAAGAACGCAACTTCATCCCCCGCCGACGGCGTGGCCACAAAGTCAGCGGCATCTTCATCCAGCATGCCGGCCAGCGACAGCGCGGCGTGGTTCTCATTATGCAGCGCCACCACCCGCAGCGACGGCAGCGACTGCCGCAGCTGCTGCATAAAAACATCATCACGGAACAGCGCGTGCTGACGATCGGCAATCAGCAGGGCAGGCTGCAGCAGCGTGGCGTAGGAGGTCAGCTCGGTACGCTGATGGCTGAACAGCGCGTTAACCGGGGCGACGCCCAGCTTATACAGCGCGAACAGCACCACGTAGAATTCGGCAATATTGCCCAGCTGCACCAGCGCGGTATCGCCGGTTTTCAGGCCTCGCCGCTGCAGCGCCGCCGCCAGCCGGTCCGATCGCTGCGCCAGATCGCGGTAGCTGAGCTGGCGTTCGCCGTCGATCACCGCAACGGCCGTGCTGTCGGCGCGGCGGTTCAGGATCTCGCTCAACGGCAGATCCAGCCAGTAGCCCTTCGCGCGGTAGCGCGCCGCCAGCGCGTCCGGCCAGCGTGAGTATGCAATGGTCATCGTTATCCTTAATTGAGGCCAAACGCCTGCAGCATGGTATTAAGTTTGACGCCGGTTTCGCGCCATTCGGATTCCGGGCTGGAGGCCGGCACGATGCCTGCGCCGGCGAACAACCGCACGCGGTTGCCGTTGACCTTGCCGCAGCGGATGGTCACCACCCACTCGCCGTTGCCCTGGTCATCACACCAGCCGACGATGCCGCCGAACAGGCCGCGGTTGAACGGCTCCAGCTCGGCGATCAGATCCCGCGCTTTATCGTGCGGGAAGCCGCTCAGCGCCGGGGTCGGGTGCAGCAGGCAGGCCAGCGACAGCGCGGTATCGGCCGCATCGCTCGGTTCCCCCTCAATCGGCGTGCCGAGGTGCCACAGCGTGGGCGTGGTCAGCAGCTGCGGCGTCGCCGGTAGCCCAAGGTAGGCGCTGCGCGGGTGCAGCACGTTACGCATGGCGTCTGTGACCAGCTGATGCTCATAGCGATCTTTACGGGAGTTCATCAGCGACTGCCCGGCCTGGCGATCCTTCTCGGGGCAGCTCTCACGCCGCGCCGAACCGGCCAGCGGATGGGTAAAGTAGCGGTTGCCCTCTTTTCGCAGCAGCAGCTCCGGGCTGGCCCCCAGCAGCGAGCCGCCTTCTGCCAGCGGCGCGTGGAAGTTGTAGCTGGCCGGGTTCTGGCGCAGCACCCTGGACATCAGCTGGCCAACGTTAATCGGCTCACGGGTGGCGATCTCCATCAACCGTGACAGCACCACTTTGTCCAGCCGCGGCGAGCTGGTCGCCGCAACGGCCTCGCTGACCATCTGCATAAACACGGCCTGCTCAGGTAGCGCGGTACGACGGGTGACTTCCGGCAACGCCGCCTGCGCCGCTGGCAGCCGTTGCTGGAACGCCTGGCGGTCGAAGAACTGTACGGATTCAGGAATAAACAGCGCAGAGGGCTGGCGGGTATCGAAGGGAATGGCGCCGACCAGCACCGGCCTGGCGATTCCCTGGCGTTTTGCCTGCAGGAACTGGTGTGACACGGTCTGCTGGAACTCACCGTCGAGCGCGTCTCCCCCGGCAGCCGGGGCGTCGAGGGTGGTGAAACAGCCCTGGGTTGCCAGACTCTTCCAGGGGGAGGTAAAGAAGAAGCCGCTGGCGGCCGCTTCTGTGGCGAAACGAAGCGTACTTTCTGAGGTTAACGATTCCATTCTGCATCCTTAATAAATGATAAACGAAGTAAGAACTATTATCATTTGCTTTCAGGTCGAGTAAATTACGTTGAACATCAGAGCATGTCAATGAAGCTAAATTAATTTAATCTGCTCCAAATCATTTTGGTTGAAAGGGGTTTAAGCAACTTTATTATGATTTATAGGGGCTTATTGCAGGGAAGGTAAAATAATCCGAAAGTTGATGCGTAAGGGGAGTTGATGTATTGGCTTAAGCTTGTTGGGGGAATCGGACCGCCGGTTACCGCCTCATGAGAGGGCAGTAACCGGCGTGGATGCAGGATTAGTTGTTACGGTAAACGTCCTTGTACAGACGGCTTTCGAAACGCACCAGCGGGATACGACGCTGGCGCTGATCCTCCGGTGGCACCGCATAGCCGGACAGGAACTGCACAAAGGCTACCCGCTGGCCGCTGGCGGTGGTCATAAAGCCGGCCAGGTTGTAGACGCCCTGCAGCGAGCCGGTTTTGGCCGACACCTTGCCATCGACGCCCGCCTCATGCAGGCCACCGCGGTAGCGCAGGGTGCCGTCATAGCCGGCCAGCGGCAGCATGGCGATGATATTCAGCTGCTGATCGTTCTGCGCGATGTACTGCAGCACCTGCATCATGGTCGCCGGTGAGATCAGATCGTGGCGCGACAGCCCCGAGCCATCCACCTGGATACTGTTGCCCATATCGATCCCGGCCTTCTGCCGCAGGATCTGGCGCACCGCGTCCGATCCCGCCCGCCAGGTGCCCGGCACGCCGAAACGTTCATGGCCGATGGTGCGGAATACGGTATCGGCGATCATGTTGTCTGACTTTTTCAGCATGATCTTCAGCAGCGCGCTGAGCGGCGCGGACTGAGTCTCCGCCAGCACCGTGGCCGGTGGTGTCACCTGCGTCTGGCGCAGCAGGCTGCCGCTGTAGTCTATTCCCGCGCTTTTCAGCTCGGCTTTCAGGATTGCCCCGGCGTAGCTGGCCCCGTCCTGGATGGCAAAGGCCAGCGGTAGCGGTTCCGCACGCTGGGTCAGGCAGCCGGTCAGCGTAAAGCGGCTCAGCTCGCCCGGCACCACGTCCAGCTCGCAGTACTGGGCGTCCGGTGACCCCTTCGCCAGCGTGCGCACTTCGCTGAACATGGTCACCGGGTACCAGGACGCTACGCGGATAAAGGCTTTGTCACCGGCTTTAGGCGCGCTGTAGAGCGAGACGGAGAAACAGTTACGGTCAACGATCGCCGCACCCGGCGGGGCGCTGAAGCACTGGGTCATGTCATTCCATGGCCAGCCGGGGGCCTTATCATGGCTGGCAAACACCGAGGTATCGATGACCAGGTTGCCGGCAATATGTTCCACGCCCTGTTTTCTCAGGCTGGCCACCATATTGCGCAGATCCTGGCGCGTTAGCGTCGGATCGCCGCCAAATCGCGCCACCAGGTCGCCGTTCAGCGTGTTGCCGCTGACGCTGCCTTTGCTCTCCAGCTGGGTATGGAAACGGTAATCCGGCCCCAGCTGTAGCATCGCGGCCAGGGCGGTAATCACCTTCATGGTACTGGCCGGCAGCGCCATCTGCTGGCTGTGATACTCAACGGAGGGGGCAGAGGCACCGATCTTCTGTACCATCAGCGCCAGATTCGCGCCGTCAGGTAAATACTGGGTGTAATCTTCGACGGGGGCCGCCTGCGCCTGCAGCGCCATTGCGCAGGCCAGGCTGGTAACAATTCGTGGAAATCGCATAATCTCGCGGTAACAGACGGATGATGGTGTCATACTACGGTGCATCGTGGTGGAAAGTAAACGATGACCCCCAGGGAACTCTGGGGTAAAATACGTATCAAATTGCAAAATCAATCCTGCCCTGGGGCGACCCCGGGCCGGGTTTCTTTTCGTTTTTAAAACAGTAGCAAGCGCCGCAGAACGCCATTTCTGCATACCATCCGTCAGGACGACGACATTTGCACAGGACAGATTTTACGAGGTATTGAGATGAATCAGATTCCGATGACGTTAAAGGGCGCGGAAAAACTGCGCGAAGAGCTGGACGAGCTGAAAACGGTTAAGCGACCGCGCATTATTGCCTCGATTGCGGAAGCACGCGAGCACGGCGACCTGAAAGAGAACGCGGAATACCACGCTGCCCGCGAAGAGCAGGGCTTTTGTGAAGGCCGTATCCAGGAGATTGAAGCCAAGCTCTCCAACTCACAGGTGATCGACGTCACCAAAATGGCCAGCAACGCCAACGGTCGGGTAATCTTCGGTGCTACCGTTACCGTCTTCAACGTGGATACGGATGAAGAGTCTACCTACCGCATCGTGGGTGATGATGAAGCGGACTTTAAGCAGAATCTGATCTCGGTAAACTCGCCAATGGCGCGCGGACTGATCGGCAAGGTGGTTGATGACGTGGCGGTGATCAAAACCCCCGGCGGCGACAAAGAATTCGAGATCCTCAAGGTCGAGTACCTCTGATTTTCTGCTACCTTCATTGAAGGTGTGGGTTTTGTAAAGATAAGAAAAAGGCCGCACCGCGGCCTTTAATCAGACTCAGGAGCGTGGCACTTTCTCCAGACCTGAACGCTGAGTTGCGTGAGGCAGCGATGAGCTGCCTCTGGTCCTCAGCGAGGAATGGTGATTTTGCGTTCCTTCGTTGGACGGTACAGCACCAGCGTCTTGCCGATCACCTGCACGTTAACTGCACGGGTTTCACGCACGATCGCATCAACGACCAGGGCTTTGGTCTCACGGTCTTCCGTGGCGATCTTCACCTTGATCAGTTCATGGTGTTCAAGTGCATGTTCGATTTCGGCCAACACGCCTTCGGTCAAACCATTGTTGCCCAGCATGACAACGGGCTTCAGGGGATGGGCCAGACCTTTCAGGTGCTGTTTTTGTTTGGTACTCAGATTCATCGTATTTTTTACTTACATTGGGATTGAAAACGGGTCATTCTACCGCCATATCCGGTGTATCACCAAATCGGTAGCGTCGATTTGCGCGGTTTATTTATCGCGAACAATGAATCATAGTTGGAAATTGTATGACTGGTAAAAAGCGTTCGGCCAGTTCCAGCCGCTGGCTGCAGGAACACTTTAGCGATAAATACGTGCTTCAGGCACAGAAAAAAGGGCTGCGTTCGCGCGCCTGGTTTAAACTCGATGAAATACAGCAGGGCGATAAGCTGTTCAGACCTGGGATGACCGTGGTTGACCTTGGTGCTGCCCCTGGCGGCTGGTCACAGTACGTGGTGACCCAGATCGGCGCCAAAGGTCGGGTCATCGCCTGCGATATTCTGCCGATGGACCCTATCGTTGGTGTTGACTTCCTGCAGGGCGATTTTCGCGATGAGCAGGTGCTGAAAACGCTGTTGGATCGGGTGGGTGAAACCCAGGTTCAGGTAGTCATGTCCGACATGGCCCCGAACATGACCGGTACGCCGGCTGTGGATATCCCTCGATCGATGTATTTATGTGAGCTGGCTCTGGAGATGTGCCGTGATGTTCTGGCACCCGGCGGTAGTTTTTTAGTGAAGGTGTTTCAGGGAGATGGTTTTGAAGAATACCTTAAGCAAATTCGCTCCCTGTTTACGAAAGTAAAAATTCGTAAACCGGACGCTTCGCGTTCTCGTTCGCGTGAAGTGTACATTGTAGCGACAGGGCGCAAACTGTAACTACCATAACTGGGGTCATATCGATGCCAGCTGTGCAGGAACTTTAGTCCCCTACGCTGTCTGTTAACACAGTTGTAATAAGAGGTTAATCCCTTGAGTGACATGGCGAAAAACCTGATTCTCTGGTTAGTCATCGCAGTCGTGCTGATGTCTGTATTCCAGAGCTTTGGGCCCAGCGAGTCGAGTGGCCGAAAGGTTGATTACTCAACCTTCCTGTCGGAAGTGAACCAGGATCAGGTCCGCGAGGCACGTATTAACGGGCGTGAGATTAACGTAACCAAAAAAGACAGTAACCGATACACCACTTACATTCCGGTCAACGATCCCAAGTTACTCGATAACCTGTTGACCAAAAATGTGAAAGTTGTGGGTGAACCACCGGAAGAGCCGAGCCTGCTGGCCACTATCTTCATCTCCTGGTTCCCGATGCTGTTGTTAATCGGCGTATGGATCTTCTTTATGCGTCAGATGCAGGGCGGTGGCGGTAAGGGCGCGATGTCCTTCGGCAAGAGCAAGGCCCGTATGCTGACGGAAGACCAGATTAAAACCACTTTTGCTGACGTGGCCGGTTGTGACGAAGCAAAAGAGGAAGTGGGCGAGCTGGTGGAATACCTGCGTGAGCCAAGCCGCTTCCAGAAGCTGGGCGGTAAGATTCCAAAAGGCGTGCTGATGGTCGGTCCTCCGGGTACCGGTAAAACCTTGCTGGCAAAAGCGATTGCCGGTGAAGCCAAAGTGCCGTTCTTTACCATCTCCGGTTCTGACTTTGTTGAAATGTTTGTCGGTGTGGGTGCTTCCCGCGTCCGCGACATGTTTGAACAGGCGAAGAAAGCCGCGCCGTGCATCATCTTCATCGATGAAATCGATGCGGTGGGCCGTCAGCGTGGTGCCGGTTTAGGCGGTGGTCACGACGAACGTGAGCAGACCCTGAACCAGATGCTGGTTGAGATGGATGGCTTCGAAGGCAATGAAGGCATCATCGTGATTGCGGCAACTAACCGTCCTGACGTACTCGATCCTGCGCTGCTGCGTCCGGGCCGTTTTGACCGTCAGGTGGTGGTTGGCCTGCCAGACGTGCGTGGCCGTGAGCAGATCCTGAAAGTGCATATGCGCCGCGTACCGCTGGCGACCGATATGAACCCGTCAGTGATTGCCCGTGGTACCCCTGGTTTCTCCGGTGCCGATCTGGCTAACCTGGTCAACGAAGCGGCGCTGTTCGCTGCCCGCGGCAACAAGCGCGTGGTGTCGATGGTCGAGTTTGAAAAAGCCAAAGACAAAATCATGATGGGTGCTGAACGTCGCTCCATGGTGATGACCGAAGCGCAGAAAGAGTCCACGGCTTATCACGAAGCGGGTCACGCTATCGTCGGTACGCTGGTGCCGGGCTACGATCCGGTGCACAAAGTGACGATTATCCCGCGCGGCCGTGCGCTGGGTGTGGCGTTCTTCTTACCGGTTGGTGATGAGATCAGCGCTAACCGTCAGAAGCTGGAAAGCCGCATCTCCGTGGCCTACGGTGGGCGTCTGGCCGAAGAGATTATCTACGGCGTTGACTATGTCTCTACCGGTGCGTCTTCTGATATCAAGATGGCCACCAGCGTAGCGCGTAACATGGTGACGCAGTGGGGCTTCTCTGAGAAGCTGGGTCCGTTGCTGTATGCAGAAGAAGAGGGTGAAGTGTTCCTCGGCCGTTCCGTGGCGAAAGCCAAGCATATGTCCGATGAAACGGCGCGCATCATCGATCAGGAAGTGAAAAAACTGATTGATACCAACTATGAGCGTGCCCGCCGCATTCTGCATGAGAACATGGATATCCTGCACTCGATGAAAGATGCGCTGATGAAGTATGAAACCATCGACGCACCGCAAATCAGCGACCTGATGGCGCGCCGCGAAGTGCGCCCGCCGGCCGGCTGGGATGAAGCGACCAAAGCGGCTGCAGACAGCAACCAGGCCCCGCGCCCGGCTGACGATCCGCAGACCCCAGGTTCAGACAAAATCATGTAACAGCAGCCTGGCGGAAATGACATATTCCGTCAGGATTGCCGTCTGTGACCTGCTATAATCCACAACCCCGGCCACGTCCGGGGTTTTTTTATGCCCTTTTCGGAGACCCTTTGTTATGAAGCTGTACGCCAGAGATGCTGTGCTCGACCTTTCACATCCGCATGTGATGGGGATCCTGAACGTCACCCCTGATTCCTTCTCCGACGGCGGCAAACATAACGAACTGATTCAGGCCCTGACCCACGCTAATGAGATGATCAACGCCGGCGCGACGCTGATTGATGTCGGCGGCGAATCCACCCGGCCGGGGGCGGCGGAGGTCAGCGTGCAGGAAGAGCTGGATCGGGTGATCCCGGTGGTCGAGGCGATTGCCCAGCGCTTTGAGGTGTGGGTCTCGGTGGATACCTCCAAAGCCGAGGTGATCCGCGAAGCGGCGCGCGCCGGCGCGCACCTGATAAACGACATCCGCTCGTTGCAGGAGCCTGGCGCGCTGCAGGCGGCGGCGGAAAGCGGCCTGCCGGTATGCCTGATGCATATGCAGGGCGAGCCGACCACCATGCAGCAGTCTCCGCACTATCAGGACGTATTGCGCGACGTCGACGACTTTTTTGTCCGGCACATTGCCCGCTGTGAAGCAGCCGGGATCAAAAAAACGCAGTTGCTGCTCGACCCGGGTTTCGGTTTCGGTAAAAATCTCCAGCACAATTATCAGCTGCTGGCCCATCTGGCCGACTATCACCACTTTGGCCTGCCGCTGCTGGTCGGGATGTCGCGCAAAAGCATGATTGGCCAGCTGCTTAACGTTGGCCCGTCGCAACGCCTGACCGGCAGCCTGGCCTGTGCGGTAATCGCCGCCATGCAGGGGGCACAGATCCTGCGCGTTCACGATGTTAAAGAAACCGTCGAGGCGATGCGCGTCGTCGAGGCCACCCAGTCAGCACGCTAACGAAAAGATGAAGGGACTATGAGCAACCGTAAATATTTTGGTACCGATGGCATTCGCGGCAAAGTGGGCGAAACCCCGATTACGCCTGATTTCGTGCTGAAGCTGGGCTGGGCGGCCGGTAAGGTGCTGGCCAGCCACGGCTCGAAGAAAGTGATCATCGGTAAAGACACGCGCATCTCCGGCTATATGCTGGAGTCGGCGCTGGAAGCGGGGCTGGCCGCAGCCGGCCTGTCAGCAGCCTTCACCGGCCCGATGCCGACCCCGGCGGTCGCCTACCTGACCCGCACCTTCCGCGCCGAGGCGGGCATCGTCATCTCCGCGTCGCACAACCCGTTTGACGACAACGGCATTAAGTTTTTCTCCACCGAAGGCACCAAGCTGCCGGACGACGTCGAAGCGGCGATTGAGGCGGAGATGGAAAAACCGATCACCTGCGTGGAGTCGGCTCAGCTGGGCCGCGCCAGCCGTATCGTTGACGCTGCCGGGCGCTACATTGAGTTTTGCAAAGGCACCTTCCCAAGTGAGCTGAGCCTGAACGGCATGAAAATCGTCGTCGACTGCGCCAACGGCGCCACCTATCACATCGCGCCGAACGTGCTGCGCGAGTTGGGTGCCACGGTGATCGCCATCGGCGTCCAGCCGGACGGTATGAACATCAACAAAGAGTGTGGAGCCACCGACCTGCGCCTGTTGCAGGAGCGCGTCCTGGCTGAGAAAGCCGACGTCGGGCTGGCCTATGACGGCGACGGTGACCGCATCATGATGGTCGACCATCTCGGCCACAAGGTTGACGGCGACCAGATCCTCTACCTGATCGCCCGTGAGGCGCTGCGCCAGGGCCAGCTGCGCGGCGGCGTGGTCGGCACGCTGATGAGTAATATGGGCCTTGAGCTGGCGCTGAAGCAGCTGGGTATTCCGTTTGCCCGCGCTAAGGTTGGCGACCGCTACGTGCTGGAGAAGCTGCAGGAAAAAGGCTGGCGGCTGGGTGCCGAGAACTCCGGCCACGTGATCCTGCTGGATAAAACCACCACCGGTGACGGCATTGTGGCCGGCCTGCAGGTGCTGACGGCGATGGTGCGTAACCATATGAGCCTGCACGACCTGTGCAGCGGCATGAAGCTGCTGCCACAGATCCTGGTCAACGTGCGCTTCAGCGGCGAGCATGACCCGCTGGAAGATGCGCAGGTGAAAGCGGTGACCGCTGAGGTGGAAGCCGAGCTGAAAGGGCGGGGCCGCGTGCTGCTGCGCAAGTCTGGTACCGAGCCGCTGATTCGGGTGATGGTGGAAGGCGAAGACGAAGCGCAGGTTAACGCGCTGGCGCATCGCATTGCGGATGCGGTGAAGGCGGTATAACCGCGCGTTTTTTCGGCGGAAATGCCTGTTTTGCCGTTTTTTTCTGCAATCAGTTCACGTGTGTAAAATTGCCCTTGCGCGCAAGGGCACCTTTGGTTAGTATTCACACCCGCTTCTGATGGGTAGCGAACAGGCTATCACTCTGACTGGTTTGAAGCTTTTGATGTGCGTTTAACGCGCAAGGAACAAGGTTGATTATGTACGAAGCTCTTTTAGTAGTTTTCCTTATTGTGGCAATCGGCCTGGTGGGTCTGATCATGTTGCAGCAAGGTAAAGGCGCTGATATGGGAGCATCATTCGGTGCAGGCGCTTCCGGCACACTGTTTGGTTCTAACGGTTCAGGCAACTTTATGACCCGTATGACCGCAGTTCTGGCGACCCTGTTCTTCATTATCAGCCTCATCCTGGGTAACCTGAACAGCAACAAAACGCAGAAAGGAAGCGAGTGGGAAAATCTGACAGCACCAGCTCAGTCTCAACAGACTCAGCCTGCTAAACCGGCAACGGGCAGTGACATCCCGCAGTAAGCAGTACGCAGTTCTCAGTAAAATTTCGACGCGATAGAAACAAAAAAATCGCAACTTTAGTGCCGTGGTGGTGGAATTGGTAGACACGCTACCTTGAGGTGGTAGTGCCCGCATGGGCTTACGGGTTCAAGTCCCGTCCTCGGTACCAAATCTCAGTTTTGCTTGCTATATATGCAAGTTTTGCGTAGTATTCGGACGCGGGGTGGAGCAGCCTGGTAGCTCGTCGGGCTCATAACCCGAAGGTCGTCGGTTCAAATCCGGCCCCCGCAACCACTTTCCCTTAGAGTTCTTTTTCAAATATTCTGTATGCAGGCAAACAACGTTGTTTACAGCGATTTTGAAAAAAATTCTTTTGGATCGTGCCGTATCACCGCTGGTGATACACAGGGTCCAGTCACTTAAAGCCCCGAATTTTCGGGGTTTTTTGTTATTACGAATCAGCATCACTGGGCTATTAAGCCCTTTTTTTATGTCTTGGGGGTGGCCTTGTCCACATTAGAGCAAAAATTAACAGAGCTAATTTCAGCACCGGTAGAAGCGCTTGGCTACGAACTGGTCGGTATTGAGTTTGTCCGCGCCCGCACATCCACCCTGCGCATCTATATTGATAGTGAAGACGGCATCAATGTTGATGATTGCGCTGATGTGAGCCATCAGGTGAGTGCGGTATTCGACGTCGAAGACCCGATTACCGTGCCATATAACCTTGAAGTCTCTTCACCTGGCCTTGACCGCCCGATGTTTACCGCTGAACATTATGACCGTTTTACGGGCGAAGAAGTGAGCCTGGTGCTGCGTATGGCGGTACAGAACCGTCGCAAATGGCAGGGAATCATTAAATCTGTCGATGGGGAGATGATCACGGTGACCGTTGAGGGTCGTGACGAAGTGTTCGCGCTGAGTAATATCCAGAAGGCGAACCTGGTTCCCCACTTTTAAAAGTCCGGATTGAGGCATACCAGGATGAACAAAGAAATCTTAGCTGTTGTAGAAGCGGTCTCCAATGAGAAGTCCCTCCCACGCGAGAAGATTTTCGAAGCGCTGGAGAGCGCGCTGTCTACAGCCACCAAGAAAAAATACGAGCAGGAAATTGACGTTCGCGTCACCATCGATCGCAAAAGTGGCGACTTCGATACCTTCCGCCGTTGGTTAGTCGTAGAAGAAGTTACTCAGCCGACCCGTGAGATCACGCTGGAAGCGGCACGTTACGAAGACGAAGCGTTCAACCCGGGCGACTTCGTTGAAGACCAGATTGAATCTGTCACCTTCGACCGTATCACCACCCAGACTGCAAAACAGGTTATCGTGCAGAAAGTCCGCGAAGCGGAACGTGCGATGGTGATCGATCAGTTCCACGATCAGCAGGGTGAGATCATCACCGGCGTGGTGAAGAAAGTTAACCGCGACAACATTTCACTGGAAGTGCGCCCGTTAGACGGCTCTAACACCAGTGCGGAAGCGGTGATCATTCGTGAAGACATGCTGCCGCGCGAAAACTTCCGTCCGGGTGACCGTATCCGCGGCGTGCTGTATGACGTGCGTCCTGAAGCACGCGGTGCGCAGCTGTTCGTCAGCCGTTCCAAGCCGGAAATGCTGATTGAGCTGTTCCGCATTGAAGTGCCGGAAATCGGCGAAGAAGTGATTGAAATTAAAGCCGCCGCGCGCGACCCTGGCTCCCGTGCCAAGATCGCCGTAAAAACCAACGACAAGCGTATCGATCCGGTCGGCGCCTGCGTGGGTATGCGTGGTGCGCGTGTTCAGGCGGTATCCAGCGAGCTGGGTGGCGAGCGCATTGACATCGTACTGTGGGATGATAATCCGGCGCAGTTCGTGATCAACGCCATGGCCCCGGCGGATGTCGCCTCTATCGTGGTGGATGAAGATAATCACACCATGGATATCGCCGTTGAAGCCGGAAACCTGGCTCAGGCGATTGGCCGTAATGGCCAAAACGTGCGTCTGGCTTCACAGCTGAGTGGCTGGGAGCTGAACGTGATGACGGTCGACGACCTGCAGGCCAAACACCAGGCCGAGGCTCATGCTGCCATCGACGTCTTTACCAAACACCTCGATATCGATGAAGACTTTGCTACCGTACTGGTAGAAGAAGGCTTCTCCTCGCTGGAAGAGCTGGCCTACGTGCCAATCAACGAGCTGCTGGAGATCGACGGTCTGGATGAAGACACCGTTGAAGCGCTGCGCGACCGGGCTAAAAACGCGTTGACCACTTTGGCTCTGGCTAAAGAAGAGAGCCTCGGCGATAACCAGCCGGCAGAAGATTTACTGGCGCTGGAAGGTTTGGATCGTGAGCTGGCCTTCAGACTGGCCGCTAAAGGCGTTTGCACGCTGGAAGATCTTGCCGAGCAGGGTGTTGACGACCTGACAGATATTGATGGCCTGAACGATGAACGGGCGGGTGCGCTGATTATGGCTGCACGTAATATCTGCTGGTTCGGCGACAACGCGTAATAAACGAGCAGGAAGGAACAGCATGACGACAGATGTAACCGTAAAATCACTGGCCGCAGAGATTCAGACCTCCGTTGATCGCCTGGTACAGCAGTTTGCTGATGCAGGGATTAACAAGTCTGAAACTGACTCTGTTACCCAGCAGGAAAAAGAGACATTACTTAATCATCTGCATCGCGAACACGGTGGCGGATCTGATAAACTGACTCTGCAGCGTAAAACACGCAGCACCCTGAACATCCCCGTCACCGGTGGCAAAAGCAAGTCGGTGCAAATCGAAGTCCGCAAAAAGCGCACCTATGTAACAGGCTCGCAGGCTGAAGCTGAACAGGCAGAAGCTGAGGCTCAGGCGCAGCGTGAAGCGGAAGAACTGGCTCGTCGCGAGGCTGAAGAAAAAGCCCAGCGCGAAGCTCAAGAGAAAGCGAAGCGTGAAGCCGAGGAGCAGGCCAAGCGTGAGGCAGCTGATAAAGCCAAACGTGAAGCAGCGGAAAGAGATAAAGTGAGCAATCAACATACCGACGATATGACCCGGGCTTCGCAGTCCGACAAAGCCCGCCGTGAAGCGGAAGCCGCAGAACTGAAGCGTAAAGCTGAAGAAGAAGCGCGCCGCAAGATTGAAGAAGACGCGAAGCGCGTCGCAGAAGAAGCACGTAAAATGGCAGAAGAGAAAGGCGAAGAGTGGACCCAGGCGAAAGAGGTTGAAGACACCTCTGACTACCACGTAACCACTTCAACTCACGCCCGTGCCGCCGAAGATGAAAACGATGCGCAGGTTGAAGGCGATCGCCGCAGCCGCACCGTTGCACGTCCGGCAAAAGCTCCGGTGCGTAAGAAAGGCAACAAGCATTCTGAAGCGAAAACTGACCGTGAAGAAGCGCGTGCGCAGGTTCGCGGCGGTAAAGGTGGCAAGCGTAAGCCAAGCACCCTGCAGCAGGGCTTCAACAAGCCAGCGCAGGCTGTTAACCGTGACGTCATCATCGGCGAAACCGTAACCGTAGCTGAACTGGCCAATAAAATGGCGGTAAAAGGCTCCCAGGTTATCAAAGCGATGATGAAGATGGGCGCCATGGCGACCATCAACCAGGTTATCGATCAGGAAACTGCTCAGCTGGTCGCGGAAGAGATGGGTCACAAAGTGACGCTGCGCCGCGAGAACGAGCTGGAAGAAGCGGTAATGAGCGATCGTGATGTCGATGCTGACCACGAATCCCGTGCGCCAGTCGTGACCATCATGGGCCACGTTGACCACGGTAAAACCTCACTGCTGGACTACATCCGTTCCACTAAAGTCGCCTCTGGCGAAGCGGGCGGCATTACCCAGCACATCGGTGCATACCACGTCGAAACCGACAACGGTATGATCACCTTCCTCGACACCCCAGGCCACGCCGCGTTCACCTCTATGCGTGCTCGTGGTGCTCAGGCGACGGATATCGTTATCCTGGTGGTGGCGGCCGACGATGGCGTGATGCCACAGACTATCGAAGCGATCCAGCACGCCAAAGCGGCCAAAGTGCCGGTTGTGGTTGCGGTGAACAAAGTCGATAAGCCTGATTCCGATCCCGATCGTGTTAAAAACGAACTGACTCAGTACGGTATCATCCCGGAAGAGTGGGGCGGCGAGAACATGTTCGTCAACGTCTCGGCGAAAGTCGGTACCGGTATTGACGACCTGTTGAACGTAATCCTGCTGCAGGCGGAAGTTCTGGAGCTGAGCGCGGTACGTCAGGGTATGGCAAGCGGCGTGGTGATCGAGTCCTTCCTGGATAAAGGTCGTGGCCCGGTGGCTACCGTGCTGGTACGTGAAGGTACGCTGAATAAAGGCGATATCGTGCTGTGTGGCTTCGAATACGGCCGCGTGCGTGCGATGCGTGATGAACTGGGTCGTGAAGTTATGACCGCTGGTCCATCCATCCCGGTTGAGATCCTTGGCCTGTCCGGCGTGCCGGCAGCGGGTGATGAAGCAACCGTGGTGCGTGACGAGAAGAAAGCGCGTGAAGTGGCGCTGTATCGTCAGGGCAAATTCCGTGAAGTTAAGCTGGCGCGTCAGCAGAAATCCAAGCTGGAAAACATGTTTGCGAACATGACCGAAGGCGAAGTATCTGAACTGAACATCGTGCTGAAAGCGGACGTTCAGGGTTCTGTCGAAGCGATCTCCGACTCACTGCTGAAGCTGTCTACTGATGAAGTGAAAGTGAAAATCATCGGTTCCGGCGTCGGTGGGATCACCGAAACGGATGCCACGCTGGCTGCCGCGTCTAACGCGATCCTGGTGGGCTTCAACGTCCGTGCTGATGCCTCTGCGCGTCGCGTCATCGATTCAGAAAGCCTGGATCTGCGTTACTACTCCGTTATCTATAATCTGATCGACGAAGTGAAAGCGGCGATGAGCGGTATGCTGGCACCAGAGTACAAACAGCAGATTATCGGTCTGGCTGCGGTACGTGACGTGTTCAAATCACCGAAGTTTGGTGCCATCGCCGGTTGTATGGTGACCGAAGGTAACATCAAACGTCACAACCCAATCCGCGTACTGCGTGACAACGTGGTGATCTACGAAGGCGAGCTGGAATCCCTGCGCCGCTTCAAAGATGACGTTAACGAAGTCCGTAACGGTATGGAATGTGGTATCGGCGTGAAGAACTACAACGACGTCCGCGTTGGCGATATGATCGAAGTATTCGAAATTATCGAAATCCAGCGTACCATCGACTAAGCGTCCCGGAACCCCTCATCGGGCCGCCCTTCAGGGCGGCCAGAAAGATGAGAAAGGTCAGCGTGACTGTATTTGGGAGGCTTCTGGCCTCCCGAATTATTTGGAGAGAAAAATTATGGCGAAAGAATTTGGCCGCCCGCAGCGCGTTTCACAAGAGCTGCAAAAAGAGATTGCCATCATTCTGCAACGCGAGATTAAAGATCCGCGTCTGGGTCTGATGGTTACCGTATCCGCGGTGGAAGTGTCACGCGACCTGGCCTACGCCAAGGTGTTTGTTACTTTCCTGAATGACAAAGACGAAGATGCGATCAAAGCCGGCCTGCGCGCTCTTGGCGACGCCTCCGGTTATATCCGCTCCCTGCTGGGTAAAGCGATGCGTCTGCGCATCGTGCCGGAGCTGACCTGGTTCTACGACAACTCGCTGGTCGAGGGGATGCGTATGTCAAACCTGGTCTCCAACGTGATCAAGAACGACGCCGATCGCCGTGGCCCGGTGGATGATGAACCGGAAGAAGGCAAAGCAGAGTAATGAGCCGTCCTCGCCGTCGCGGTCGCGATATTCACGGCGTGCTGTTGCTGGATAAGCCCACCGGGCTCTCCTCCAACGATGCGCTGCAAAAAGTAAAACGCCTGTATAACGCCAACCGTGCCGGTCATACCGGCGCGCTGGATCCGCTGGCGACCGGCATGCTGCCGATCTGCCTGGGTGAGGCGACCAAGTTCTCGCAGTATCTGCTGGAGTCCGACAAGCGTTATCGGGTGATCGCCCGGCTGGGCCAGCGTACCGACACCTCGGACGCTGATGGTTCGGTGGTCAGCGAGCGGCCGGTCACCTTCAGCGCGGAGCAGCTGCAGCTGGCGCTGGAAAGCTTCCGTGGTAAAACGCAGCAGATCCCGTCGATGTATTCGGCGCTCAAGTATCAGGGGCGTAAGCTGTATGAATATGCCCGTGAAGGCATTGAAGTGCCGCGCGAATCGCGGGCGATTGAGGTGTTTGAGCTGCTGTTTATCCGCCATGAGGGCGATGAACTGGAGCTGGAAATCCACGTTTCCAAAGGCACCTACATCCGCACCATCATCGACGATCTCGGTGAGCAGCTCGGCTGTGGCGCGCACGTGACCTACCTGCGTCGTCTGCAGGTGGCGACCTATCCCATTGAGAAAATGGTGACGCTGGAGCAGCTGCAGGCGCTGACTGAAGAAGCGCACCGCAGCGAGCGTGCGCCGGCAGAGCTGCTCGACGCGCTGCTGATGCCGATGGACAGCCCGGCGTCGGAGTACCCGATCGTGCATCTGGCCGCCAGCGTTGCCGCTTACTTTAAGCAGGGGATGCCGGTACAGGCCGCCGGGGCGCCGGCCAGCGGGCTGGTACGGGTCACCGCCGGTGATGAGCATGCGTTTATCGGCATGGCGGAAATCGCCGACGACGGCCGCGTGGCTCCGCGCCGGCTGGTCGTGGAATACGCCGACTAACCTGAGCTGACTGCGCCGGGCAATCCGCCAGGCGCAGGTCTTTGTGATAACGGGGTGAGCGCGGGTCTGTGCGGCACCAGCGCTTCTGCTGCGTGAAAGTTGACGGCGGTATTTGCGCTTAAGCAATGCGCAGAGTAGAATGGCGCGGCTTTACACTGGGTAGCTGAATTAGAGATCGGCACCTGTACATTTATCTTATAATTTGGAGTTGTAACATGTCTCTAAGTGTTGAAACTAAAGCGCAGATCGTTGCTGATTTCGGTCGCGGCGCAAACGACAGTGGTTCTACCGAAGTTCAGGTTGCTCTGCTGACCGCACAGATTAACCATCTGCAGGGTCACTTCTCTGAGCACAAAAAAGACCACCACAGCCGTCGTGGCCTGCTGCGTATGGTATCCCAGCGTCGTAAGCTGCTGGACTACCTGAAGCGCAAAGACGTTGCACGTTACACCAGCCTGATCGAGCGTCTGGGTCTGCGTCGCTAAGTCTGCCTTGCTGCCCTCTCCCGTTTTCAGAGCAATCTGAACGTCACGTGATGAAACGGGCAGCCTGGTACGCGTATCGCTGGAAAGGGGCCTTTATGGCCCCTTTTTTCACGCGAGCGGCAGCAATTAAACACAAACTATTGTATTGTTGCTGAGTGTGATCTTCAGTTGCAGAGTTTCGCGCGGCTAATGAGAGGCTTCATCCTGCCGGGGATGAGGGTTGTCATTAGTCGCGAGATGCAAGCGAAGATTAAAAATCCATGGCAGGTAAAACGTCCTGCCCTGATGTTAAGGAACGCATTTTGCTGAACCCGATCGTTAAAAAATTCCAGTATGGCCAGCACACCGTCACGCTTGAAACCGGCATGATGGCTCGCCAGGCAACGGCTGCCGTTATGGTCAGCATGGACGACACCGCCGTGTTCGTGACCGTCGTCGGTCAGAAAAAATCTAAGCCAGGCCAGGATTTCTTCCCGTTAACCGTTAACTACCAGGAGCGTACCTACGCTGCCGGTCGTATTCCGGGCAGCTTCTTCCGTCGCGAAGGCCGTCCAAGCGAAGGTGAGACCCTGACCTCACGCCTGATTGACCGCCCAATCCGCCCACTGTTCCCGGAAGGCTTCGTCAATGAAGTGCAGGTGATTGCCACCGTGGTTTCCGTTAACCCACAGGTTAACCCGGATATCGTGGCGATGATCGGTGCTTCAGCGGCGCTGGCGCTGTCTGGCCTGCCGTTCAACGGTCCAATCGGTGCGGCCCGCGTTGGCTACATCAACGACCAGTACGTGCTGAACCCAACCAGCGACGAGCTGAAAGTGAGCAAGCTGGATCTGGTGGTTGCCGGTACCCAGGGTGCGGTACTGATGGTTGAATCTGAAGCGGAAATCCTCAGCGAAGAGCAGATGCTGGGCGCCGTGGTGTTCGGCCACGACCAGCAGCAGATCGTCATCGACAACATCAACGCGCTGGTCGCCGAAGCCGGCAAGCCGCGTTGGGACTGGACGCCAGAAGCCGTCAACGAAGCGTTAACTGCACGTATCGCCGCGCTGGCTGAAACCCGCCTGAGCGACGCTTACCGCATCACTGAAAAACAGGAGCGTTACGCTCAGGTTGGCGTGATCAAGTCTGAAACCACTGCAGCACTGCAGGCGGAAGACGAATCACTGGACGCCGGTGAAATCAGCGACATCCTGCACACGCTGGAGAAGAACGTGGTGCGTAGCCGCATTCTGCGTGGCGAACCGCGTATCGATGGCCGTGAAAAAGACATGATCCGTGGTCTGGACGTGCGTACCGGCGTACTGCCACGTACCCACGGCTCTGCGCTGTTCACCCGTGGTGAAACGCAGGCGCTGGTCACCGCCACTCTGGGTACCGCACGTGATGCGCAGAACCTGGACGAGTTGATGGGCGAGCGTACCGACAACTTCCTGTTCCACTATAACTTCCCTCCGTACTCTGTCGGTGAAACCGGCATGGTCGGCTCGCCGAAGCGTCGTGAAATTGGTCACGGTCGTCTGGCGAAACGTGGCGTGCTGGCCGTTATGCCGAAAGGCGACGCGTTCCCGTACACCGTGCGCGTGGTGTCTGAAATCACCGAATCTAACGGTTCCTCGTCAATGGCGTCCGTATGCGGTGCTTCCCTGGCGCTGATGGATGCGGGCGTGCCAATCAAGGCCGCCGTAGCCGGTATTGCGATGGGCCTGGTGAAAGACGAAGACAACTTCGTAGTCCTGTCTGATATCCTCGGTGACGAAGACCACCTGGGCGATATGGACTTTAAAGTGGCCGGTAGCCGTGAAGGTATCACCGCGCTGCAGATGGACATCAAAATCGAAGGTATCACCCGCGAAATCATGCAGGTGGCTCTTAACCAGGCTAAGGGTGCGCGTCTGCATATCCTCGGCGTGATGGAACAGGCGATCAGCGGACCGCGTGGCGATATCTCTCAGTTTGCACCACGTATCCACACCATCAAGATCAGCGTTGATAAGATCAAAGACGTGATCGGTAAAGGTGGCTCGGTGATCCGTGCGCTGACCGAAGAGACCGGCACCACCATCGAAATCGAAGATGACGGTACGGTGAAAATTGCCGCAACCGACGGTGAGAAGGCGAAATTCGCTATCCGCCGTATCGAAGAGATCACCGCAGAAATCGAAGTGGGCCGTATCTACAGCGGTAAGGTTACCCGCATCGTTGACTTCGGTGCCTTCGTGGCGATCGGTGGCGGTAAAGAAGGTCTGGTCCACATCTCTCAGATCGCTGACAAGCGCGTTGAGAAAGTGACCGACTACCTGCAGATGGGTCAGGAAGTACCGGTTAAGGTACTGGAAGTTGACCGTCAGGGCCGCGTGCGCCTGAGCATCAAAGAAGCCAGCGAGCAGGCACAGCCTGAAGCCGCAGCTTCTGAAGCACCTGCAGCAGAATAAGTACCACGACCTTTACGCGTGACCCGGATGACGGCGGGCAAAGCCCGCCGTCTTTCAGGTCACGTCGTTTCATCGCGAGGGCTGGATACCTTGTGGACGGCAGGCGGGTGACAGGATTATCCCTTATGTTTGTTTTCGGGAGTAGGTAATGAAGCCATTTTTGCGCTGGTGTTTTGTTGCGACAGCTTTAACGCTGGCAGGATGCAGCAACACCGCATGGCGTGAGAACGAAGTACTGGCCGTTCCTCTGCAGCCTACGCTGCAACAGGAAGTCATTCTTGCTCGCATGGAACAAATACTTGCCAGTCGGTCATTGACCGATGATGAACGCGCACAGCTGTTATATGAGCGCGGAGTGTTGTATGATAGTCTTGGTCTGAGGGCACTGGCGCGGAATGACTTTTCGCAAGCGCTATCCATCCGACCAGATATGCCGGAAGTATTCAATTACTTAGGCATATATTTAACGCAGGCAGGCAACTATGATGCTGCCTATGAAGCGTTCGATTCTGTACTTGAGCTTGATCCAACTTACAATTATGCGCATTTAAATCGAGGCATCGCCCTGTATTACGGCGGTAGATTTAAGCTGGCGCAAGATGATCTGCTGGCGTTTTATCAAGACGATCCCAACGATCCCTTCCGCAGCCTGTGGCTGTATCTCGCAGAACGCGAGATCGACGCAGACCAGGCCAAAGTCGCGCTAAAGCAGCGCTACGACAAAGCGGTTAAGGAGCAATGGGGATGGAATATTGTCGAGTTCTACCTGGGCGACATCAGCAATAAAACGCTGACAGAACGACTCCAGGCGGACGCAACGGATAACACCTCGCTCGCTGAACATCTCAGTGAAACCAACTTCTATTTAGGTAAGTACTACCTAAGTCTGGGGGAGAAGGACAACGCAGAAGCGTTGTTCAAGCTGACGGTCGCTAACAACGTACACAACTTCGTTGAGCACCGATATGCATTGTTGGAGCTGGCGCTACTTGGCCAGACACAAGACGATCTATCAGAATCTGACCAGCAATAGCTGACGAACTTTTTTTGCCCAATTTTCGAAAAGTCATCATCTTAACGGATGAGGGCCTTTTTGTTCGTCGAAACCACTAATTTGAGCCGGTTCACACTTTTTGATGAAAATGACTGAAAATTTTCACGACGAGTTATGTAGACTGGCCGCCGCAATCTAAGAGGCACGTGTACTACATGACTGATATCCAAACCACTTTTTCCGACCTTGGCCTGAACGCCGACATCCTTGAATCACTGAACGGCATGGGCTACGTGAAGCCATCCCCAATCCAGGCTGAGTGTATTCCTCACCTGCTGGCGGGCCGTGACGTGTTAGGCATGGCGCAGACCGGGAGCGGTAAAACCGCGGCCTTCTCTCTGCCGCTGTTACACAACATTGATCCAACCGTTAAAGCACCACAGATTCTGGTGCTGGCACCGACCCGCGAACTGGCGGTGCAGGTTGCTGAGGCAATGACCGAATTCGCTAAACACATGAAAGGCCTGAACGTGGTGGCCCTGTACGGCGGCCAGCGTTATGACGTTCAGCTGCGCGCTCTGCGCCAGGGTCCACAGGTTGTTGTGGGCACCCCGGGTCGTCTGCTGGATCACCTGAAGCGCGGTACCCTTGACCTGTCTAACCTGCGTGGCCTGGTGCTGGACGAAGCCGATGAAATGCTGCGTATGGGCTTCATCGAAGACGTTGAAACCATCATGGCGCAGATCCCGGACGGTCACCAGACCGCGCTGTTCTCTGCCACCATGCCGGAAGCGATCCGTCGCATCACCAAGCGTTTCATGAAAGATCCGCAGGAAGTGCGCATCCAGTCAAGCATGACCACCCGTCCGGACATCAGCCAGAGCTACTGGACTGCATTCGGCCGTAAAACTGACGCGCTGACCCGCTTCCTGGAAGCTGAAGACTTTGACGCTGCGATCATCTTCGTGCGTACCAAAAACGCCACGCTGGAAGTGGCCGAAGCGCTGGAGCGCAGCGGTTACAACAGCGCCGCGCTGAACGGTGACATGAACCAGGCACTGCGTGAGCAGACGCTGGAGCGTCTGAAAGACGGTCGTCTGGACATCCTGATCGCCACCGACGTTGCGGCCCGTGGCCTGGACGTAGAGCGTATCAGCCTGGTAGTAAACTACGACATCCCTATGGATGCCGAGTCTTACGTTCACCGTATCGGCCGTACCGGTCGTGCGGGCCGTGCTGGCCGTGCGCTGCTGTTCGTTGAGAACCGCGAGCGTCGTCTGCTGCGCAACATTGAACGCACCATGAAGCTGACCATTCCTGAAGTGGATCTGCCAAACGCAGAACTGCTGGGCCAGCGTCGCCTCGAGAAGTTCGCGGCTAAAGTTCAGCAGCAGCTGGAAAGCAGCGATCTGGACCAGTACCGTGCGCTGCTGGCTAAAATGCAGCCGGAAGACGAGCTGGACATCGAAACGCTGGCCGCAGCACTGCTGAAAATGGCCCAGGGCGAACGTCCACTGATCGTGGCTGCTGATGCACCACAGCGTCCGCGCCGTGAATTCCGTGAGCGTGACGATCGTCGTGATGACCGTCGTGGCGATCGTCCGGACCGTGGCCCGCGTGAAGCCCGTGCAGAAGGCGACCGTCCACGTCGCGAGCGTCGCGAAGTTGGCGATATGGAAGTTTACCGCATTGAAGTGGGCCGTGATGACGGCGTTGAAGTGCGTCACATCGTTGGCGCTATCGCTAACGAAGGCGACATCAGCAGCCGTTACATCGGTAACATCAAGCTGTTCGGTACCCACTCCACCATCGAGCTGCCGAAAGGCATGCCGGGCGAAGTTCTGCAGCACTTCACCCGCACGCGCATCCTGAACAAGCCGATGAACATGCAGCTGATCGGTGACGCGCAGCCGCGTCCTGAACGCAGCACTGACCGTGGCGGCGAACGTCGTCCAGGCGGCCCGGGCCGTGGTTTCGGCGGCGGTGAGCGTCGTGGTCCTGCTGATGGCGCACGTGGTCCTTCTGAAGGCGGTCGTCGCTTCAGCAACGAGCGCAGCGGTGAGCGTCGCAGCGGCGGTTTCAGCCGTGACGGTGGCGCTTCCCGTGGCCCGCGTCGCGAAGAAGCCGGTGCAGCACCTGCCCGTCGTCGTGATGCATAATCACCTGTCGCAGGCGGCATAGCCGCTGATGCACAGAAAAAACCAGCCTGCGGGCTGGTTTTTTTTTGCGGCTGATACCGTGCCGGGCACCGGTTGTCTGCGAACACTGCGCCCGTTTCAGGTCGCCTCGCCTGCTGGCATCGTGCCCGGCTTACGAAGCATCTACACTCCGTAAAGACGCCAGAAGCGTCATCCGTAACAGCTCAGCACGGGCCATCAGTGATGCCGTGTACCGGCTCCCATCGCTTAATGTTCTGTATTGTATTAAGGGCCGTCTCACAGCGACCGGTACGCCTCCATCGCCAGCGCGAACGAGTGCAGCCGCGCCTGGGGATCGAAGATCTGGCCGTTAATCATAATCTCATCTGCCTGGGTTTCGCGCAGCAGCGCGGCCAGTCCGTGGCGCACCTTCTCTTTACCGCCGACCACCGACATGCTCAGCGCCTGCTGCACGCCGTACTGCTCACCGGCGCTCCACAGCTGATGCAGGTTGGTTACCGGTGCCGGCAGCGGCCCCGGCTGCCCGCGGCGCAGGTTGATAAACTGCTGCTGCATCGAAGTGAACAGGAAGTTCGCGTCGTTATCGCTGTCGGCGGCCACCACGTTGATGCACACCATGGCGTAAGGCTTCTGCAGCCGCGCGGACGGCGTAAAGTTCTCGCGGTACTGGTGCAGCGCCTGCAGCAGCAGCTCCGGCGCAAAGTGCGAGGCAAAGGCAAACGGCAGGCCGAGTTTTGCGGCCAGTTGGGCGCTGTACAGGCTGGAGCCGAGCAGCCACATCGGGATCTTCAGTCCAAGGCCCGGCACCGGCTGCACCGCCGGGGCCTCGCCCTGTGGGGCGTCAAACCAGCTCACCATCCGCGAGACGTCCTCCGCAAAGGTATCGCCCTGGCCGTTAATATGGCGGCGTAATGCCATCATGGTGCGCTGGTCGGAGCCCGGCGCGCGGCCAAGGCCCAGATCGATCCGCCCCGGATAGAGCGACTCCAGCGTGCCAAACTGTTCGGCAATTACCAGCGGCGCGTGGTTCGGCAGCATGATGCCGCCAGACCCGAGGCGCAGCGTGCGGGTATTGGCCGCCAGATAGCCGATCAGTACCGAAGTGGCGGCGCTGGCGATGCCGGTCATATTGTGGTGCTCCGCCAGCCAGTAGCGGTGGAAGCCGAGCTTCTCCGCCTGCTGAGCCAGCGCCAGCGAGGTATGAAAGGCGTCACGCGCGGTGGCGCCCTGCGGGATCGGGGCCAGGTCGAGCAGGGACAGCGGAACGGGGTTGATCTCAGACATAGTGGCTCACTCAGTTAATGTCCTGTAGGCAAAACACGAAAACCTCAAGGCTACGCGATCCTGTTGCGCGGCGATTGTCCGTTTCGAGCACTGTTAAAAGACAAACACCGGCGCGGCAAAGTGGTTTAACGTCAATAAACGCATCACTGCTGCATTTATAGTAAGCGCCTCCGGATTTGTCGATTGCGAAGGATACTGCAATGTTCTGCCTCTCCCGTTCCCGCCTGCCCGTTGTCTCAGGGGCCCGTTAGTGAAAAAAAACGTCTTTATTACCCTGCTGGTTATGGTGCTGGCGGTGGCGCTGACCGTGCTGTTCCGCGCCCACAGCCGCGACCTGCTGCTGCAGGGGGAGGTCGATGCCCGCGAGGTGATTGTCTCCTCTAAGGCGCGGGGGCGGGTGGTGGCGAAACTGGTGCGCAGAGGCGATGACGTGCGCGCCGGGCAGCCGCTGCTCCGGCTGGACGCGCCGGAGCTGATTGCCCAGCTAAAATCCAGTGAGGCCGCCCGCGATCGGGCGCAGGCGGTTCTCGACCAGTCGCTGAACGGCACCCGTGAAGAGACCATCCGCAACCTGCAGGCGCTGCTGGACCAGGCGCGGACCGGGCTGGTCAATGCGCAGGCCGCCTGGCGGCGTGACGTGGCGGTGGCGGCGAAGGGCTTTATCTCAGCGCAGGAGCTGGATAACGCCCGCCAGGCGCGCGACAGCGCGCAGCAGCAGGTGCAGGCGGCTCTGGCGAACCTCGACCAGGGGCTGCATGGCGATCGTACTGAGCAGCGGCAGGCCTTTTCCGCCCAGCTGCGCCAGGCGGAGCAGGACCTGCTGCAGATCAAGGCACAGACTGACGAGCTGCTGGTGCGGGCACCGGTGGCGGGGGAGGTCGGCCCAATCCCGGCGGAGCAGGGTGAACTGATGAACGCCGGCAGCCCGCTGGTGACGCTGGTGGAACTGCCGTCGGCGTGGTTTGTCTTCGACCTGCGTGAGGATATCCTGGCGAACGTGCACAAAGGCGATAAGGTGCAGCTGCGGGTGCCAGCCCTGAATAACCGCATGATTGCCGCCGAAGTGCGTTATATCGCCCCGCTGGGCGACTACGCCACCAAACGCGCCACCCGCGCCACCGGCGACTTCGATCTGAAAACCTTCGAGGTGCGCCTCTATCCCGACCGGCCGGTCGCCGACCTGCGTCAGGGGATGAGTGCCTTATGGCTGTGGCAAAAGTAGTTCCGGCGTTGCTGAGTTTTCTGCACGCCTTCCGCCATGAGGTGTTCAACGGCTGGCGCAAGCCGGTGGTGCACTGGCTCGGCTGGTGCTTTCCGCTGCTGCTGTTTGCGCTGATCGCCAGCGACTTCTCTGAAGGCACCCTGCTGAACCTGCCGGTGGTGGCGGTCGACCAGGATCACAGCACGCTGTCGCGCACGCTGATCCGCGATCTGAATGCCGGTTCGCACGCGCAGGTGACGCTGGCCGGCAACAGCAGCCAGGCGCTGGAGGCGTTGCAGAGCGCCCGCGCCTACGCGGTGCTGCTGATCCCACCGTTTTTTGAAGCCGACACGCTGGCCGGCCGCCAGCCGCAGCTGACCCTCTACTACAACGCGCTGTTCTACGGTGCCGGGTTCTACTCCACCCAGGACTTCAGCGGCCTGGTCAGCACGCTCAGTGCCCCGTACCAGACGGTGCTGGCGGCCGCCAGCGGCCGGGCGATGGCCCCGCTGCCCAGGGCCACGCTGGAGTATGACAGCCTGTTTAACGCCAGCGGCAGCTACATCTACTTTCAGCAGTTTGCCGCCTGCATCCACCTGCTGCAGCTGTTCACCGTCACCTGCACTATCTATATGCTGGCGCGCGCCCGGCCGCTGATCCATCAGCGCCACTTTGCCATGGCCCTGCTGGGCAAGCTGGCCCCGTATACGCTCTGTTACACCGTGCTGCTGATGGTCGAGCTGGCGCTGCTGATCGGCGTGTTCAGCGCGCGGGTGGTCGGCAATCCGCTGTATATGGTCTGCGTGGCGTTTTTCTACGTGATGGCGGCGCAGAGCCTCGGCGTGCTGCTGTTTACCTTCACCGCCAGCGCCATCACCGCCTACACCCTGATGGGGATCCTGGTCAGCATCGCGCTGACCTTCTCCGGCACCGCCATTCCGGTGCTGTCGATGCCGTGGCCGGCGCAGCTGGTGGCCAACCTGGAGCCGCTGACCCACGCGCTGAACGCGATGTTTGACCTGTTCCTGCGTGAAGTACCGGGCACGCCGGTGGCCAGCGTCTGCGGCGTGCTGCTGCTCTATCCGCTGGCGGTGGCGCTGCTGGTGCGCCGCCGCCTGTTCCGGCGGCTGTGCCAGCCGGAGGAGGCGCATTGAAGCTGTGGTGGCAGACCCTGACTAATACGCTGAGCGGCATGCTGCAGAAGCCGATGTGGATGATGCTGATCGGCTCGCTGTGCCTGATGAGCGTGGTCTATATGCACGATACGGTCTGGGACCTGCCGGTGGCGGTGGTTGACCAGGATCACAGCCCGGCCAGCCGCATGCTGATCCGTCAGCTGAACGCCACGCCGAAAATGACCGCGGTGATCTACCCTGGCCTTCCCGAGGCGCAGCGCGACCTCGGGCTGCGTAAGGTGTTTGCGGTGCTGGTACTGCCGCAGGACCTGGAGAAAAAGATGCTGGCGGGCAATGCGGTATCGCTGCCGGTGTTCGGCGATGCCACCAACCGCATGGCCAACGGGCAGATTCAGGTCGACGTGCTGGCGGCCTGGCAGCAGGTGCTCGGCCACTACAACCGCGCGCTGATGCAGCAGCAGGGGTTCAGCGCCCGCCAGGCGGCGGTGGTGCTGACGCCGTTTATCGGCCAGACGCAGGATCTGTTCAATCCGGGGATCAGCTTTGCCGCCATCGTATTCCCCGGCCTGCTAGTGATGATGATGCAGCATACGCTGCTGATTGCCAGCGTGCGGGTGAATATCACCCTGCGCAGCCAGGGGCAGCCCCCGCTGGCGGTGACGCTCGGGGCGCTGTCGGCGCTGATCCCGGTATGGCTGTTTCTGTCGCTGGTGCTGTTCGGCCTGTGGCCGTGGCTGCTTGGCTACCGCCAGACCGCCACCCTGCCGGAACTGCTGCTGCTGACGCTGCCGTTTCAGCTGGCGGTGCTCGGTCTCGGCAAGCTGGTCACCGAATGCCTGCACCGCATTGAGCACATCTATCTGTCGCTGTCGTTTATTACCACGCCGGTCTACTACCTCTCCGGCACGCTGTGGCCGGTGCAGTCGATGCCGGACTGGGTACGTGGTTTCGCGATGATGCTGCCGTCGACCTGGGGCACGCGGATGATTGCCGGGGTCAACCAGATGGGGCTGCCGCTCCGGGAAGTGAGCGGCGATGTCATGATGCTGCTGCTGCTCGGTGCGGGGTATGCACTGCTCGGGCTGCTTATCGCCCGCCTGCGCGATCCGCGCAGGCGGCGTAAAACCGCCGTTAGCTGACCAGCTCCAGCCCGGCCACCCGCCGCCAGTAGCCGTTGCAGTCCGCCTGCCGCGCCAGCATCAGCGGCTGTTTGCCGGTTTCGTTAGCGCGGAAGCGGGCAAGCATGTCCAGCGTCTCTTTCCCCTGCGGCGACAGGCGCACCACGTCCACCAGCCCCTGCATGGAGATCAGATCGTTACCGAGGTTATAGCAGTAGCCGCTCAGCGTCTGGATGCCGTTGAGCACAAACACCTGACGATCCTCCTGGCTGCGCAGCGGCCGCCCGAGCGGGTAGTTAATACAGCAGGTCTGGCAGGCGTCTTTGCTGCGGTTCTCCGAGCGGGCGGTAAAGCAGCGCGCCGAATACGCCAGCGGCAGGTGGCCGTAGCTCAGCACCTCCACCTCAAACTGGTGACGGATGCCCAGCGTCTCGCACTGCTGCAGCAGCGCCACCAGCCAGTCACGCGACAGCTCCACCGGCATACACCAGCGGGTCATGCCGAGGTTGAGCAACTGCTGCAGGGTCTGCGCGTTATAGACGTTCAGCGCCGGGCCGGCGACAAACGGCAGTCGTGCCTCGCTGGCCAGCATCACCGTGCCGAGATCGCTGGCCTCGATCATAAACTCGCCGTTATCGACGTAGCGTTTCAGCTCGCTGAGTTCGGACGGCGACTGCAGCAGCGCCAGCGTGCCGATCGCCACCTGTTTCCCCGCCGCGGCGAGCTGACGGGCCATCTCCAGCCAGTCGGCGACTTTAATCGCCCGCCGCCTGCTGCACACCGTCTCGCCGAGGTAAACGATCTGCGCCTCGCTCTCTGCGGCCGCCTGATAAAAGTCGGCCAGCGTCTCTTTGGGCCAGTACCACAGCACCGGTCCGAGTGAATAGTTCATGATAATGTCCTACTGCCAGTCGCGATGATACGCGCCAAGGGTGGTTTGCGTGCCTTCACTCAGCGCGCCCAGCGCCGCCATCCACTCGGCTCGCGGAATAAACTGCTGCGGGTCCTGCTGGCAGCGATCGATCGCCTGGCGCCAGATGCGCGCCACCTCGGCAACGTAAGCCGGGCTGCGCTGGCGGCCTTCGATTTTGACCGAAACGATCTTCGCCGCCATCAGCTCCGGCAGCAGCGCCAGGGTATTCAGGCTGGTGGGCTCCTCCAGCGCGTGGTAGCGCGGCCCGTCGACCTGATAACGGCCTTTGCACAGCGTCGGGTAACCGGCGTTCTCACCGTCGTCGTAACGGTCAATCAGCACCTCGTTAAGCCGTGACTCGAGCCCGGCGGCGGTCTGCTGCCAGCGCACAAAACGGGCCGGGGAGCAGGCCCCGGCGGTATTTGGTGATTCGCCGGTCAGGTAAGAGGAGAGGTAGCAGCGCCCCTCGGCCATAATGCACAGGCTGCCGAAGGCAAACACCTCCAGCGGCACCGTGGTATCACGGGCCAGTTGCCGCACCTGATGGATCGAGAGCACGCGCGGCAATACCACCCGGGCCACATCAAAGTTACGCTGATAAAAACGGATCGCGGCGGCGTTGGTGGCCGAGGCCTGTACCGAGACGTGGCGTTCAATCTGCGGATAGCGCCGGGCGGCGTAGTCGAGGATCGCCGGATCGGCGAGGATCAGCGCATCGGCACCGGCACCGGCGGCCATATCCACCGCCCGCTGCCAGCGGCTGAAGCCGTCCGGGTGGGCAAAGGTGTTAATCGCCACGTGCAGCTTGCGCCCGCGCTGGTGCACGTAGTTTGCCGCCTCCTGCAGGCGTTTATCGTTGAAGTTCAGCCCGGCAAAATGGCGGGCGTTGGTGTCATCCTTCAGGCCGATATAGACGGCGTCCGCGCCGCTGGCGATGGCGGCTTTTAGCGCCGGCAGATTGCCGGCCGGGCAGAGCAGTTCCATAACTGAGTCTCACGGGTTAGCAAAGTCGATGAGTGTAGTGAGGATGGCGGCGACAAATTTTGATTTAAGGCAGCTAATGGCGTATTGATGAGGCACGGATTCCCTGATAAAACCGACGAGGTTCTGCCCGTTTGTTGATCCAGCCGCCTGCCGCCGTTGGCGATTGTGGCAAAATAGCCGAAATTTATCGGTAAGGAGTCATAATGAGACTGGATCGGCTACGTCATTACGTTGTGCAACAGGCCCCGCAGCTGCTGCGTCTTCCGCTCGGCGTTACGCCTTTCGCGCTGAAAAAGCCGCTGATCGAAGCGCTGCTGCGCGGGCATCTGCAGCAGGCGCTGGTGGAAGGGGAGGTGGACTTCCTGGCTGAACGCTGGTTAGGCATTGAGATTAGCGATCTGGATCTGCGCTGGTCGGTCACCCTGGCCGACGGACAGCTGCGGGTGGCCGATCGCGACGCGTGTGACGTCTGGTTTCGTGCCACGGCTGGCGATCTGCTGTTGATTGCGGCACGCCGGCGGGATCCGGACACGCTGTTTTTCCAGCGTCGTCTGACCATTGAAGGGGATACCGAGCTGGGCCTGCAGGTGAAAAACCTGATGGACGCGCTCGACCCCGAATCTATGCCGACGCCATTGCGCATCGGTCTTATGCAACTGGCTGATTTTGTTGAGGCCGGAATGAAACAGGACGCGGCTCCCCCGGAGGCACGCGCAGGTATAGCATGTTAATTCGTACTGAAATTGGCGTTGATGCCGCCAGCATAGACGGCCTGCTGCGCCGCAGCTTCGCCACCGTGGCGGAAGCCGAACTGGTGCAGCAGCTGCGGGAAGATGGCCTGCTGACGCTGGGCGTGGTGGCCACCGACGATGAGGGCCAGGTGCTGGGCTATGCGGCCTTCAGCCCGGTCACTCTGAGCGGTGAAGACCTGCACTGGGTGGCGCTGGCCCCGGTGGCGGTGGATGCCAGCGTACGCGGCCAGGGGCTGGGTCAGCAGCTGGTCCGTGAAGGGCTGGATACGCTGAACGAGTTTGGTTACGCGGCGGTGGTGGTGCTGGGCGATCCCGCCTGGTACGGGCGCGTCGGCTTTACCGTCGCGGCCAGCCAGCAGCTGACCTGCCGCTGGCCGGATAGCGCCAGCAGCTTCCAGATCCATCCGCTGAGCGACGGCGTGTTTGACGGCGTGGCCGGTGAAGTCGAGTTTGCCGCGCCGTTCAGCCGCTTTTAAGCGCCCCCAGCCAGTCGGCCAGTGAGGTCGGCGGGTGGCTGACCAGTCCGAGCTTTTGCTGGCGGGTCAGCTGCTTTACCTGATACTCCAGCTTCGATGCCTGCGATCGGTCGCCCGCCGCGCAGTGAAAAACCAGCGTCAGCGGACCTTTGCCGCGCAGCGCTTTCGCCCCCCTGCCGCTCTGATGCTGTGCCAGACGCCGCGGCACATCGTTAGTGATGCCGGTATACAGCACGCCGCTGGCGGTGCGCAGAATGTACAGACGCCAGTCGGCGGACGGGGCAGCCGGCAGCGGTTCTTTCGCTTCAGTTAACATGGCGCTACTGTAACGCAAAGTGCGCCACCGCGCGACGGCGGCACACTCGATGCATGCAGAGTGCGTTGAACCCTTGCGAAGCCGGTGAATCCCCGGGTCTGTTAAGCCTTCACGCAGCCGCTGGATCCTCAGATCTGTTAACTCTTAGCGCAGCCGGTGGATCCCCAGGTCTGTTAAGTCTCAGCGCAGCCTGTGGATCACCTGGTTGCTGCTGCCCCGCCACAGCAGCGTCGGGTCCTTCAGCGCCTGCTCAAAGCGGCCGTCGATCAGCACGTTCACCCCGGCGACCACCCGCCGCTGCGCGGCGCTCAGCTCCGCCAGGCGGTAACCGGTCCACAGCCAGATATCCTTGCCCGCACACTCGCGCTTAACCCGGCGCACCAGCCGCCCGACCTCCGCCACGTTGGCCGGGTGCAGCGGATCGCCGCCGGTGAGCGACAGCCCCTGGCGCGGAATACGCGTATCGTTCAGATCGGCAATCAGCCGCTCCTCCAGCGCGATGGTCAGCGGCACGCCGGAGTTCAGCCGCCAGGTGCTGCGGTTATAGCAGCCCGGGCACTGATGCTCGCAGCCCGCCACAAACAGCG